>CP065590.1:1230181-1537726 GCA_016025055.1 Chryseobacterium indologenes
CTTCTTCCGTTAAAGCCACTTTTCTTCTTGCCATTGCTCTTTCTGCCACTTCATAGACCTTATCCAACCTGAACCTTTCATCATCTTTCAATCCACCCCATGAAAAGTTTTCCACAAGATTGGGTGGAAAGCCTGGTTTGAAAATATTGGAAGCCACCCCGACCACAGTCCCTGTATTTAACTGCGTATTGATTGCCGTTTTAGAATGGTCTCCCATAATCAGCCCTGCAAATTGTAATCCGGTATCTTCAAAAGCTTTGGTTCTGTAATTCCAGAATTTTACATGGCCGTAGTTATTTTTCATATTGGAAGAGTTGCTGTCTGCTCCGAAGTTACACCACTCTCCGATCACTGAATTTCCTACAAAACCTTCATGCCCTTTACTTGAATAGCCAAAAATAATTATATTATTGACTTCTCCTCCTACTTTACAGTGAGGTCCCACGGTAGTTGCTCCGTAGATCTTAGCACCTAAATTAAATTTAGATTCATCACACAATGCGATAGGCCCCCGAAGATGACAGCCTTCCATAATTTCTGTATTTTTACCGATATAAATTTTACCGGTTTTTGTATTGATCGTTGAAAACTCTACGGAAGCCCCTTCTTCGATGAAAAGATCTTTTTTATCTCCCAGGAAACCATTTGTTGAAGATAATTCCTGTGATGTTCTTCCCATGGTCAACAGATCAAAATCAAAACTGATCGCATGATGATTATATGTAAAAAGATCTGCCGGTTTTTTAAAGAAAACAAGTTCTTCTTTAATATCAGTCATTTTTTCAATCTGATGTAAAGAAAAATCTTTCATATTAATTCTTGCTGCTACCAATTCATCTTCGTACACCAGTGCCTCTCCCTGTTTCAGGTCTTTGATCTGCTGAATAACCGTTTCAGAAGGCAGGAAATTCGGAACAAGAAAAAGACTTTCTTTTTCTTCAGGAGCATTAAATTTATCCTGAAGATACATTTCCGTAAAATAAGAAGCTTCGGTGTTTCCGAGAATTTTTTGCCATCTTTCAGAAAAAGTCAGGATTCCGCATCGCATGGCTGCAACAGGTCGGGTAAAGGTAAGCGGAAGAAAATCTTCCCAATATTGTGCGTCTGAAAAAACTAATTGCATTTTTTGAAAGTTAGGGTTAAAAGGTAAAAAACAGAGACAAAAAGCTAAAGCTGTTGTTTCTAATTCTATCTAAAACAAAAATACAAAAAGATGGGAGAAATTGTGATAGAAGACAAGAGATAATAGACGGATGGATGACAGATCAGGAAAGTTTGGAGCGAGGAGTATACGTGGATAGCGGGATAAAGTTCCTAAAAATCAGATTTCATACAACAAAAAAAGCCTTCCAAAAGATTGAAAGGCTTTATTATTTTGAGTAGACAAAAAATTACTTAGCGAATTTTTTGTATTTGTTCATGAACTTATCAACTCTACCTGCAGTGTCAACTAATTTCACTTTACCAGTGTAGAAAGGGTGAGAAGTTGAAGAGATCTCCATTTTGATTAGAGGATACTCTTGTCCTTCGAACTCGATAGTGTCTTTTGTTTCTGCAGTAGACTTGCAAAGAAACACCTCGTCGTTACTCATATCTTTGAAAACAACAAGTCTATAATTTTCTGGGTGGATTCCGTTTTTCATAATACTATTTTTAAAAAATTAAAGTTTGCTTTCGAAATAGTAATGGATATTTCTCTGCTAATTTTAGGTTGCAAAAGTACAACTTTTTTTCTAAATTCCAAATACAGAATCCAATATTTTTTTAATGATAAGAAATTCAAAGTATTTTCGTTAAATTTGGAACTTACTTAAACTTTAATTTCAATGAAATTCAAATTATTACTGGCTTTTTGTTTCTGGATACTTCTTGTAACGGTATCATGCAATAAGGATGATATTACGTTTGATGCTCCTTCACAGCAATTAAGATTTTCAAGAGATACGGTATTTTGTGATACAGTCTATCATCAGGTACGTTCAGAAACCTATGTGGTAAAAGTTTATAATAATGAAGACAAAGATATTCTGATCCCAAGAGTAAACCTTGAGCAGGGAGCAGCCTCATTATATAGAATCAATGTAGACGGAAAGCCTGGATATGATTTTAAAGATGTTCCTTTAAGAAAAAAGGACAGCCTTTATATTTTTGTTGAAATTTCTCCACAGGCTACGGGGCCTGAAGCTATTGCTGAAGACAAAGTAATTTTTTCCGGTCCTGCCGGACAGCAGCACGTGACTTTATTTTCGGTAGTTCAGGATGCAGAATTTTATATTCAGACGCCTACCAATCCTAATGTCATTACCAGCTCTACAACCTGGAGTAATAATAAAGCTAAAATCATCTACGGAAATCTTACCGTCAATCCTAATGTTACATTGGATGTAGATCCCGGAACAAAAATATATTTCCACAAAAACAGTGGGATGAAGGTCGCTTCAGGAGGTGTTTTAAATATCAACGGAACCATGGATCAACAGGTTATCATTCGTGGAGACCGGAATGACACTAAATATGATACGGTTCCCAAAAACTGGAATTCTATTAAAATGGAGCCCAACTCTATCCTTAATATGAACCATGCAAGGCTTTTCGGAGGTATAAAAGGGCTGGAAATGAAGCAGACAACGGCTACCATTACCAATTCGTTCATCCACACCTTCCTGGATTACGGAATCTATGCGGTGGGATCTACAGTGAGAGCTAATAATTTGGTGATGAATAACTGTGGGCTTTCATGTATCGGGATATTCAGAGGAGGAAATCACAGCTACACTCATGCAACGATTGCTAATTATTCCAAATCGATGAGCCAGTTTGACAGAAATGGAATTTTTGCCACCAATGAATGGAAAAATGACGCTGGCCAGATAGAACAGGGAGCTTTACAGCAATTGAGTATCAAAAATAGTATTGTGTATTCTGATCGGGATAACTCAGTGCAGGTTGAGCCTACTTCCGGACAGCAATTCGAATTTTTAATCCAGAACTGCCTGATTAAATACTCCGGAAAATCTGAATCCGGATATACTTTTGACAACAGTCAGAATGTAGTGCAGAGTATTAAAAATGAAGATCCTCAGTTTGTCAATTATTTCATGGCTAAAATGAATCTAAGACTAAAATCAACTTCTCCGGCCAAAGGAAAAGGAAATGTAGCGGTAGCAGGAACAGTGCCTGTTGATATCGTAAATGTATCCAGAACAACCAATCCTACGCTGGGAGCTTATCAATAATGGAAATTACACAATTACAGCAACAGGTCGATGAGTGGATCAAAACCATCGGCGTAAGATATTTTAATGAACTCACCAATATGGCCATGCTGACTGAAGAAGTAGGTGAAGTCGCAAGAATCATTGCCAGAAGATATGGTGAGCAAAGTGAGAAAGAAAGTGACAAAAACAAGGATCTGGGAGAAGAACTGGCAGATGTGCTTTTTGTAACATTATGCCTAGCCAATCAAACGGGAGTCAATCTCCAGGAAGCTTTTGACAGGAAAATGAAAATAAAAACTGATCGCGATAAAGATCGTCATCAGAATAATGAAAAATTGAAGTAGAGACTTCAGATGTTAGAGATCAGACCTCAGGCTGTGACAGTTTGTAATCTGATATTTAAAAACACTGGATCTTAAGAGAGTAATAAAATTGAAGGAGAGATTACATTGCTGATTATAGACCATGCCCGTCTGGAATCCGATGTCTGAAATCTGAAATCTAAAGAAATAATGAAGCTAGAAAAATCAACACTACTAGGAAATAAAACAGTACAGATCAGCGGTTCGAAGAGTATTTCGAATCGTTTATTGATTCTGGAAAGCCTGTTTAGCAATATAAAAATCGGGAATTTGTCTAATTCTCAGGATACACAGTTACTGAAAAAAGCATTGTCTGAAAATACAGAAACTGTAGACATCCATCACGCGGGAACTGCTATGCGTTTTCTGACTTCCTATTATTCTATTCAGGAAGGAAAAACAACGATTCTTACCGGTTCCAAGAGAATGAAGGAAAGACCGATTAAAAATCTGGTGAATGCCCTGAGAGATCTTGGAGTTGACATCGAGTACCTTGAAAATGATGGATTTCCCCCTTTAAAAATCACCGGAAAAAAGATCAGTCAGACTTCAGTGAATGTTCCTGCTAATATATCAAGCCAGTTTATCACATCTCTCCTGCTTATTGCCGGAAAGCTTGAAAACGGACTGGAAATCAATCTTGTGGGTGACGTAACTTCAAGGTCTTATATTGAAATGACACTTGATATTTTGACTAAATTCGGAATCAGAAACAGTTTTACAGGCAATACTATCAGAGTGGAACCTTTCAATCCCGACGATCAGCCTTCAACAGATTCTTACGAAGTGGAAAGTGACTGGAGCTCTGCTTCTTACTTCTACTCGATCTGTGCTCTTGGAAGGGAAACCCTTCACCTGAAAAGTTTTTATAAAGAATCTACGCAGGGAGATTCTGCGATTGCAAAAATATATGAGGATTTCTTTGGAATTAAGACTATTTTCTCAGAGGATGAACATAAAATTACATTAGAACCTCAACAGAATTTTTCTTTCCCTGAAAAAATCATCCTGGATATGAACAACTGTCCGGATATTGCCCAAACGCTATGTGTGACGGCCTCCGCTTTACAAATTCCTTTTGAGATCTCAGGATTGGGAACCTTAAGAGTAAAAGAAACGGACAGGCTTCTTGCTCTATACCATGAATTACAAAAACTGGGTACTGAAACAGAAATCACAGACCTTACAATCAAGTCGATCAGTTTCGGGGAACCGCAGGATAATATTTCCATCAGGACCTATCAGGATCACAGAATGGCTATGAGTTTTGCGCCTTTCTGCCTGATCAAAGAACTGAATATCGAAGAGGAAGATGTTGTGGAAAAATCTTATCCGATGTTCTGGAGAGATCTTGCCGGCATCTTGACGAATTAATATTACAACGTAAAAACGGGATAATTTGAAATGAACTTATACATCTGATGTAAATTATCCCGTTTACTACATACTGTTTCATGAAGTCTCTTTTTTCTTTTCTCTGTTTCTTGTCACTGACAGGTTTTTATGCCCAAAGTATCCCAGATTTTTCGGTACCGACAGGATATATAAAAGTGGCAGAAGCAAAGGGAGATCTCGATAAAGATGGCAGAGACGAAATAATTCTCGCATTTGATACGAATATAAAAGCATCAGAACAGGAAGGCTCTTCAAACCGGATAGATAAGCTGCGGATGTTTTATATTTTGAAAAATGAAAACAATCATCTTAAGGTCTGGAAAGAAAATTCTACTTTCCTTTTATCCGGCGGTACAGGCTTTTCTCCTGAATATAACAGGCTTGAACTTTCCGTAAAAAACAATTGTCTTATTATTGAACAGGAGTATTCCACCAATTCCCGGCATACTCAAAGCTATAAGCATACTTTCAGATTCCAGGAGGGCGATTTTTACCTGATTGGTTCTGAGGATACGTTTGAAGATACTTGTGATTTTAAATTTATAAATGTCATCAACTTTTCAACCGGAAAAGTAGTGATTGACAAAAAATATTCTTCCTGTGATGAACAAACAAAAGTATTACCCGACGGGTATAAAGAGTTTAACCACAAGTTTCAGGCACTTATCAAAATGAATGATTTCAAAATCGGTGAACATACATTCAGAATTCCCGGTTCAAAGGAGGATTTTGTTTTTTAAGAAGAAAAGCCGGAAGATTGGGGCTGAAAGTGCTTTGCATCCTTATTTTAAATTTTCATTTTTTTTAAGAATACTTCTTAAGAGAGTAAAAGTAATTTTTTTTGCTGCCGGCTCCCAATCCGTTATTTTCAACAACTTAATTATCTTTTAAAATTAAATTAACTCCTCGTAATTTGATATATTCTTATTTTTAGGTTACAATAAAAATATGAAAAAACTATGTTCAAATTAAACATGAGACGTTTTACGTCCATTACATTGGGTATTGCTACCGCTACCGTATTCTTTTCCTGTTCAAATGACAGTATCACTGAAAGAGACTCTCATGAAACTGTTCTGGCATCTTCCGCAAAACTTATAGGCAAAGCGTCTTTACTTCCTCTTGAGATGAACAGCTGGATGGCCGGTCTCCAGGATAATATTTCTATTTCAAAAATTTCAATTCCCGGAACACATGATTCAGGAGCACGTATTGACGCCCCGGTTGTATCAGGTACAGCGAAAACACAAGACCTCAGCATTGCAGAACAGCTGAATGCGGGAGTACGTTTTCTCGATATCCGTTGCAGACATATTGACAATTCTTTTACCATTCATCACGGAGCTATTTATCAGAAGTTAAATTTTGATGATGTACTTAATGCCTGCTATGCTTTTTTAAACAGCCATCCGTCGGAAACCATCATCATGTCTGTAAAAGAAGAACATGAGCCGTCTAATAACACCAGAACTTTTGAAAAGACCTTTGATTCTTATGTTCAGAAAAATGAATCAAAATGGAACCTTGGAACGAATATTCCAACGCTTGGAGAGGTAAGGGGAAAAATAAGATTGCTAAGAAGGTTCTCTGCTGAAACAGCCAAAGGAATCAGTGCTACGTCGTGGGCAGATAACACAACATTTGACATCAACAATCCGGGAGCTGCATTAAGGGTTCAGGATTATTATAAAGTAACAAACAATGACGATAAGTGGAACGGAATCTCCGGATTACTGAATGAGGCTAAAAACGACAGCAGCAACAAACTTTATATCAATTTCACGAGCGGGTATAAACCGGGGATCTTTGGTATTCCTAGTATTCCTACGGTTTCGAATAATATTAATCCAAGGCTTAAAACATTCTTTCAGAATAATACAAAAGGATCTTTTGGAGTAATGCCTATTGATTTTGTGAATGCAGAATTATCCGAACTGATTGTAAAAACCAATTTCTGAGTTATTTAATCGCCAGATATTTTCAAAAACAGGCTGCCTCATTGCTGAGGCAGCCTGTGTTATCAGTGGTTTACAAAACCATTGAATGCAAATTTAAAAACGTAATTGATTAAAGTAGAATATAACTCTTAGTAAAGAGCTACCTATTTTTTATCCACTTTAAATTACTTGATAAATTATTTCTCAATCCCGTAAGCGGCAAGAATTTTATTAAAGACTTCTGTATTCTCAAATAATCCTGTAAATTCTTTAGAATTTGGCCCATACGCAAAAACACTCGAAGGAATTGAAGTATGGTCATTGGTACTGAAATTTCCGAATACCCAACCTTCCTCCAGACTTCCGTCAAGGAGCGTTAGTCCACCTGTTTCATGATCTCCGACAACAATGACCAGTGTTTCCTTATTTTCATCGGCAAATTTCATGGCTTTTCCTACGACATGATCGAAGTCTAATAATTCGGTAACCAGTTGCTCTATATTATTGCTGTGTCCGCCTCCATCAGTTTGGGAAGCTTCAATCATCATAAAAAAACCTTTTTTATTTGATTTAAGATCATTAAGCGTAAGATCAAAAGCGTCGGACAGCCAGTTCCCTCTCCCATTGCTGATTCTTTGTGATGCTAAAGGATCAATGATCAGGGTACGGTTATTTATTTTTTCCACTGATTTCAGATCACGGTAGAGATCTACTTTGGCTTCCTTCAATTTCTGTTCTGCTTCCGGGGTTAATCCGCTGGTAGGTCCTCCGATCAGGATTTTTGTTTTGGAAGTGGCAAAATCTTTCAGGATAGGTTCTGAACTGTTTCTGTTGTCCGAATGCGCATAAAAATCTGCAGGCGTGGCATCTGTCACATCCCCAGTTGAGATCAGCCCTGAAACCATTCCTTTAGCCGCAATAATATCGGGGATTTGTGCTAAAGCTTTCCCGGCGTTATCAACTCCTACAAATGTATTTTTGGTTTTCACTCCGGTTGCAAATGCGGTGGAACCCGGTGCGGAATCTGTAATGTATGCATTCGACGAATTGGTTTTAGACCAACCTGTTGATTTCATATTAAATACATTCAGTTTTCCTTTATTTGCCGTGAAGGCTGCATAATATTGCGGCAAAGAGGTACCGTCCGGAATCAGCAGAATTACATTCTTCACTTTTTTGCTTACTCCATCGGTCTTATAAGTGGGAGTATAGGTCGTATATTCCTTCGTATTCTTGTAGAAATTCTTCGGAATTGTATTCATGAATTTTTTGAGATCCGGAATATGGTCTGTATTGATGTAGTCTGCTCCCATATCCATTAGGTTTACCCACGCATTGGGAAAATCCGGAGCTCCGTAAAACCGCATCGGTTTCTGCTGTGTATGCGCCCGCTCAACAGCTGCTTTTATTTTTGCTGTTTCTTCATCTCTCGGAATCCCTTTTCCGTTCCATTTCACTAGTCCGGGTAAATCGGCACTGAACATTCCGATTCTTTTCAACTCGTCAGTGGTATAGTTTTTATCAAGATCGCCATCAAAATACAGATAGCTGGGATAATTTCTAAAATCACCGGGTTGCGGCCTTCCTCCTGTAATCACCATTTTAACTCCTGAATTTCCTGTAATTTCAGGATACTTCTTTAAAGTTGCGACCAAAGCTGTCAACGATGATTTATAATCCTGTTTGATATCAATCAGTAATTGCAGTTTTTTAGTCTTATCAGCATATATACTTCCTTTGTTCAGTTTAATCTGTTTTGAAATATTGTCAAGATAAAGACTTTCCAGGGTTCTATCTGGTGAAAGTTCCTTTTCGGTATGGGCTACCCAAAGCTTTCCTTTTACCAGGAAAACATCTGCTTCAACAGATCCAAAATTAGCATAATATGCCTGCCAGAAAGGAATTTCCTGCATATAGTCGTTGTGGGAGTGAGCATTTCCTACATTGTAATTCAAATAATTCTGAGCCTGACTTTCAGTAAAAACGGCTAAGGCCATTACCACTAGTATTTTTGATAATTTCATTCGTTTATTTTTATGGTCTTGGTCGCGCTGATAAAATGTTTGGCGCAAATGCTTTATCATACGTGTAAAAAACTATATCATTGCAGAGATTCTGCAATGATATAGAGGGTAATATATTGGGCTGATTTTTTACCAACCTTCGTTTTGTTTAATGATTCCGTAGCTGTTTACAATCTCTGCTTGCGGCACCGCCCAAACATTATGTACGGAAGGATTAAAATTTCTGGCAGCCCATACCACCTGTCCGTTGATCCCATGTAAAGGTTTTGCATAGGTAGCCTGAGCATCCCCCCAACGTACAAGGTCTCTGTGACGGTCTGCCCACTCTCCTGCCAGTTCACAACGTCTTTCGTGTTTCAGATCTGCCATTGTACAGCCGGTCTTTGGAGCCAGGCCTGCGCGGGTTCTGATCATATTGATCTCCTGATCCGCATTTCCTCCGGACATCAGCAAGGCTTCAGCTTTGATAAGAATCACCTCTGCATAACGCATAATCGGAACAGCAAGATCTGTACAAGGATAATCTCCGTTGGCACTCACGTGGCCGCTGCTCAATGGATATTTGAAGGCATCCATATATTTATTGAACTGATATCCTGTGAGCGAGTTGGAAGAAGCATATGTTCTTTCTGTTCCGTTAAATGTAAACTTATCTCCAAGTTTCAGAACGGTTGTATTTCTTCTGAGGTCTCCGGCTTCATACTCATCATATAGTTCTTTCGTGGGCTGGAAATACCCCCATCCGTTATATTCTCCCCAACCTTTGTTCTCAAGCATAACTCCAGGAAGGATACTTCCCACAGAGTTAAATTTAGGAGTACTTGGAACTGACCAGATATATTCTGAACTGTAATTATTTTCGGCTTTGAAAACATCTGCATAATTGTTCAGCAGATTTCTATTGCCTTTAGTCATGACCTCATTCGCCCAAAAGGCTGCATTCTGCCAGTCTTTCATGAATAAATATACTTTTGCCAAAAGTGCCCATGCTGCGGCCTTATGAGGTCTCCCGTAATCTTTGGCCGGAAGCTCTGCCTGGCTTGGCAGTAATACTGCTGCTTTTTTAAGGTCTTCAACAATGAATTTGTAGTTTTCCATCACATTGGCTGCTCTTGGAGTCGGACCGTCCGGCTCTTTGGTACGGTCTACAATGGGAATACCTGCTTTTTCATTTCCGTAGCTGTATGCTAATTCAAAGTACATTCTGCTGCTCATAAACAGCGCTTCTCCCAAGTATTTATTTTTAACCGCCTGTGATGCCTGGATATTATTAACATTACGGATAACGCGGTTCGCCACCCCAATTACTGTATATCTCTTGTTCCACTGGGTTTCCAGATCTCCGGCAGCGATATAATTGCTGCTGAAATTCTTCACATTATCCGCTTCACTTTTTGATCTACCCGTTACCATATCATCGCTGGCATTGATGAACCAGAAAAACCCTCTTCCGTAAAACTCACTGTCTGAAAGTGGCTTGTACATTGCATTGGCTCCGGTAATCAGGTCATTTTCAGTTTTCCAGAAACTGGCTTCTGTTGGAGTTCCTTCCGGCTGTATATCCAATTCGTTGGTACAAGATAACAATGATGCAGATAGCCCTGTTATTATTAATATTCTATTGAAAATTTTCATCTTTTTACTTTTTAAATTGTTTTAGATTAAAACCCGACTTCAAGTCCGAAAATAAATGAACGGGCCTGCGGATATCTTCCGGTGTCAACGCCATAGGTTTCCATTCCCACCTCAGGATCGAAGCCTGTATATTTGGTAATGGTAAACAGGTTATTGCTGGTAACGTACACTCTGATTTTATTCACATCCAGTTTTTTGTAAAGTTCTCCCGGGAGCGAGTATCCTACTGTAAGGTTTTTTAATCTTAAATAAGAACCGTCTTCCACATAAAAATCCGATACTTTAGAGTAGTTACCACCCGGATCCCCCTGCATTAGTCTTGGAATATTGGTGTTGGTATTCTGAGGCGTCCATGCGTTCAGGATATCTCTGTCCATATTATAATTCTGCCCTGTTCCACCCGGGTTTAGTGAAATAAATTTCAATCCGTTGAATATTTTATTTCCATAGACTCCCTGGAAGAATAGGTTGAGGTCAAAATTCTTCCATGTCATATTGTAGGACAATCCGTAAGAAAATTTAGGATAAGGGTTCCCCAGGTTTACGAAATCATTATTATTTAATGTTCCGGTATTTCCGTCTTTTTTCAGGAATTTAATATCTCCCGGCTTCGCATTGGGCTGAATAAGGTTACCATTGGCATCCTTATAATTGTCTATTTCTGCCTGGGTCTGGAAAATTCCGCCGGTTCTGTAGCCATAGTATGAGTAAAGAGATTCGCCCACTTTTATACGGGTCGGTTTCAAGACTCCTCTCACATTATTACTGCTCACAAAGATCTCGTCTACACCAGCCAATTGTTTCACCGTATTTTTTAGTTGACTAATAGTTGCCCCGATTGAGTAAGTAAAATCTCCTTTGCTTTTGCCGTTATAATTGATTCCCAATTCATATCCCTTATCCTGAAACAATCCGGCATTGAGATATCGGTCAATATACAGTTCCGTACTTGAAAGGTTAACATTGAAGATCTGATGTGTGGATTTTTTAACAAAATAATCGAATTGAAGGGAAAGACTGTTATGGAAGAAAGAAGCATCCACTCCGAAGTTCGTCTGCTCGGATTTACCCCATTTCAAATCCCGATTAGGTTTTGTGGTCGCATAGTAAGCAATATTCTGCGTCGGATCCTGCCCGAAAATAATATTGTTATCTCTTATCATCAGTGGATTTACTGCCTGGAAAGAAACACCACCAAGGTTTCCCAAGATCCCATAGCTTCCTCTTAGCTTAAGATTGGAAAGCCAGGAAATTTCGTTCATAAAATTCTCTTTGGAGGCCACCCATCCTCCAGAAACGGAATAGTAATTGGCAAAGTGGTTTTGTTTTGCTACCAAGGAGGTACCGTCTCTTCTTCCCAGCAAACTGATGATATATTTTCCTGCATAGTCATAATTAACTCTTGCCAGGTAAGACGTCAGTGCCTGTCTGTATTTATAACTATATACTTCCTTGTTGGTATCTGCCGAATTTTGAAGATATCTGAAAACTTCGGCTTCACTTCTGAAATCAAAGGCTTTTGCCCTGAAGCCATCTTCAGTTGTTTTCTGGAAAGTGAATCCTGCGAGAGCGTCAAAATTATGTTTACCCAGCGAAAATTTATAAGTAAGAAGCTGCTCGGCAAGAGAAGTGGATATATTGTTGGATTGATATTCCAGGCTATTGGTATCAAATATTTTTCCAACCTCCAGCACTCTGGAAGTAAATTCCTTTATATTTCCCAGTTTAAATGTCTGGGAAAAATTGGAACGGAACTTTAAATCTTTTGCTAAGGAAACTTCTATGTAAGGATTGATCAGTATCTCATGGGTAGGATTCTGAATACTGATCCTTTTAAGGTAAGCAACAGGATTGATCATATCTCCGTATCCACCGGCCACATCGATTGGAAGACCGGAAAACGCACCTGTAGGAGTGTATACGGAAACGTTGGGCGGATAATACATGGCAGCAACTAGTGCACCTGTATACCCATTCTTCGTGTTTGCCGTATTGCCGTCAGAGTAACTGTAATACATATTTTCACCGATCGTCAACCAGTCTTTTACTTTATGTTCGGAATTGACTCTGAAGTTATATCGTTTTGCCTGAGTATTTAAAAGGATACCTTCAAGATTCCTGTGGTTCATTCCTACAAAAAATCTGGATTTTTCACTTCCTCCGCTCAGATTGACATTGTATTCCTGGATCGTTCCCGTACGGAAAATCTCATTCATCCAATTGGTTCTGGTGATTCCTCCGTCAGTATACTTATCTGCGTTGAAGGCCATCGGAAGGCTGCTCAGTTTTCCGGCATTTTCATAAGCCTGGCGCATTACATTCTGGAATTCTGCTGCATTCAAAGACTCCTTTAACCTCCAGGCTTGATTAATTCCGTATTTAACATCAAAATCTACCGTTAACGCTCCTTTCTTACCTCTTTTTGTAGTAATAAGGATAACACCACCTGAAGACCTTGCTCCGTAGATCGCTGCTGAGGCATCTTTAAGTATAGAGATATCCTGAATATCATTTGGATTAATATTGGGTGTTCCGTTGAAAACAACACCATCCACTACGTACAACGGAGTTTCTCCATTTACTCCACCGAGACCACGGATATTCACTTTGGGTACCCCGTTAGGATCTCCTCCTTCGTTGACGACCGTTACACCAGGAGCTTTTCCCTGAAGGACTTCTCCTACTCCTGATAAAGATCTTGAACTGAGCTTATCCAGTGAAGCCTCTGCCACAGCACCGGATACCTTACTTTTTTTCTGGGTTCCGTATCCAACAACGACAACCTCATCGATGGATTTTTCTTTAATACTGTCGTTTTTTTGTGAGAGGAACATCGGTGAAGCTGATATTGCACCAATAAGTAATACCCTGCCAGTGAGATAACTTACTGAAACCGGGACTTTAAATACATTCATGACATCCTTTTTAATTAGATGCAAAATTAGAACAGCCTCTCCCCGGACTTCATTAAGATTTTCTTATGTTTTTATTAAGAAATTTTAGCTTTGTTCGAACAAAGCCTCTCAACGCAATAAATTAAAATACTGTTTTCCAGCACAATAAACAGATAAAGTAGTAATTCTGTTTTAATCAGACCTTTTGTTGTATGTTAAGTTTATTTTAAGTTTGAAACAGAAATAGTATAATAAAAAACACGGTCCCGTTCTGCCACATCATCAATACTTCCCTGTTTTTATCAAGCTTTTATCTTTACACTATTTTTGAAACCGGCCATAACAATACCTTCGTAAATAGTGAAACGTATACATATTGGATTGAATCATTTTCAGATATAATAAATAACAGAGTTCATTTTTCTTTTTTTACATTTGCTGAAATTAAAATCATACAGATTAAATGACCATTATCATTACAGGAACCTCATCAGGGATCGGATTTGCACTGGCCGAATATTTTGGTAAAAAAGGACACCAGGTATATGGCTTAAGCAGAAAACATACGGACAGCCAGTATTTCAAATCTATCCCGACAGATGTTACCGACAATACTGCTGTACAAAATGCGATCGCAGAAGTTCTGCAAACAGAGAGCAGAATTGACGTTCTGATCAACAATGCCGGAATGGGTATGGTGGGTGCAGTGGAAGATTCTACCAAAGAAGATATTTTAAAGCTATTCAGCCTGAATCTGGCAGGTTCCGTTCAGATGATGAGCGCGGTCATGCCAACCATGCGTGAACATAAATTCGGTAAGATCATTAATATTTCCAGTATCGGAAGTGAAATGGGATTGCCTTTCCGGGGATTTTATTCGGCTTCAAAATCAGCGCTGGATAAAGTCACTGAAGCGATGAGGTATGAAGTATACCCATGGAATATTGAGGTTTGCTCACTTCATTTAGGAGATATTAAAACCAACATCGCAGAAAACAGAGTAATCGCTCAGGTTTCTGAACCTTATAAAAGTGTTTTCAACAAAGTATATTCCCTTATGAACTCACATGTAGATGATGGAACTGATCCTGGAGAAGTAGCGGCCTATATTGAAAAGCTTCTGTCAAAAAATACATGGAAAGCTCATTATTATTTTGGTAAATTCGGGCAGAAAATCGGAGTTCCTTTGAAATGGATTCTTCCACAGGGAATGTATGAGAATTTAATGAAGAAATATAATAAACTGGACTAGTTTCAGTTATTTAAAAAAATTATTAACTGTATTTAAACCATTAAGGCAAAAATGGCTTCACCGTTAAGCTGAGAATGATTGATCACGATGCCACTTCATTCTTAATGATTTAAATAAAATTAGCATTGAAATTATTTCTGAAAATATTTTTTGTTGTCTTCTGCGTTTTTGTACAAGCGCAGAAAAAACAGTATTGGCTGATTGACACGGAAACCAAAGTCAGAAAAAAAGTAAAAGACTCGACATCTGCGGTAAAGTTTCTGGACTCTCTGGCTCAGAATAATTATTTCTTTACTCAACTGAAGGACGTAAGAGTAAAAGGTGACAGCACGGAAATATTTTTTGATAAAGGGAAAAATTTTAATCAGACGTATGTGGATCTATCACAGGATATCGTTCAAAAGTTAAAAATTCAGAAAGACTTTTTCACCAAAAATCTGGACTCTACGAAGAAAAGTATCAACAAGTTTTATATTGATGACGGATATTCTTTCAGCAGAATCAAATCCAAATACAAAGGTCAGAAAAATGGTTTCCCTATCGTAGAACTGGACATCAATAAAAATGATAAAAGAACGATCGACGGATTTGTAGTAAAAGGTTACGAAAAAGTTCCCAAAAGATTTATCAAAAATCTGGAAAAGGAGTTTAAAGGGAAAACCTACGATGATAAAAACCTTCTGGCCATCAACAAAAACTTCCAGAGTCACCCGTTCCTGACCCTGGAAAGGCAACCACAAACACTTTTCACCAAAGATTCTACCAATATTTATCTGTTTTTGGAAAAGAAGAAGACCAATACTTTTGACGGGGTAATCGGCTTTGGAAATGATAAAAAGGATAAATTTACCTTAAACGGGACGATGAATGTCAATTTCCGGAATATGTTCAATGGTTTTGAAGCGATCAGCTTATATTGGCAGAGAAACCCCGACAGAGGGCAGACGTTCGACCTTCAGGTGGACATTCCCTATCTTTTCAAATCGAATGTCGGGATGAATGCCAAAGTGAATATTTACAGGCAGGATTCAACATTCGCCAATGTAAAATTCCTTCCTGCGTTTTACTATCATATCAACAACAGAAACAAAATAGGTTTCAGAGCTACGTTGGAAACTTCTACGATTATGGATTCTCTGTATGCAGCGGGAAAAGATTACAACAAAAGAGGGATCGGAATCTGGTATCAGATGACGGAACCTACGGATATTGATTTGTTTATGTATAAAACAAAGATCAATGTCGGCTACGATTTTTTAACAACAACCTATACAAAAGGCAATATCAAATCAAGACAAAACCAGTTCTATTTCTTCGGGGAGCACAACTATCATATTTCAGGTAATCATTTCCTTAACATCAAAGGTGAAGGTGCCCTGATGGATTCTAAAATGGAATTTTCCGCCAACGAATTATACCGTTTCGGAGGCTGGAATTCTATGCGGGGCTTCAATGAAAACTCTCTCGCCGCCGATTTTTATTATTACGGCAGTCTGGAATACCGGTATCTTATCGGCAGCCAGGCCTTTTTTGACCTTTTTGGGCAATATGGGCAACTCAACAATAAATCTCTTAATGTAAAGCCCAAACTTTATAGCGTCGGGCTCGGTTTTAATTTCTTTATCCCTATTGGTCTGATGAGTTTCCAGCTGTCAAACGGTAATGAATTTGGAAATCCTTTCAAGTTCAATGACATCAAAATCCATTGGGGAATTCTGAGCCGTTTCTAATCTTCCAGATAATAAAAGATTCTTTATTTTCGAGCTGGTATAAATATCAGGTAAAAAGGGTATTTGATGTAAACCCAAACCTTAACGTCCCAAAAATCAAAATATTACAAGTATTTACGATAAAAATTATTTACATTTGCCTAAAGACACAATGAAAAAAAGTAAATTAAATGTGTTATGAAAACTAAAATTTCATTGATCATCGGATTGTGTCTAAGCTTTTCAATTGCTACCTCTGCGCAAAGTACCTCCCTGTTCCTTCAAAAAAGTATGAAAGCACTGGGAAATTGGGAAACGATAGATAATTTTGAATATACCACTATAAGAATGAACCTGGATAAATGGCAGGGATATGACTTCAGCAATCCTATGCCTGAAAAAGACTCATTTTTTCTTAGTTTTGACAGGAAAGAAAATCGCTTTCTGCATCATACCCAAAATCATTATCCCGGCGGTTACTTATTTAATACTTACAGACTAGGACGGGATAGCACCTATTATGTGTATGACGGAATTGGAAGCAGAACCGGAAGAGACCTTATCAATCTGGGCTCATCATCTTTTAATAACAGAAAGAATGCTTTATTAAATGCTTTTCCCTATTTCATCCTAAAACAATTACTTTCGGATAGCAAAGATGAGTCTTTACTTGCAGAAGAAAAAGATTTCATTATTTCCAGAAAGACCTCAGCAGGTACAGAAGAGTATCTGTTTGACAAAAATACTTTTCTCCTGAAGAAAATATCCAAAACACAGGGCCAAGATACTCTGATCCAACGCTTTGACGATTATTCATCCACTGACGGATTAATGATAGCCAGGAAAAGCAGTCTGGAGCGCAATGGAACCCTTGTTTACTCCGACTCATTAACCTCGTTCAGATATAATAAAGGAATTGATAAAAAAGTTTTTGATTTTCCGGCGGGGTACAAATCTGTTACCGAACAATCCCCAAAACTTTCAGCAAAAAACCTTGCCAAAGATATTTACCTGATTGAAAATGTAGATGGTGACCGAAATGTACTGTTTGTCAATATGGGAACCTATATAGTTCTTACTGAAGCGCCAGTATCTTCATCAACTGCCCAATCAATCCTTGAAGTCATACATACGACCTTACCGGGTATTCCTGTCAAATATGTTCATCTTTCTCATTTCCATAATGACCATATCGCAGGTATTGCCCAGCTTGTAAGAGAAGGGGCAAGCATTATCTGTACAGAAAGCATGAAACAGCCCGTTACAGATATGCTGTCCAATACCGATAACAGCCTCTATAAAAACGGCAAGGTAGATTTCATGGTTTTTAATGGTAAAAAACGATTACAAAATGGACGGAAGACCCTTGAATTTTTTGAAATTCCCAACAGCCATGCCAAAGGAATGTCATTTTTGTATATTCCTGATGAAAAACTGATCTATCAGGGAGATTTGCTGTCTTTGCCTGCCGATTCGTATCTCACGCCGGCTATAGCGGTTACAAAAGAATTTTCCGCCTTTTTACGTCAGAAAAAGATAATCTTCACGCAGATTATCGGACATCATGGTCTTGCCGTTATATCTGAAAACACTTTTGATAAAGTGATCCATATGAAATAATCAGATTTATAGTAATGCATTCGTGGAGTTATTTAAACATATAATAAAATAAAAACACCTATACCAAAGATATTTTTCACTTTAAAATTGTGTTAATTATGTATGTTAAAAAATATTTAAATCGTATTTTTATTTTAATATCTCCTTAAAATACTGGTAACAATGTCCCGCTAAATTTGCCTTCAAAAAAATGAAGAGAACTTTAGCTACTTTTGCCGTTTTTTTACTTCCTCTCTATTTTACTGCCCAGGAGATCAATATTTCGGGAAATGTAAAATCTGAAAACGGCTCAAGTGTTTCCGGTGTAAACATTACTGATAAAAATACCGGTAAGACAGCGACTACAGATGAGAATGGAAATTTCACTATTTCTGCTCATCCGAATGATATCCTTGAATTCATGTCTCCTGAATTTTCTGTTTACACTGTGGAGGTTTCTTCAAAAAGGCAGTATTCAGTTGTCTTAAAGAAAACGAATGAAAAGCAAATTGAAGGTGTGGTAATTACTGCTTTAGGGATTGCCAAAAAGAAAGAAAAAATCGGATATTCTACACAGGAAGTGGGAACCAAGCAATTTGAAACCATCACCACTCCGAGTATCGGAAACCTTTTCTCGGGACAGGTTGCAGGTCTGAATGTTTCCAATCCGACAGGAATGCAGCAGGCACCGCAGTTTACATTAAGAGGAAACTCAAATCTGGTATTTGTCATAGACGGTGTTATCGTAGAAAAAGAAGTTTTCCAAAACCTGGATCCGAACAATATTGAAAATATCAACGTACTGAAAGGAGCAACAGCCTCCGCATTATATGGCTCAAGAGGCCGATACGGAGCTATCCTGATCACAACTAAAAGTGCTAAAAAGAAAGGATTTTCTATAGAATTTTCTCAAAATACGATGATTACAGGAGGGTTTACCAACCTTCCGAAAACACAGACCGAATACGGAAACGGTTCCCATGGAAAATATGAATTCTGGGACGGAGCAGACGGTGGTGTGAATGACGGAGATATGATCTGGGGACCAAAATTTGTTCCTGGTCTGCAAATTGCCCAATGGAACAGCCCGATACGAGATAAAGTGACAGGGCAGACAATTCCCTGGTATGGTGCTGTCTCCGGAACGCAGTATAACGACAAATCAAGATACGAAAGGGTCCCTATTGACTGGAGATATCATGATAATTTAAAGACATTCATGAAGCCCGCAGTTATTAACAACAATAATTTTGCGGTCAGCTACAGAAATAATAAAGATGTCTACAGGTTATCAGGAAACTTCATGAATTATGATGACAGGGTTCCCAATTCATACTTACAGAAATATGGAGTCAATTTCTCTTCTGAAAACCATTTTGGTGAGAAATTTATATTTGATACCAAATTCAACTTTAATCAGACCTTTACACCAAATATTCCCAACTACGATTACAACCCAAGCGGACACATGTATACGATCCTGATATGGATGGGTGGTGATGTGAACGGAAAGGACCTTAAGAATCACATGTGGGTTCCGGGACAGGAGGGCAGACAACAGGCCAACTGGAACTATGCATGGTACAACAATCCATGGTTCGGCGCTGAATATTACAAAAACCAAAACAGAACCAATATCATCAATGCTCAGACTGGGCTTGAATATAAGGCCACTCAGGATCTTTCTGTAAAAGGGAAAATATCTATTGTGGAAAACCACAGCAAAACGGAAATATTAAGTCCTTATTCCTATTTCAATTACGATGCACCAAGAAGTGGTGGTTATATTCTGAAAGATAATAAAACATGGAATCTAAACTACGATGTTCTGGCTACTTATAAAAAGAAAATATCAGAAAACTTCGACTTTACGATCAATGCCGGTGGTTCTGCTTTCTATTACAAAAACAATAAGAATGAAAGATCTACTGACGGCTTAAAAGTTCCGGAACTCTACTCTTTTGACAATTCTATCGGAGCACTTAAAAATTATACATACCTGAAAGAAAAATTGATCTACAGTGCTTATTCGACAATCGATATTGGCTTGTACAATGCATTTTTCATCAACTTCTCAGGACGTAACGACTGGTCTTCCACACTTCCCAAGGCCAACAGGTCTTACTTCTACCCTTCTGCATCCATCAGTACTGTCATTTCTAATCTGGTAAAAATGCCGGAAGCTGTTAATTTGCTGAAGGTATCCGCGTCATGGGCAAAAGTGGCTTATGACTTCCAGCCATATTCCATCAGAAATTATTATCTGAACAATAAAGGAATTACTTTTAACGGTAATCCCACGTTTTATTATCCAACGATCCTTAATGTAGAAAACTCTTTAAAACCGGAGCAGACAAAATCTTATGAACTGGGGCTGAGTGCAGGTTTCCTGAACAACAGAATTACTCTGGATGCTACGTATTTCAGAACTTTAGATTATAACAACATTCTGCAATTTCCGAGTGCGGAATCATCCGGTTTTATCTCTCAATATGTAAACGGTAACGAGTATACGACAAAAGGATTTGAAATCTCTCTTGGTTTGGTTCCTGTAAAAACAACTGATTTTACGTGGAAAACATTGATCAACTGGAGTACATTTGAGCAAAAGCTGACTTCTATTTATAACAATATGCCGAACTACAACAACATCAAGTTGGGGGAAAGAATGGACAGCTATTATGATTATGAATGGCAAAAATCTCCGGACGGAAAAGTTATCCTGGATGCCAATACAGGAATGCCGACAAGAGCAAATACACAAACGAACTTAGGTCATTTTAATCCTGACTGGACATTTGGAATCAACAACTCATTCAAATACAGAAAATTAACCCTAAATATCGGAATCGACGGAAGTATTGGCGGGATCATGAGATCTCAGGTCGTTGAAAAAATGTGGTGGGGAGGAAAACATCCGAATTCCGTGGCCTACAGAGATCTTGAGTATGCTAATCCTGGAACGTATTATTTCGTGCCGGATGGGGTAAATTATAACGCCGCAACGGGGCAATATACCCAGCATACCAAGGCCATAAGCTTCCAGGACTGGGCACAGAACTATCCGTATCAGGCCAGAGTAACACAAAATGAAAGTGAAGAATTTGCAAATGTATTCGACAGAACTTTCATCAAATTAAGATCGGTAGTACTGGAATATGACTTCTCCTATTTATTGAATCCTAAAGGAATGGTGAAAAGCTTTACAGCCAATATTTCAGCCTACAACCTTGCGATGTGGAAAAAATCGAAAAACCTTTATTCTGACCCGGATTTCCAGATCAGATCAGGAAGAACGGGGGATACGACCAATGATATTCAGGATCCTTCCAGCAGATGGTTCGGAATCGGATTTAATCTTAAGTTTTAATTTAACAGTCGATATTACAATGAAAAATAATATATTCAACACAGAAGGACAGAAAGGCAAAAAAATAAAAAGACTCATCACAGCATTATTTACAGCAGGAGTGTTGGCATTGACTTCATGTGAATCCAACCTTGATAAAATCAATGAAAACCCTAACGATCAGGCTAGTATTGATCCTAAATATCTGCTGACTTATGTTTCAAAATATACATTCCAGGTAGATGCGGATAATATGTATGCTTCTAGAATGATGATCGGTACCGACGGGGAAAATAAGTACCAGTACATGAAGTGGAATGATGCTTCCTTTGAAGTGTATACCAGAGAACTTCTGAATACTGTAAAAATGATGCAGGAGGCCGAAAAAAGAAATAATAAAAACTATATAGCTATCGGTAAGTTGTTAAGAGCTTACCATTTCTTTACGATAAGTTTAAAAGTAGGGAGCGCTCCATATTCCGAAGCGGTAAAGGGAGAATCCGGCATTACACAAGCTAAGTACGACAGTCAGGAAGCCATTATGTCCGGAATTTTATCAGAATTGAAGGAAGCCAACGATCTTATCAATACCAACGATAAAATTGAAGGGGATATTATTTTCAACGGTGATGCTTCAAAATGGAAAAAACTGATCAATTCATTCCGCCTGAAAGTGTTGATTACTTTATCTAAAAAAACAAGTGTGGGAAATTATACCATTGCCACAGAATTTGCATCTATTGCCGGAAGCCAACCGTTAATGACTTCCATTTCAGACAACGGAGAACTTAAATTTGCCGATGCTGCCGACAGCAGGTACACGATGTTTAATAACAGCGGATACGGATCAAGTTTATATATGGCTGATTATTTCATCAACTTATTTAAAGACCGAAACGATCCTAGATTATTTACCTTTGCTGCCCAGACCACAGGAGCCAAGGAAGCCGGAAAAGCCATCACAGATTTCAGTGGCTACAACGGTGGGAATCCTACGTCATCTTATTCTGATAATGCGGCATTGATTACTGCTAAAAATATTTCTAAGGTAAATGACCGTTTCTACAAAGATCCTACGAATGAACCTTCTTCAATTTTAAGTTATCCGGAGCTTGAATTTATCCTTGCCGAAGCAGCTGCCAGAGGATGGATTTCAGGATCTGCAAAAACGCATTATGACAACGGAATTAAAGCAAGTTTCACATTTTATCAAACGTATGTTAAAAACCCGGGACAATATTTCACAGGATTTGATGTGAATCAATATCTGGCTACACCTTTGGTGGTATTTGATAATTCAGCACCATTACAGACTCAGCTGGAGAAAATTATGACTCAGAAATACATGACCATGTTCCACCAGTCACAATGGACTTCTTATTATGATTACCTGAGAACAGGTTATCCTAATTATCCTTTAAAATCGGGAGTTCCGGCACCTTTCAGATTCAGGTATCCGCAGTCGGAGTACAATTATAACAGTACAAATTTAAAAGCTGCACTTACCACTCAGTACGGAGGAAACGATAATATCAATTCTAAACCCTGGTGGATGCAGTAGAAAAATTAAAGAACAACAAAAAGGATTTTCGAAAAAAATCTGATTATTTTATTTAAAAACAAAGAAATCGCAGGAAAATCCTATTAACTTGCGGTTTCTTTCTTATTACGATTGCACATGAACAGAAGAGAATTTTTAGAAAAATCAAGTATTTTATTGGCCGGATTAGGAACTTCGAGCGTTCTGCACCCCGCTATTTTAAAAGCTTTGGCCATTGAACCGGTTGCCCGGTCGACTTTTTACGATGCAGAGCATGTTGTCATTCTGATGCAGGAGAACCGTTCCTTTGATCATGCTTTTGGTACGCTTAAAGGAGTCAGAGGCTTTTTGGATAAAAGAGCATTTGTAAAACAGGACGGCCATTCTGTTTTCTTTCAAAAAGACAATAGCGGTAAATACGCTTCTCCTGCCCGGCTGGATCTCAGAAATACTAAATCTACCTGGATGAGCTCGCTTCCCCACTCATGGGATAATCAACAGAAAGCTTTAAATAAAGGTAAATATGACCAATGGCTTCAGGCAAAAGCTTCCGGAAACAAAGATTATCAAAAAATTCCCCTTACACTGGGCTATTATAACCGTGAAGACCTTCCTTTTTATTATCAGCTGGCAGATGCTTTTACCATCTTTGATCAATATTTCTGCTCCTCACTGACAGGGACCACGCCGAACAGACTCTTTCATTGGTCCGGGACTTTAAGGGAACAGCAAAACGGAAAGGTAAGAGCCAATGTTTATAATGATAATATCGATTATGATAAAGCGCGTCAGGCAAAATGGAAAAGCTTTCCGGAAATCTTAGAAGAGCAGCAGGTATCATGGCGTATCTATCAGAATGAAATCAGTCTTCCGAAAGGAATGTCCGGAGAACAGGAAGCCTGGCTGAGCAACTTTACAGACAACCCTATTGAATGGTTCTCAAAATACAATGTCAAATTTTCAAAAGGATATTACCAGAATATTCCAAATATCATTACTTATCTGAAACAGGAAATCACCAAGAACCCCAACAGAAAAGATAAACTTGAAGCCATGATCTCCGAATTGCAGGAAGATCAGGTGAAATACCATCCGGATAATTATTCAAAACTATCCCAAACGGAGAAAAACCTCCACGAAAAAGCCTTTACCACCAATGTGAATGACCCCGACTACTGGAATCTTGAAATCGGAAAAGATGAAAATGGGGAAAGACTTGTCGTCCCGAAAAGTGATGTGCTTTTTCAGTTCAGAAAAGATGTGGAGGAGAAAAAACTTCCGTTGGTTTCCTGGCTGGTAGCTCCTGAACATTTTTCAGACCATCCCGGATCGCCGTGGTATGGAGCATGGTACATTTCTGAGGTATTAAACATTCTTACCAAAGATCCTGAAATGTGGAAAAAGACCATATTCATTATTAATTACGATGAAAATGACGGATATTTTGACCATGTCCTTCCATTTGCCCCTCCGATGAACCCGAGCCAACCCGTAGATATGAACGGAAGAGAAGGAGTTGAATATGTGGACCAATCTCAACAATACATGTCTGATCCTTCATTACAAAGCCATGAAAAAATTGAAGGGACAGTAGGCCTGGGCTACCGGGTACCTATGATTATTGCTTCTCCATGGACTAAAGGAGGTTTTGTAAATTCAGAAGTATCGGATCATACGTCAGTACTTCAGTTTCTGGAGAAATTTATCATGAAAAAATTCAAAAAGAATGTTCATGTAGACAATATCAGTGACTGGAGAAGAGCGATATGCGGGGATCTTACGTCGGCCTTTAATTCTCCTGATGTGAAAGTCCCCCAAATGGGTTATTTAAATCAGAAAGATTTTGCCAAAACCATTAATGCCGCGAAAAATAAACCGGTACCAGACCTGAAATGGTATTCGGAAAATGAGCTGAATCAACAGCTTCTCGACATCCAGGAGAGAGGAACAAAACCATCCAACCCTCTTCCTTATAACTTCCATGTGAATCTGGACAATGGTAAGATCAGAATGACCAACTTAAGAGATAATGGGGTTCCATTATTACTTTATGACAAAAATCGTCTGAATACAGATCATTATCATTTTTCTTATGCCCTATATGCCCAGCAGGAACTATCACATGATGTACAGTCCGGAGCATATGATTATGAGGTTTTCGGACCGAACGGGTTTTTCAGAAAATTTAAAGGAGATGCAACTCCCGACTGCGAAGTATTATTCATCAATAACCCTTCTAAAAACCAGATTGAGCTGGTCTTTAAAAATCATAAAAAAGCTGGTTTGGCCATCAATATAGAAGACCTGTACGAAAAAAATAAAAAGGAGGTGCCTCTAAAAAAAACAGAGGAGAAAATAATCTTAGATCTTACCAAAAATAAAGGCTGGTATGATTTGAAAGTAACCCTTGCAGGCCATATCTGGCACTTTGCCGGACGGATAGAAACCGGAAAAATCTCAGTATCCGATCCTCATTGGAATTAATTGAAATTATATAACTCAACAAAAGATCCTGTACAAAATGTACAGGATTTTCTTTTAAACAAAGGAAAACACACTTTATAATTCATCAATCATATTTAAATATAAACTGCTTATTTTTAACAATATAAAAAATATATGATATTTTTTTTACAGTATGTCGAATTTTGTTATATTCACTTAACTAATTCTCAGCATCATGAAAAAATTAAATTTAACGATTGCATTGTCATTATTCGCAGTTGCCGTATCCGGGAATCTGAGTGCACAGGATACCAACACGGATAACCACACGATCACGATTTCTGTTCCCGAAGTTGCATTGGTAGACATTGAACCTGCTGCTACAAAAAACCTTACTTTAGGATTTACAGCTCCAACTGAAGCCGGAAACCCTGTTGTAGCAAGTGCGGCCAATACTACGCTGTGGCTTAATTATTCTTCCATCAAATCTGTTGCAGACCCAACCCGTAATGTAACGGTAAAAATGAACGCCATTATCCCCGGAGTTGATATCCACGTTACTGCGGCGGCAGCTACAGGCTCAGGAGGTGGTACATTGGGAACATCTGCAGGGCTTTTAACATTAAGTGCTGCTGACCAGACCATCATCTCAGGGATTGGAAGTGCTTATACGGGAAACGGTGCCAATAACGGCCACAATCTTACCTATGCTCTTGCACCGGGTAGTGGCCCGGGAGGAGTTGCAGCCTATGCAGATTTACAGGCAACCGCAACTACCGTAGCTACTGTTACCTATACGATTTCAGATAACTAGAAGAAATTCACCATTAAAAACAAACCTGAAGAAATTGCCCCACAGTTTCTTCCGGGTTTTTATTACCATCTAATTAAACTTTACATGACTATGATAAAGCGTGTCCTTATTTTGATTTCCCTGATCTTGCAGTTTTGCTTTTTACATGCCGGTATTGTGGTCCTCAATGGTCTTACGCATTCTTACAAAGTAGAAAACGGAAAAGTTTATAAGGGCAAGATTGCGATAGAGAATACAAGTACTAATCCTCAGAATGTAAAAATATTTTTGCAGGATTTCAAGTATCAGTCTGACGGAACTACCCATTACACGGCACTTCATACCAATAACAGAAGCAATGGTGCATGGATTAAACTCAACACCAATCTGGTAGCGCTTAAAGGAAAAGAAAAAACTGACATATTCTATGAAATCACAGTACCGAATACATCTGTAGACCCGGGAAGTTACTGGAGTGTAATCATTGTGGAACCATTAGAAGATATCAAACCCAGCAATGATAAACCGGGAGTAAACATTACCTCTGTTATTCGTTATGCTATTCAGGTTATCACCGATTATAATGCAGAAAAAGCAAAACCTGATCTGAAGTTTGAAGGTGTAAAAATAGAAAAGCAGGATCACAAACAGGCGGTAAAAATAGCTATTGCCAATCAAGGCAATTTATACTGCAGACCTACAGCTTCTATTGAAATATACAACCGTAAAACAGGTGAAAAAATCGGGAATTTTTCAGGTATGGCTATGGGTCTGTTACCCCAGACTTCCAAAACATTTGATATTGATATCAGCAAAGTACCTCCGGGACAATACAAAGCTGTGATTATAACCACCGATGAGGATGAAAATGCTTTTGCACTCAATGTGGAATTAGAAGTAAAAAATGATTAAAACCTGGACTATATATATAATCCTTCTCTTATCTCCGGTATTTATTTTTTCCCAACAGCAGTTGGCGGGTAAAAAAGATAGTCTGACGCCGGGAATGTCTACTTCTATCTCTTTTGCGCTGGAAAACAATTCTGACGAAGACAAAACCTATGATATTTCGGTGACTACCTCAAGCGCATCTATCATTCCTATCCTGGCTAAGGGAGAATTTCATATGGGTTCTCACCAAAGCACAAGTTATATCGTTCCGTTTCGGATCGCTTCAGAAGCTTCGAAGGGTGCTTATTCGCTAACACTGAAAGGTATTGATAAAAATTCGGGAATAGCGTTTACAAAAACTGCGCAGGTCACCATTCTTGGCAACAGAAAACTTTCGCTTACCCCTCTTGAATACCCTGACTTTATAAGAGCAGGAGAAACCATACGGGCTACTTTTCTTTTAAAAAATAACGGAAATGTTACTGAAAAACTAATTCTTGAAAGTAAGAATGCCATTGTAGATGAAGAACCGGCAATTAGTCTAGCTCCCAATGAGACAAAAATTGTCTCCATCCACAAAGAGACCAATCCTGAGCTTGGGCAGAACGAATTTCAGAACCTAAATCTTTCGGTATACTCCACAGACAACCCTAAAGAAAATCAAAATATATACATCAGTACACAGATCATATCTGTAAAACCTCAGGATACGGACATTTATTACAGACTTCCCATCGCAGCGTCCTTATCTTTTGTGGGAATGAAAAATATGGGAGAATATCATGACGGATTTCAGGGTGAACTGTATGGTAAAGGCAGTTTGGATAAGGATAATAAAAATCAGATTGAATTTCGGGCTGTAACGCATAATCCTGTTGAACTCAACAATTTTACCCAGTATGAAGAATATTTTGTGAACTACCGAAGAGATCATCTATTCGTTCACCTCGGTGATAAAACATATTCTTCTTCCTATTTAACGGAGTATGCAAGATATGGGCGGGGTGCAGAAATCCGCTTTGATTTTAACAGAATAAGCATAGGCGGTTTTTACAATCACCCGCGATTTTTCCGAGATATTAAGGATGAATTTAATTTTTATTCAGCATTTAAAATTCGAAAAGAATCAGAAATTTCTGTAGGATACCTTTACAAAATACCCAGAAAAGAAGAATCCAATTTTGGAAATGTCAAGCTAGACTCCGAAGCTCACCTTCCTTATGCCAAAGGAAAGGTTAAAATTTCAAAAAATATTAACGTTTCCGGAGAAGTCGCTTACAGCACAACGGAAAAAACAGACGGAACAGCTTTTATGGCGCAGGCAGAAGTTAATTTTAAAAGACTTACGGGAAATATCATGTATATGAAAGCTAGTCCTCATTTTGCAGGATATTTTACCAATACCAGCACACTGAGTGGCAATATTCAGTACAGGCTTTCTGAGAAGATCAGTGTATTGGCCAATTATATGCAGGATGCCCAGAATTTTCAGAGAGATACTTTGTTTCTGGCCGCTCCCTACAGAAAGTTTTTGCAGTATGGTATTCAATACAAATATCTGCCGAGCGGATTTATCGTTGCCACCAACGGGTATCAAAAATATCAGGATCGTTTGGAGCCTAAACAATTTGATTACTTTGAAAGGTTTTTCAGGGTAACAATAGACCAGCGAATCGGTTTATTTCAGATTAATCTTGAAGGACAGTTCGGAAAAACAGATAATTACCTGAGCGGATTTAACGGAAATTCAAGTTTATATTCGGCTAATCTTTCGTTTGAAAAATTCAAAACTTCGTTCAGTATCTTTGGAAGCTTTGGAACGACCTCAAGATATCAATTGCAGAATCAGAAACAGGTCTATTACGGAGCACGAATTTTCAGCCGGTTCTCTGATAAAACAAGCCTTAGTATTTTTTATCAGAACAATTATATTCCCGAGGATTATTTTAAAGACAGAAACCTCTTTGAAGTCCTTTTTCACCAACAGGTATTCCGTGGAAACGAAATTGATATTTCTGGCAGATATTCATTACAAAGAGGGCAGATAGGAGATAAAGATTTTATATTTTCTTTACGTTATACCTGGCGCCCGAATGTTCCGGTTCAAAGGACAGCTGAATACGTTTCTTTATATGGTAATATCAAAAATCTGGGAATCAAAAAGACACAGGGAGTACGGTTAATGTTAGGTAGCTATTTATCTGTTACCGATCAGAACGGAAACTTTATATTCAAAAATGTCATTCCCGGAAATTACTTTCTGGAAATCGACCGGTCGACTACAGGGATCAATGATATTCCGACGGTTGCTTTTCCGGCTGCACTTTCACTTGTTAATAAGGAGAATACTTTTAATTTCGGATTAACTTCTTCTGCAAATGTACAGGGGCATATCCAATTCCTGGAAGTGGAAGAGCCCAATCAGACCGAAATTGAAGCATTACAACCAAGGAAAAAGAAAAATAAAAAAGAAAGTATTGTGGTAGAGGCTGTGAGCAATAATCAAACGTATCGTAAGATCTGTTTTATAGGAGAAGATTTTGATTTTACTTATCTCAGACCCGGAGACTGGACTGTTACTCTTTACCGAAACGGTCTCGATAAACGGTACAAAATTTCAACCGATAAATTTCAGTTTACCTTAGCGTCTGCAGAAACGAAAAAATTAAGCATCAATATCATTAAGCAGCCTATTGAAATCAAATACCAGAAGGAACCTTTAAAGGTTGGATATAATGACATAAAAATTAAGAAATGATTCTGAAACGTTCCATATTATCAGTCGCTTTTATGCTGTCCGGTTTATTATATTCTCAGGCTAATGTTACTTTTACGTTACCTTTGGTTACTTTAATGGATGTAGAGCCTGCGGGAAGTATCAGCTTAATCTTTACAGCACCTACCGAAGCCGGAAATGCACTTGGTAACCCGACTCCTAATATGACAAAATGGATCAATTATTCTTCTGCCATTGCATCAGGCGGACTTTCCAGGAGAATTACAGCATCTGTCAGCCAACTTATTCCCGGAGTCAATATCAGGATACAAGCTGCAGCGGCATCAGGAGCAGGCGGAGGTACATTAGGGACTTCCGCGGGACAGATTACCCTTACCACAACGCCTACAACTATTATCAGTGGTATTGGAGGGGCTTACACAGGTAACGGAGCCAATAACGGACATCGTCTTACTATTTCATTGGTTCCCGGAACATATGCGAGTTTATCCGCTCAAGCCAACACCACCGTTTCCATTGTTTATACCATCACAGAATAAAACACAAGCATGAAATGAGTAGACACTTTCTCAGAAGAATTTATTTAAAAAGGTATCTGTACATTATTCTCATTTTGGGCAGCAGTTCTTTTGGAGCACAAACAGTAACGGTTACAGGAAACTGGGCACCCACAATTGCTGCGATTACGGAAGCAGGAACTAATTATGCCGGGACTTATGATAATATTACGCCCAGCAACCCTATAACAATGTCCGGAACACTGCCGGGATCCTTCTTAAATCTTTTATCCAGTAATGGTGCAAAAATCACCATGCATCAGGCCACTACCGTCTGGAATAATTCGTTAGTTCTTTCTGCAAAAGAACCGGCGGCACCACTACGATCAACGGACTCTGTGTTGCCTGTACCGCAACGATCAATGGCGGTACTACTTATACTGCTGTACCACAGGGCACGGATGTCACATTTGTAACCATTACTTTTACAGGACTTTTGGGACTGAGTAATAGTGTCAACTTTTCAAATATTAATTTACAACTGCAGCTGTCGGGGGTTTCTGTTGCTATTCCGGCAGCTTCATATAGTACGCGCGTCGTTTTCACAGTGGCAGCAAACTGATAGGGCTGCCCGTCACAGACGGCTACAAAAAAACAAATCCTTTTCAAATGTTGAAAAGGATTTATGATGAGGTATTTTTATACTTAATGCTTTGCCCACCAGAGAGGAGTCAGAACGGCATCCTGTCCACCCAGTAGCTGAACAGCCTTATCATATCCGACTTGATCTGTATTTCTGAAGGTACTAGGATATCTTAGTCTCTGAGGGAAATTCTGTATAGAATTGGTCATATAATTTCCGGAATTCAGATTAGGAAGATTCACTAGCGGAGTTTCTATAGCAGGATTTTCAAAGAACGGTAAGCCCAGCCTTCTCTGATCATTCCATGCTTCCAGCGGCAGCCAAGGTGTATTGGCCAGGTATTTCTGAGTGATAATTTTGGTTAATTTATCATTTTTCACAGAGCCATTTTTATAAATGGTATTCACAGGATATTTAATATCAACAGAAACCAAATTTCCGGTAGCAGGATCTTTATATTTCATCGTATGACTGGTTCCCGGTTCTGCAGTATGGCTATAAGAAACAGATGTTCCGTCTCTGTTAAAGTCCGTTGAAGCAATATATTGTCCATAGAACTGTGATACACCATTGTAGGCAAAGCTATCCTGTATTCCCCTATTATAAGCTGCTTCATCACTCATCGGAACTGCCCAGCCTTTCAATGCTGCTTCAGCCATCAGGAAGTAGGTTTCCCAGCTTGCAAAGAATATTCTTGAGTTTTTACTTTCCCTGTACTGCTTACCTAATGCAGGCATGCAGCCTATTACATTTCTCAGGCCGTTTCTCTGTCCTTTTACTCCCCAGTTACCAATTGTATAGGCATTCCAGGTATTTACAGTATTGATTGTTATTTTGGAGTTATCGGCAAACGTCAGATCTCCGTGATTAGTAGTTGCCTGATTGGTGTATGTCGGATAGAGAGAGTACACGGGACTTGAAAGATCTCCCGGGATATAGAATGTCTTATAGGCTCTCGGGTCTATCTTATTCGGAAGTCCATCCAGCCAATATCCTGCACTCGGATCATTGGTCATCGTTGTAAACTGCTCATCGTATTTTATTCCTACATAATCGACCGCTTTCACTGCTGAATGTTGGCTGGCTGGCAACTGATCTGTAGAGTTAATTCCTCCAAGGCCAATATACATATTATTTAAAGTAGCAGAAAGAATCTGCGAGTTCCATTCTCTGGACATTACTCCGGACAGAGGACTCCAGCCATCTTTTTCAGCAACGGTAAAATTTTCTGAGCTGTTACTGATATACATATTTGAACTGGCCGCAGCTTCAAATTCTGCTTTTGCTTTTGCAGGATCTACCTCGGCGATTCTCATGGCGATTCTCATCCTCATAGAGTTAGCATACCGTACCCATTGTCCCCATTTAAAACCATATACCATATCATAGGCATTGGTATTACTTGGCGCTGGTTGATTAACATCCATTTTAGCCGTAGCATCTTTTAGCTCTTCCAGAATATAATAGTACACTTCTTTTTCAGAGTTGAAAGTGGGATTGTTTCCCTGGAATGCATTAATAGGCTGAGGCCCGAAGTTATCGGAAAATTCACTCATTAAATAAGCTCTCCAGATTCTTGACATCTGAATAAGGTTATCATAATAAGGCTTGCCCTGTCCCATGGATTTTTTTTGATTGGCAACTTCGATAGCGGCATTGGCATTATTTAGCCATTCGGAGATGTATTTCCAGTATTCCGATGTCCAGGAATCATCATATGTACCACCAGCGATACCTGTAGACAGCTGTTGTCTTCCTGCGGTTTTCCAGTAAAGAACGAATACACGTTCTGCTATATTGGGATCTTGCTGTGCTCCAAGAATAGAGTTATTTAAAAAGTATTCCGGCTCAGATTTATTAAGATCTACAACGAATGGGTTGTTATTTATATCTTCAAAATCCTTACATGCTGTACATAATGTAACTAACGCAATGCAAGATAAAATATATTTTTTCATGATATTATTTAAGTATTAAAAGCCTAATGTAATGGTGAATAAGTAAGATCTCGTCGTTGGAAATGCCATATTTTCAAACCCTACGGCATTTGAGCTGATTGCAAATACAGATTCCGGATCAACACCTTTTGCCTTACTATAAATCATCCAGACGTTATTAGCTGTAAAAGAAACCTTAGCGCTTTGTAATGCCATTTTTTGGAAAATACTTTTAGGGAAGGTATACGACAATTGAATATTTCTTAATCTGATATTGGTAGCATCGTAGACATTCTGTTCAGTAATACCGAGGTTTCCTGTGGTGACAGCTGCCCAATAATCCTGCTGGGTGATTTCTTTTGTATTTGAAGAGTATCCTCCATTCTGTTGTACTACAGCATCAAGTACAAAATTGTCCCGTCTTCCTCCGGGAGCTGTATCTGACGCAAGTCCTGCTTTTTGCAATGCCAATTGAGTCGCTGAGAAGAATTTCCCTCCGATTCGGCCATCAACCAAAAATGATAAACCTATATTTTTATATGCAAAACTACTGGTAAATCCAAATAATGACCGAGGGGTCTGATCACCTAAGTATTGCATATCAGGTGTTGCCTGAGGTAAGCCATTGGCCCCGACAATAAGTTTTCCAAAATAAGGGCTGTTAGGATCTTCAACTCTTAAAAATTTTGTCCCATAAATAGCTCCATAGGGTTTCCCTACTTCTGTATAAAATGTTATATTATCAAAACCTCCAATCGGATACTTGGAAACATCTCCGTTAATCTCATCAACATTACTTCTTAACAGTGATAAATTAGCATTTACATTCCATGTAAAATTTTCCTTTTTAAGAATATCTGTGTTTAGAACAAATTCAAATCCTCGATTATGAAGTCCTCCCGAACTGATTTTCATTTTTTCATATCCTGAAAGCGGGTTCATTGGTAAGTCAATGAGTTGCCCAGTAGCATTGTTATTGAAATAGCTGACGTCTAAAGAAACTCTGTTGAAAAACTTGAGATCTGCCCCTACCTCAAATGTTTTGAGCTTTTCTGCTTTTAGATTAGCATTGTAAAGTATTTTTTGTCTGCTCAGAGTAATATGTCCGGTAGGATCGGTGGAAAGTACATAATTGTTATACAATTCATAAGGTTCAAGGCCGTTTCCTGTTACTGCGTAAGCTGCACGTAATTTTGCAAAGGTCAGAAATTTGGAATGAAATCCATTCATTTTATTCAGCATATCAGTTAATACTAAGGATGTACTGATTGAATTGTAAATATAAGATCTGTTCTCAATATTTAATGTTGATGACCAGTCTGTCCTGGTGGTTGCGTTAAGAAACCAATATCCGTCATAATTGATTTCTGCAGCGGCAAATACGGAGTTGATTTTCTTCCAAAGATCTATTTCAAAATTAGCTACTGCTGCATTATCACTTGTATTTTTTACGTTAAATGCATTGGGAATAATAAGATTCTGAGTAGTAAAATACAAGGCCTTAGTTCTCGTTTCCATCATTTGCCCATATACCGAAAGGGATCCGCCCCATTTTCCAAATAAATTATCTTTTTTCGCAGTAATACTTGCTATATAATTATTTTCATAGAACTTTTCATTGCCGGTAGAATACGAATTTCTACGAGAAGATCCGGTCCAAACTCTGGCATCTGTGTTGAGAGCATAAAAATCAGTACCCACTCTAATATCGGAACTTAACCAGTCATTGAATTGATATTTTAAATATCCATTTAATAAAATACGGTCTTTTTTATCCGCATTAAGACTATTATAGGCAGACCAGTATGGGTTGATTCCATTAGGAGTGATCCAACGGGAGGTTACATTATTTTGCATTTGGCCTTCACGGTAATCTATAATATTGATATTTTGAGGCATCAGCAGAATAGCAGGATAGAAATTGCCATCTCCCTGTCCACCGGAAGGACGGTTATTGCCCTTTGTACTTATGTATTGAGCCTTTACTTCCGAAGTCCATCTTTTATTAGCACCAAATGTAGAATTCATTTTGGCCATAAAGTTAAACCTCTCATATGTGGAATTTGGGATTTGGCTGTTATCATGCAGATAACCAGCTGAAGTATACAAGCTTGATCCTTCTCCTAAATTAGATTGAAAACTAAGATTGTGCTGTGAGTTAACCCCCGTTTTGAAAAAATTCTTAAGATTATCATATCTTTTCATTGATTCCGTAAATGCCGGGCCCCATGATGTAGTATTATCACTATTTTCCGGATTAACCACCCCATTACTTCCCTGGGAAAAATTCTTCTGCATATCCGGCTTCATAAACAGAGATTCAAATCCTAAACTTGTAGAATAAGAAATTCCTAATCCTCCTTTCTTCTTTCCGCTTTTTGTAGTAATCAATATAACTCCATTTCCTCCTCTTGATCCATACAAAGCTGAAGCAGCACCACCTTTAAGTACAGACATCGATTCAATGTCTTCAGAATTAAGATCACTTAAACCATTTCCCATGTCCAGATCAGGATTCCAGAAATCATTATTAGCTGCTTCATTATTATTCTTAGGCTTAGCACCTAAACTATTGCTCAATGGAACTCCATCCACAACAATCAGAGGTTGATTATCACCTTTAAAAGAATTAAATCCCCTTAGGTTAATCTTCGATGAAGATCCAGGCCCAAAGCCACCCTTTATGACTTGAAGACCTGCGACCTTGCCCGCTAAAGCATTTGTTACATTTGTTTCTTTAGCATCAACAAGCGTCTGACCTTTCACATCCTGGAAAGAATATCCCAGTGATTTTTTCTCCTTTTTAACACCGTAAGCTGTTACCACAACTTCTTCAATTTTCGCGGCCTTCGTAGAATCAGTATTTTGTCCGTACAATCCATTGATACCTAAAAATAAAGATGGGAGAAGTCCAATCTTAACTATTAATTTGTTCATATATACACGATGGTTTAAAACAAATATAATATTTTAACAGTATTTAATAATATACATTTAAAAAATAAATAAAAACACTATGATACTATTGATAATATGAGAGTTATCTCAACAAATCAATATAAAATGGAATCCCATCCCTGCAAAATTCAATATTTCTGAGTGCAAAAAACAGTATCAAAAAGTGAAATAAGTTGAAAATTGAGAATTGAGAGTTGAAAATGATCAATCAGGAATGATCTAGTGGCTTAGGGCTTACTGCCTATTGCCTGTAACCTGCTTAGGTATAAAGCAAAAAAAGTCTCATACATTGCTGTATGAGACTTTTTAAAAATAAAATAAAAACTGGCGGCGGCCTACTCTCCCGCGTTAGCAGTACCATCGGCGCTGGTGGGCTTAACTTCTGTGTTCGGAATGGGAACAGGTGAGCCCCACCGCTAAAACCACCCTAAAGGTTGTATATAAGATGTCAGTAGTAAGACTTCAGATGTCAGACCAATGCCTGAGATCTGAGAGATCATCTCTGATATCTGTTTTAAGCGATAAAAACTTTCACAAAGAGCTAACCTTGCTGCACTTTCTTGTGCGCCTTATCAGGCTATAAATCTACGGGTAATTAGTACTACTCGGCTATGACATTACTGCCTTTACACCTGTAGCCTATCAACGTCGTCATCTCCAACGACCCTTAAAAGATGTCTCATCTTGAGGCGAGTTTCGCACTTATATGCCTTCAGTGCTTATCTCTTCCAAACGTAGCTACTCAGCAGTGCACCTGGCGGTACAACTGATACACCAGAGGTTTGTTCAATTCGGTCCTCTCGTACTAGAATCAAGCCCTCTCAAACATCTAACGCCCGCAATAGATAGAGACCGAACTGTCTCACGACGTTCTGAACCCAGCTCGCGTGCCACTTTAATGGGCGAACAGCCCAACCCTTGGGACCTTCTCCAGCCCCAGGATGTGACGAGCCGACATCGAGGTGCCGAACCTCCCCGTCGATGTGAGCTCTTGGGGGAGACTAGCCTGTTATCCCCGGAGTACCTTTTATCCTATGAGCGATGGCCCTTCCATACGGAACCACCGGATCACTATGTCCTGCTTTCGCACCTGATCGACTTGTTGGTCTCACAGTCAAGCACCCTTATGCCATTACACTCTACGCACGGTTACCAAGCGTGCTGAGGGTACCTTTGAAAGCCTCCGTTACTCTTTTGGAGGCGACCACCCCAGTCAAACTACCCACCACGCAATGTCCTTCTGAAAGAAGTTAGGCTCCAAGTAAGTAAAGGGTGGTATTTCAACGTCGGCTCCACCAACACTAGCGTGCCAGCTTCAAAGCCTCCCACCTATCCTACACATTACTTACTCAAAGTCAATACGAAGTTATAGTAAAGGTTCACAGGGTCTTTTCGTCCCATTGCGGGTAATCGGCATCTTCACCGATACTACAATTTCACAGAGCTCATGGTTGAGACAGTGCCCAGATCGTTACACCATTCGTGCAGGTCGGAACTTACCCGACAAGGAATTTCGCTACCTTAGGACCGTTATAGTTACGGCCGCCGTTTACTGGGGCTTCAGTCAATGCCTTCGCTTACGCTAAGCACCTTCCTTAACCTTCCAGCACCGGGCAGGTGTCAGACCCTATACTGCATCTTTCGATTTTGCAGAGTCCTGTGTTTTTGATAAACAGTCGCCTGGGCCTCTTTACTGCGGCCACCATTGCTGATGGCGTCTCTTCTCCCGAAGTTACGAGACTATTTTGCCTAGTTCCTTAACCATGATTCACTCTAGCACCTTAGGATTCTCTCCTCGACTACCTGTGTCGGTTTTGGTACGGGTTGCTTCACTTCGGCTTTTCTTGGAAGCACTTTCCCTACAGCAGCTTCGCCCGAAGGCTAGGCCTTGACTATTCCGTCAGTCTCCAGTAAGTACGGCACTCCGTCCCCTTTTTAGTGTGAGCAAGTATGGGAATATTAACCCATTGTCCATCCACTACCCCTTTCGGGTTCGCGTTAGGTCCCGACTAACCCTCAGCTGATTAGCATGGCTGAGGAAACCTTAGTCTTTCGGTGAGCAGGTTTCTCGCCTGCTTTATCGTTACTTATGCCTACATTTTCTTTTCTATCCGCTCCACAATACCTCACAGTACTGCTTCGGCGCAAATAGAATGCTCTCCTACCAGATGTATCTTAAATACAAATCCATAGCTTCGGTAATATGTTTATGCCCGATTATTATCCATGCCGGACCGCTCGACTAGTGAGCTGTTACGCACTCTTTAAATGAATGGCTGCTTCCAAGCCAACATCCTAGCTGTCAATGCAGTCCAACCGCGTTGCTTCAACTTAACATATATTTGGGGACCTTAGCTGTTGGTCTGGGTTCTTTCCCTCTCGGACATGGACCTTAGCACCCATGCCCTCACTGCCGTAGAACATTTATTAGCATTCGGAGTTTGTCAGGAATTGGTAGGCGGTGAAACCCCCGCATCCAATCAGTAGCTCTACCTCTAATAAACTTATATACGACGCTGCACCTAAATGCATTTCGGAGAGTACGAGCTATCTCCCAGTTTGATTGGCCTTTCACCCCTACCCACAGGTCATCCGAAGACTTTTCAACGTCAACCGGTTCGGTCCTCCACTCTGTGTTACCAGAGCTTCAACCTGCCCATGGGTAGATCACAAGGTTTCGCGTCTAATCCTACTAACTATGCGCCCTATTCAGACTCGCTTTCGCTCCGGCTCCGGTACTTAATACCTTAACCTCGCTAGTAAAATTAACTCGTAGGCTCATTATGCAAAAGGCACGCCGTCACAGCATTACGCTGCTCCGACCGCTTGTAGGCGTACGGTTTCAGGTTCTATTTCACCCTTCTATTCGAAGTGCTTTTCACCTTTCCTTCACAGTACTTGTTCACTATCGGTCTTTCAGGAGTATTTAGCCTTGGAGGATGGTCCCCCCATATTCAGACAGGATTTCACGTGTCCCGCCCTACTCATTTATCATCTTAATATACCTTTCGAATACCGGGCTATCACCGTCTATGGCTGTTCTTTCCAGAACATTCTTCTAAATATAAAAAGACTTTTGGGCTAATCCGCTTTCGCTCGCCACTACTTACGGAATCTCTTCGATTTCTTTTCCTCCGGGTACTTAGATGTTTCAGTTCTCCGGGTTTGCTTCCCCTAAGGGATGACATGTCTTCAACATGCCGGGTTGCCCCATTCGGACATCTGCGGATCTATTCGTGTGTGCCAATCCCCGCAGCTTTTCGCAGCTTACCACGTCCTTCTTCGCCTCTGAAAGCCTAGGCATCCGCCATACGCCCTTAACGATTTCTTTCCTAATAATTATATTAGTTTAGTTTTGTCATTAGCATTCAATGCTAATTAATATTTTTAAACTTCGCACTCGAAAGTGCTCGGTTATCTCTTTGTGATGTCTTTACCGTTAATGTCAATGATCTTAATTGCTTCTTGCTCGTCTGATAAACAGATGTTGTTTTTGGCTCCATCCGTAACTTTTAAATCAAACTCACAAAACTGTGGAGAATAAGGGAGTCGAACCCTTGACCTCCTGCGTGCAAGGCAGGCGCTCTAGCCAGCTGAGCTAATTCCCCGCTAGTAGACTTCAGATATCAGATCCAGATCTCAGACTTAAATGTCTGATGTCTCATATCTGATCTCTTCCCGTCTTTTAATTAGTAGTCTCGGGCAGGCTCGAACTGCCGACCTCTACATTATCAGTGTAGCGCTCTAACCAGCTGAGCTACGAGACTGTCTTTTTAGACTTACAGATCCTAGATGCTAGATACAAGACTTTCATTCGTCTTGGTTCTTCGCTCTGGGCTCTTGTATCTCAATCCCTTTACTAATTTCTAGTGGGTTTTGTATTGTTATATATCAACCAAATAAAAACTAAAGCCTGAACTTTAAGTAAGTGCTGTATCTTGCGATACTAATTTTTTTATCGTCTTTAAGACGCTCTAAAATGAGATGTTCCAGCCGCACCTTCCGGTACGGCTACCTTGTTACGACTTAGCCCTAGTTACCTGTTTTACCCTAGGCAGCTCCTGTTACGGTCACCGACTTCAGGTACCCCAGACTTCCATGGCTTGACGGGCGGTGTGTACAAGGCCCGGGAACGTATTCACCGCGCCATGGCTGATGCGCGATTACTAGCGATTCCAGCTTCATAGAGTCGAGTTGCAGACTCCAATCCGAACTGAGACCGGCTTTCGAGATTTGCATCACATCGCTGTGTAGCTACCCTCTGTACCGGCCATTGTATTACGTGTGTGGCCCAAGGCGTAAGGGCCGTGATGATTTGACGTCATCCCCACCTTCCTCTCTACTTGCGTAGGCAGTCTCACTAGAGTCCCCAACTTAATGATGGCAACTAGTGACAGGGGTTGCGCTCGTTGCAGGACTTAACCTAACACCTCACGGCACGAGCTGACGACAACCATGCAGCACCTTGAAAAATGTCCGAAGAAAAGTCTATTTCTAAACCTGTCATTTCCCATTTAAGCCTTGGTAAGGTTCCTCGCGTATCATCGAATTAAACCACATAATCCACCGCTTGTGCGGGCCCCCGTCAATTCCTTTGAGTTTCAAACTTGCGTTCGTACTCCCCAGGTGGCTAACTTATCACTTTCGCTTAGTCTCTGAACCCGAAAGCCCAAAAACGAGTTAGCATCGTTTACGGCGTGGACTACCAGGGTATCTAATCCTGTTCGCTCCCCACGCTTTCGTCCATCAGCGTCAGTTGTTGCTTAGTAACCTGCCTTCGCAATTGGTGTTCTAAGTAATATCTATGCATTTCACCGCTACACTACTTATTCCAGCTACTTCAACAACACTCAAGACCTGCAGTATCAATGGCAGTTTCACAGTTAAGCTGTGAGATTTCACCACTGACTTACAGATCCGCCTACGGACCCTTTAAACCCAATAAATCCGGATAACGCTTGCACCCTCCGTATTACCGCGGCTGCTGGCACGGAGTTAGCCGGTGCTTATTCGTATAGTACCTTCAGCTACTCTCACGAGAGTAGGTTTATCCCTATACAAAAGAAGTTTACAACCCATAGGGCCGTCGTCCTTCACGCGGGATGGCTGGATCAGGCTCTCACCCATTGTCCAATATTCCTCACTGCTGCCTCCCGTAGGAGTCTGGTCCGTGTCTCAGTACCAGTGTGGGGGATCACCCTCTCAGGCCCCCTAAAGATCGCAGACTTGGTGAGCCGTTACCTCACCAACTATCTAATCTTGCGCGTGCCCATCTCTATCCACCGGAGTTTTCAATGTCGAATGATGCCATCCAACATATTATGGGGTATTAATCTTCCTTTCGAAAGGCTATCCCCCAGATAAAGGCAGGTTGCACACGTGTTCCGCACCCGTACGCCGCTCTCAAGATCCCGAAAGATCTCTACCGCTCGGCTTGCATGTGTTAGGCCTCCCGCTAGCGTTCATCCTGAGCCAGGATCAAACTCTCCATTGTATGTTTGTCTGACTCACTCAAAGTTTTTAACGCTTTAGTTTTTCCTTACTTGGTTGTTATATTGTATGTCAATGATCTTTATATCTTCCGCTTTATAACGAAGCAATCTTTCTGTCAGTGTCGCTCCGTATTTGCGAGTGCAAAAGTAAAACTTTATTTTGAATTGACCAAATGTTTTTTGAAGAAAATTTAAAGTTTATTGTGTAACCCTAAACCCTTCTCGAAACCTTAATTCCTCTACTCCTGCGCTCCCTCTAATTGGGACTGCAAAGATACAAACTCTTTTTTAACCGGCAACTTTTTTTGTAAAAAGTTTTGAAGTTTTTTTCGTCTGTTTCTTTTTAAGAGTATTTTGTTTTTGCTTATTTAAAAGCCCTTCTGCGCTTACTGAATATCTTTCGTTTTTCAGTGGGGCAAAGATAGAGACTTCTTCAATACCCCGCAAGCTTATTTAACATAAATTTTACTTTATTGTAATATTGGAGGGTAAACCATTGGAAGGCAGGGAGAAAAATTTTAAACAAATGTCTGAAGGGAGACGCCGGAATGCGGAAGGGCTCGAAAATAGCAGGGAAAATGGAGTTGGAAGGGGAAATTTTGGGTACATATATATAAGAAGGAGGAGGGATAAGAGGAAGTGGATAAAATATCCCGTTACTCTTGCGGATTGGCGCAGATGGTCATACTTTATTATATAGTATAACGAGAGTAAGGGCTGTATGGGGCGATAAGTTTCGTGAGGATGAAAAGGAAAAGGTAAATATAGAATAGTTATCCTTTAACAATAGGGTACAAAAATGCCCGGTTGTACTTAAAACCGGGCATTGCTATTATAAACTATATTTTATTGTCTATTTTCCTTATATATAGCACTTAAAAATTCTGCATAAGATCTTTCCAGACCAATAATATCTCCTGATTTAAGATTTAAACCACCTACTCCGGAATTATCCGGCTTTACTTTTAAAGATGATATCTGGAAATAGAGATCATCATCACCTGCTTTAGGCTGAACTTTTATGGTTGATCCCAAAAGTTTTTTTGTAGAAATGGTATAAATTTCTCCCGGAACAATTTTTAATTTTAAAAATGATCTTGGAGAAATCATGTAATCTTTACGATTGATATTTATTTTCTGATCTTTTTCAGATGAAGCAAATATATACATCTCTCCATGCTTACCTGCAAGTTTTTCTTTAGGGGTATAATATAAAACCACTTTATAATTAGCCGGATTGAATATTTGAGGTGTTCCGTCAACATTTTCAAAAGGTTTCAATTCAAATGTGTTGGCACCAATCTCTTTTGCTTTTTTATATATTGAGGAAAACACAAGGGCATCATCTTTCGAAAATCCTTGTACTTCTATTTCGCCCAAGTAAATACCATCAGTGGTTGCTCCTTTTTTATAAAAAAATTTGTCTGTGTTATCGTTTGTTTTTTCAACCTTCGTCATATAAATATTTTGTGCATTCCATAGCTGAATACAAAATATAGAAAAGATAATTACAATATTCTTCATATATATATATTATTGGTGTGAAAGTACATCAACACATTCTTCAAGACTATTTTCCCAATGTTTCGGCTCTATTTTATAAGTTTCTTCTATTTTATCAAGAGACATTGTACTTCTCACAGGCCTTTTCGCAGGAGTCGGATACTGCTCTGTTGTCAAGGGATTTAATTTTACTGACGACTTTGAAAATTCAGCAATTTTTTTTGCAAATTCAAACCAGGTAGTTTCCGGATAGTTTGAGAAATGGAAAATACCATAATTTTTCTGTGGCGTTTCAATAATCTGCATGATGGCTTCTGCCAAGTCATTTGCATTGGTCGGTTGCCCAAACTGATCTGCTACAATTCCCAATTCCTCTTTCTGCGTAAATAAATTCAGCATAGTTTTCACAAAGTTTTTATTAAACTCAGAGTATAACCATGATGTTCTAAGGATAATAGTTTTGGGGTTGATTTCCAAGGCAAGCTCTTCTCCTTTCTTTTTTGAAGCCCCATATACTCCGATCGGATTGGTAAAGTCATCTTCTGAGTAAGGAAGGTTGGTATCACCGTCAAAAACATAGTCTGTGGATATGTGGATCAGAATACTTTTATGGTCTACACAGGCCTGGGCAAGATGTGCTACTCCTTCGGCATTAACTGCAAATGCCTTTGCTTCTTCTTTTTCAGCAAGGTCAACGGCTGTGTATGCAGAAGCATTAATACAAAAGTCAGGTTTATGATCATAAAAAAAATCGTTCACATGTTCTTCGCTTGTAATATCTAAAGTGGCTGAATCTGTAAATAAAAACTCATAACGGTTTTCAAAATCAGGAGCTATCTTTCTGATACAATTTCCTAATTGTCCGTTACTCCCTATGACTAGTATTTTTTTCATCAGATTTTATTAGTTTAAAAATTATACAATTTGTTATTTATGAGTTTTTTGCATTCTGAGATCTCAAAAATTTTACTCTCGACTGAAAATCTTTTTGTATCAAGTCTACATAAAACTTCTGAAATGTTTCTTTAATATCTTCAGGATGAATTTCAGATTTTCTTGTTTTTATATTAAAATAGATCACAGTAACCCAAAGCACAGCATGAATGGTCTTTTCATCAAGACTTTTCATTAAAATCTCAACTTTAGCGGTTCTGTCCTGCACTTCAATGGTTTTACTGCTTATCACCACCTGGGTATTGTATCGTACTTCTTTCATATAGGCAATTTCATTCTGAATAGCGATCCAGGTGCAGCCTGTCTGTTTGGTATATTCTTCGTACGTAAATCCGTAAAATGTTTCAACGTGGTCTTCTCTGGCATTGAACATATAATCAAGGTATTTTACATTATTCAAATGTCCGATCGGATCACAGTCGCTAAACCTAACTTTCACCGTAGTTGATACTTCTTTTTCCATTTGGCAAAAATAAAAAAACCACCTCTAAAAGAGGTGGTTAGTTTTATAAATCTTTGTTAATTTGCTGAAATTATTGAATTCCTAATTCTTTCTTTACAGCAGCAGTAACATCAGCTCCTGCTTTATAAAGGAATGCAGGTGAATTAGCATCCATTACAAATTCATATCCGTTTGCTTTAGATACTTTTTCTACAGCATCATTTAATTTTTCTCGATAGGTCCGAAAGCTACATCTTGTTTAGCCTGAAGGTCTTTCTGAGCTTTGTCTTGCATTTGAGCAATTTCTTCCTGGATTTTTTGTAATTCTCCTTCTCTTGCTTTGTTTTCTTCAGCTGTTTTCTTAGGAGCTTCTTCGCTATATTGCTTTAGTTTAGCTTGTCCTGCATCAGCTTTTTTCTTAATCTCAGCTTGTTTGGTATCTAAGAATGTTTTAAGATCAGCGTCAGCTTTTTTCTTTTCAGGCATTGCATTAAGAACTCCCATTACATCTAAAGTAGCAATTTTTTGAGCTTTTGCCATACCTACAGACACAACCATCATCACTGCTGCAAATAATACACTTAATTTTTTCATAACTGGTAAATAAATAATTTAATTTGTTTTTAGATTTTAAATTTAAGCAAAAGTTAAGTTATAATTACTTTTTGCCTTTGTTATTAGTTTTTTCTTTTTATCTGTTCCCTTGAGCAAAATAGTCAATACTTTTTCGGTATAATCATATTTTCCCTGAAGAAAAATAACACTAATGTTATTGCTTTTATCAAGAACTATGCCCAATCCGTTTTTTTCGGACATAGTTTTGATAGCTTCCCAGATCTGATCCTGAAAAGGAAGAACAAGATTTGTTCTCAGCTTTGTGATCTCGCCATTGGCTCCAAAACGTAAGCTGGTAGTGGTTTTAATATTTTTTTCAAGATCCACTACTTCTTTTTCTCTGAGTTTTAGCTGGTCGCCTATCAATAACACTTTTTCACTTTCAAAAGCTGCTTTTTTTCTCTCGTATTCTGATTGCAGATTCTGAAGTTCAGACTGCCAGGTATCGATTTGAGAATTTAATCTAGCTTCGGCTTCTTTGTACTGAGGTAATTTATTCAAAATCTCATTAGTATCTACTACTCCGATTTTCTGGGCATTGTTTAGTCCAAAAAACAGAAGCAATACGAATGTGAAAGTTATTTTAAAGTTCTTCATATTTATAATTATAATGATTGGTTCATCAAGAAGTGGTTTTGCCATCCGGATGGAGTTCCTCCGAGTGTTTTATCAAATCCGTATGCAAAGTCGAACCCGATCAATCCAAATGCTCCCATATAAACTCTTACTCCGACCCCTACTGATCTCTTTAACTGGAACGGGTTATAGTTCCCCCAAGAGTTCCATACGTTACCTCCTTCAGCGAAAGTCAAAGCATAGATTTTTGCTGTCTGGTTTAAGGAAATCGGATATCTAAGTTCCAAGGTAAATCTATTATAGATCGTTCCACCTCCTCTCTGAGTGATATCCTGGTTTTCACCTCCGGTCATACTGGCATTATCGTATCCTCTTAAGGGTATCAATTCTCTACCGTCATATCTACCTCCGAATAAACCTGTACCTCCTACATAGAATCTTTCGAATGGTGGTGCTCCGAGGTTTTTATTGTAACCGTCCATGAATCCCATTTCAGCAGAAGATCTCAATACAAGTTTTCCAACGATTTCGTTATATACATCAGCTTTAAACTTGATTTTATAGAACTCCATCCACTTGTACTTGTCAATAGGTGTCATTGTATCATAATTTTTGTTGCTGAACAATGAATAAGGAGGAGTAAATTTGGCAGAAAGTTCAATATTTGAACCTACTGTCGGGAATATCGGGTCGATACCCGCTGAGTTTCTGCTTAAACCGACGTTGATACTGAAGTTATTGGCTGTTCCGTTATATTCTGTTGCATCACCAAACTGGAATGGATAGTTATTGAAGTCATACTTCTGGAATTGCAGACCTGTATAGAGTGAAAAATAATCATCCGGCCAGTTTAACAGTCTGTTCAGACCTACTGATGCCGAGAAAATGTTAAGTTTCTGAGCACTTCCATACTGATCTCTATATCGTACTCTTGAGTTATTTAAACTTACCGAAAGTGCAGTAGGTCTTGTTCCAAATAGCCAAGGTTCGCTAAATGATACTCCATAGTTCTGGAAATACTGACCTGCCTGAACCTGGATAGAGAATGTCTGCCCGTCTCCCTGTGGTACCGGTTTAAAATCTTTAAATTTAAGGAAGTTTCTTAAAGAGAAGTTATTAAAGGTCAGTCCCAAAGTACCGATAAAGCTGTTACCACCGTAACCTGCCTGCAACTGTACCTGTGAAGATCCTTTTTCAACTAACTTCCAGTTGATATCTACCGTATTATCTGCCTGATTCGGCTGGATATCCTGACCTACCTGTTGCGGGTCAAAGAACTGCATCCCTGCTAAATCAAAATAAGTTCTTTTAATTTCAGTCTTTTTAAAGAGCTCTCCCGGTTTGGTTCTTAATGCTCTTAAGATAACGTGGTCATGGGTAGTTGTATTTCCCTGCCAGGTTACTTTATTCCAGGTAGCCTGCTCACCTTCATTCACTCGGACTTCAAGGTTTACGGCATCTCCGTTCACTGATTTTTCAACCGGTGTTACATTGGAGAAAAGGTAACCGTTATTCATGTACACTGATTTGATATCAGAGTCATCTTCTTTACCGCCATCTTCACCTACTTTCTTGTTGAATCCTACAGCATCGTAGATGTCTCCTTTTTTATATCCTAATAATCTTTGTAAGTATTCTGTAGAGTATACTGTATTTCCGGTAAATGTAATATCTCCGATATAATACTTTTTACCCTCATTCAATTTTACATTGATTTCGTAGTTATTTCTGTTATTTCTCCATACAGAGTCGGAAACAATCTTTGCATCTCTATACCCTAAAGAGTTATAATAGCTGATAAGACTTTGTTTATCTTCCTGATATTTTTCTTCAATAAATTTTGAAGATTTTAAGATACCTCCAATACCAAAACGTTTTTGTTTTGTTTCTTTAAAGGCTTTCTTTCTAAGTTTACTATCTGAAACACTCTGATTTCCTTCAAACTCGATATGGTCGATCTTAACTCTCTTCCCTTTATCTACATTGATTGTCCAGTCTACTAAAGCAGGGTCACCTGCATTTATTTTGTCCTGAATGGTAATTTTAGCGTCTGCAAAACCTTTTTAATGTAGTCTTTCGGTACATTTGTTTTAAGACTTGAAACTAAATTCTGTGTAATTTTTGTTCCAGGCTTCAGGTTGTTATCTTTAGCAAGCTTTTCGCTTTTGGATTTTCCGATTCCTTTTCCTGTGAATTTTACTTCACCAAGTTCTTTCAAATCCTGCAGATAGAATCTCAGAACTACAGTTTGCCCATCAATGCTTTGCACATAGACTTCTACTTCAGAAAAGGATTGAGTATCCCAAAGCTTTTTAACAGCATTACTGATTTTTTGTCCCGGAATATCTACGCTTTCACCTTTAGCCAATCCTGTAAATCGTAAGATCTGAGCTGGTGTATACTTTTTTACCCCATCTACAACGATGTCTTTAAGTGTATAAGTGCCTACCTCATTTTCAGTGTGTACAGCATTACTTACTTTTGTGCTGTCCTGTGGAGTTACTTGTCCATAAAAATGTGCAGAAGCAGCAAACATAATGATGGGTAATAGTCTAAACTTCATTTTATCGAGTCTTTCTTTTCTTAAATATTATTGGCCTTGTACCTGCTCTCCGGTTAATCCGTATCTTCTTTCTTTGTTTTGATAATCAACAATACATTGGAAGAAAATATCTTTGGTGAAATCCGGCCACAAGACATTTAAAAACTGTAATTCGGCATAAGCAATCTGCCAAAGAAGGAAATTGCTTATTCTAATTTCACCGCTGGTTCTGATTAGTAAATCTACAGGAGGAAAATCTTTGGTATAAAGGTAGTTTTCGAATAATTTTTCGTCAATATTCTCTACGTCAACTTTTCCTTCTTTTACATCGGAACTTATATTTTTTACGGCATTCAGTATTTCGTTTTGTGAGCCATAGCTAATCGCCAGTACAAGGTTACCTTTTGTGTTTTCTTTTGTCAGTTCTACCACGCGCTGTAATTGTTCTTTTACCAAGGCAGGTAATTTTTCCAGATTTCCTATTACATGCATTCTTAATCCTTTGCTAAAGATCTCTTCTGCTTCCAGCAACAGAGTCTCAACGAGCAAATTCATAAGCGTGTTTACCTCTTCAGCCGGACGGCTCCAGTTTTCTGAAGAGAATGTATATAGAGTTAAATAAGGAATATTGACCTCATTACAGGCATTAATAGCATTTCTTACTGCATTAATGGCATTTTTGTGACCGAAAGTTCTTTCTTCGCCACGAGATTTTGCCCATCTTCCATTGCCATCCATGATGATAGCCACATGTTTTGGTAAATTCTCAGAATCTATTTTATCTTTAATCAACGACATATTAATTAATCACAATAACATGGAGGTCTTCCGAATGAGAAGGTTAAACCTAAGCTAAAGGTATTCATCCAATCTTTAGACTTAGTATCTCCAATATTTCTCTTATTTACAAACTCATTTTCTCTTTCTTTAGCAACAGCATAATAGTTGCCTGATTGCAATAATGAGCCTCCGGTTGCAGGGTCTAAAATATCTGCATTAAAGGAAGACTTCACATCTTTAGATAATATCTGACTGTGATCCAGCTGGTCCGTCAAGGTATATCTAAATGTAGCTTCTGCAAATATAGCCCAAGTATGGTTAAATTTATACTTTAAACCCACTCCAAAAGGAATATGCATGGTCACTTTTTTACCTAATGAATATTCTGCCGTGGTTTTAAAATCCGTTTCATTAATCGGGGCCTGTGCTACTCCATCGGCATCTCTTCTGAAATCATTCACCAGATTAGCTTTAGGTGCATCAAACATTAAAGCTCCCACACCCCCAAAAATGTATGGACTTACCATACTTATCTGCTCATTATTTACCGGAAAAAAATTATATTCAAACATTAAACTTGCTTCATATACATTATTTTTCCCGTATGAGTTTCTGTTTCTTCTATATTCTTCTTTCGCAGCCTTATCGCTAAACTGAATCTGGTTATACCCTAAATCCAATCTAACGGTCTGATGCGGGTTAAAATTAAATCTATATAACAACCCTCCATAAAATGGGATGCCCCAATCTGACATTCTGTTTAAATCCAACGGCTTTTGTAAAATATAATTTGTCCTTCCTACATCTCCCACTAGGTTACTCATCCCTAGACGAACTCCCAATTCGTTTCTTTGTGCTTTAACACTCACCACTCCGAGGAAGGCAAGGAAGCTAAACAATAATTTTTTATTCATAAAAGAATATGGATTTATGGTTATTTTAAAATTTAATTTTTGCAAATATAAAACATTTTTATATTAATGATAATCTTAATGTTTAGTTAAAAATAAACAAAAAAACATAATTTGTTATAAAGTAAACGGCAAAGTGGCAAAAATATTCTTTTTTTCACAGATTGAAAATACACAAAGTATAGAAAAACCCCCATTACATGAGGGTTTAAAGCTCTATTTTTTATTGAATATTGCCTGTACTTTATTCCTTATACGGATCAATAAAGGTTCTTTATAATTTTTGTCCTCGTCAAAATATCCGTAACCATATCCATAACCATATCCGTAGCCATAACCATAGCCCTGTTTCACATTATAGTCATTATAAATAAGCCCTAAATGGCTAATTTCATTATTATGATACTTTTCTGTAATCATTTTCAGCATATACTTTTCAGTATATTCGTGGCGAACCACATAAATATTAGCATCTGAGTACTTCATTAATTCATAGGAGTCTGCTACCAGACCAACCGGCGGTGAATCTATAATAATGAAATCATACTTTTCTTTCAGTTCTTCTATAAATTTGATATTTCTCTGGCTCATCAAAAGTTCAGAAGGATTTGGTGGAATCGGACCTGAAGTAGCTACATCGAGGTTAGGGATTTTAGTATGGTTGATAATCTCATCAATACCCACTTCTCCGGTAAGGTAGTTGGAAATACCGTATTTATTATCGATTTTAAAATCACCAAAAATTTTAGGTTTTCTAAGATCCATTCCCAAGAGGATGGTTTTCTTATCACTCAGCCCTAACACAGATGCCAGGTTGATGGAAATATAGGTTTTACCTTCACCACCAATAGAGGATGTTATCAATATGACTTTACCTTTATCATCCTGGTTTTCCATCAGGAATCTTACGCTTGCTCTTATCCCTCTGAAGGCTTCAGAGACCGAGGACTTAGGTTGCTCCAAAACAGTAAGCATATTTTCATTGTTGTTGTTTCCAATGACACCAAGAAGCGGAATTTTGGTAGCACCCAACAACTCTTTAATGTTTCTGATCTTATTATCAAGGAGTTCACCAATCAAAATAAATACGATAGGCAGAAGTAAAAGTCCGGAAATGATCCCGATTTTCGCCAGTTTTATATTAGGGCTTATCGGTCTTTGTCCTAAATTTTTAGCAGGGTCAATCACAGTGATATCAGACTGATTTGTTGCCACATTCAACTGTGTTTCGTTCTGTCTTCCTAAAAGGCTGTTGTACGTAGCTTCAATCATATTATATCCTCTCTCCGCATCAAGATACTTCCTTTCTTTTTCAGGGAATGAAGATAAATCAAGATTAGCTTCTGCTACTTCACGATCTATTTTATTAATATCGTCATAATATTTGGTGTAGTAATTCTTCAAACTGTTGAAAGATCCTGTCTTTGCCTCATTGATGAGTCTGTTGACTTCTTTGATGGGCTCTGAATTCGGCTTATAGATCGTAGCCATTTCTGCTCTTTTGGCATATAAAGCTTTCAGCTCAGTAACTGAAGCGGAGAAAAAGCCATCTTCAAAACCGGCTGCATTTGTAGCGATCATTTTATCAAAATCCCTCGACTGAAGTGTATTTTTAATATTATTCAGAGAACTGATTTTACTTACAATATCTGCTTTTTTAGCTTCAAGCTCTTTTATCTTGTCCAGGGACTTTTCATCTCTGTCTTTGATATTATAAAGTTTTTCAGAGGTTTTCAGGTAATTGAGTACTGCAGCACTGGAATCTAATTTTCTACGAATGATATCCAGATTACCCTGCAGATAAGTTTCTGTATTTCTATTAACAACATTTTTATCTTCCAGCCTTTTCTTCTGAAGTTCTGTAACGGATTTGTTGAGGAAATTTACAGTACTGTTAAGATTATATCCTTTTTTGGTAATAATCATGATGGTAGAAATTTCCTTGTCAAAATCTACAGCGATTGTCGACACAATTTCGTTAACACTCTGATTAACAGCACTCAACTTTACAATAATGTTATCCAGTTTGATTTTTGTCGCAACAGTATTCTGAACCAGCTTAAATCTTAAGTTGGGAGAAGTATACCACTCATTAACCTTAATAATTTTATTTGCTGGTCTATTGTAAGCTGCAATAGTCTGAAATCCTTCATATTCATAGCTGTACAGATTCGTAGACTGACCTTCTTCCGGAAGATTAACCTCATACGTTCCATTTCCTTTTGGTAATAAAGTAATAGGATAATCAACCTGTTGCAGGTGTTTTTTGTCAATCTCAAGAAATACGGGAGAGTCATCTTTATCAAGATAAGTAGATTTTATCATCCCTTTGGTCGAGTAATTTACAAAAAGGCCGAGCTCTTTTACCAAAAACTCATTATGAGATCTTGAGAGCAGCATTTTCTTCAAGTAAACTCCATCGGAATTCCCTCCCTGTCCCCAGATAAAGTTAATCGACTGGTTAGGAGTGAAGTAACTGGAAGTATTATTGGATATGCTCAAAGATAAGTCTGAAGCATAAACATTTTGTGCATAATATTTACTGTACACCCAAGAAATGATGTAGCCAATAAATAACATGAATACAAACCAAAACCAGTTTTTAAGTATTCTTCTTAAAAAATGCTCAATATCAAACAATGCAAACGTCCCATACTTCTCTTTCGGGGTTTCGCTTTTTCCTACTTGTGTATCTTTTCCTGGAATCATGTGGATTAAAGTCTTTGTAGGATTGTGTATAATGTTAATGCCGTTGTAATCGCTGTCACACTGGTAAGTAGGGTTTGAATCGGATCTTTTCCGAATCCGTTCAAGCTTTTTCTTCTGGTGTTAAGATAGATTTCGTCCCCATTTTGTAAATAATAATAGGGAGAGTTCATGAGATCTTCACGGGTAAGGTCTATTTTAGCAATCTTGATCCCTTCAGGTAATTTTCTGTGAATCACGACATCCTTTCTGTCGATTGTTCTGTTTAATCCCCCGTTAATGGCCAGAGCCTCAGTAATGGTAAGCGTATTTTTATGGGCTACTTTCTCTCCTGACAGTCCGGTAGTTTCGACGTCACCCAGGATATAATATGTAATTCCGTCAGTATTTAGCCTTACTTCAGACTTTCCTTCCTGGAAGTTTTCATTTACCTTAAGCTGAATTTCTTTTGTGACGTCATCCAGGGTTCTTCCTTCAGCTTTTACATATCCTATTCCGAAGACATTGATGTCTCCGTTGGAGTCAACTTTTAGTCCATTAAAATAGAAATTGATATTTCCTCCAAAACTGGAACCGTTTGCACTACCAACTCTTCCTCCTGCAGCCGCTGCATTGGTAGAGCCTCCTCCTACTCCTCCGGATGTATTATACGAAGAATAGAACTGGGCAGCATCTCCTTTGGGAGTTGTAACAATATTAAGGTTAAGGATGTCATTTTTGGTAATCCTGTAAACTGGGATATTGTAGGGAACAAGACCTTCTTCGTTAATTACAAGGCTTTCACTTGGCTGCAAGTATCTCACATCCTTTGTGGTAATGCATGAGGTAAGCAAAAAAGGTAATATTAAAAATAAATACTTAAAATTCTTCATCATATTTGAATAATATTGTTTACAAAAGTAATATTTAATTGTTAATTTTTGTTATTTCTTAATCGATATACCAAATCCGGCAAATAAGCTCCTAAGAAACCCAATACAATAATAACCAACAAAAGGAAATTGATATTGAGATGTCTGAAATAATAAGCGACCCCAACAATCATTAAATAATATACAATAATATAAAATGTAGACCTCCTATGGGTAAGGTCAAGCTTCAGAAGTTTGTGATGGATATGGTTCTTGTCTGCATCAAATGGCGACTTCTTGTTGTAGAGTCTTATAAAAATCACATTCAGGGTATCTACAATGGGTAAAATAAGAATTGCTACTGCGACAGCCGGTGCAGATTGCAGGTGATATCTGGGAACTCCCACAATCTTTTTGTCTATAAAAATATCTATAAAACAAATCGAAGTAAAGGCCAGCAAAAAACCCAGCAACATAGATCCTGTATCTCCCATAAAGATCTTATTGGTCCTGTAATGGGACAAATTATAATATAAAAATGCCAATACAGTCCCGATGATCACTACCGAAAGAACAACAAGCGGATAATTGTACTCGCCCAGCCGGTAATAACTGATTCCGAATAAAGCGCTACAGATGATAGAATAACCTCCGGCTAAACCGTCAATACCATCAATCAGGTTGAATGCATTGATTAAAATGATAAACGTAATAATACTAAACAGAATACTTACGAAATACCCCAGTTCATACACCCCGAATATCCCGAACAAGCTTCTGATCCTGATATCGGAACCAATGACAACCAGCGAAGAAACGACAACCTGCGCCACCAATTTTTTATAGGCCCTCATCACCACAATATCATCCATTACTCCTACATACAAAAGGATGATTAACGAAGCAAATAAAAATTTGTAGAGATCAAATAATTCGTAGGCAAAAATAGAAGCGCATATTCCGATGGAATAAAAGATGGCTATTCCACCTAAGTTGGGAATTTTCCTGAGATGAGAACTCCTTATTCCCGGTTCATCCATAAGATTCTTTCGTCTGGAAATCTTTACAATGGTAGGAATAGAGAAAAAAGTAATTAAAAAGGAGAACAGGAAGCCAAACCCTATTTTCACGTAGAAAATAGAGATTCCCGATTCGCTTAAGAACAATTCAAAATTTTTCATTCTTTTTCTTATCCAGTATTCCTGTATGTTTCGTAAAACTTACATTCCTGCCTTATAAAAGCATCATAATGTTTTGCTGGTCGAAACAACAGTACTTACATTTGTGTTTACATCAATTTTCTTATCAGCTTTTGTTGCCCTGCAAAAAACAACAGATAAAAAATCTTTTTTTTCAGTGGCAAATATAAAAGATAATTTTTACCAAAACGACTATAAGTCAATATATCTTGAATTTTTATTTGTCTATCCTGCATGAATATATCTAATTGGCCGGACATTTTAAAAAAAGTTTCTTCATTTTTTACAAACGCCAGATAGGCTAAAAAGGAATAAACGCCCTCAAAAATCTGAAAATTTTTCAGCTCTTTCTTTTTATGTGCATAGTCGGACGTATAAAATACCTGCTCTACATCCGCCACTGCCTTCAGAATATCAAGCCCCTTTTCAGTGTGTGTTTTTGTAATGGAATCACTGCGCTCCAAATACTGATAATGGAAATTCTGAGTCTGGGCAATTTGATCACATTTCAACAAAAGCTGTGGAATCAGCTGAATATCCTCGAAATGAACGCCCTTTTTAAACCTTTTATGATCAAAAATTTCTTTTTTAAAAAGCTTATTACAAGCAAAATAGCTCAAATCTGAAAAAACCGAAAAATGTTCATTAAGATCTATGAGTTCAGGCATGTTGGGAATCTGGGTAAGCTTTTGAGTTATATTCCCATGTTCATCGACCTTCTGAATATTTGAGATGACCATTTTCGTGTGATATTTTTCTGCAAGAAGAAACATTTCTTCAAACATGGTTTCGGCTACATAGTCATCACTATCTACAAAACCAATATATTCTCCTGTTGCCCTGTCGATACCATAATTCCTGGCATCGCTCAATCCGCCGTTTTCTTTTGTAAAAGCTTTTATTTTTTCCGGATACTTCCCGGCATACTGCTCTATAATGTCTCCGGACTTATCTTTACTCCCATCATCAATTACCAAAATCTCAATATCCTGAAGACTCTGATTGACCAAAGAATCAAGACACTTTGCCAGATAATTTTCGACATTATAAACAGGAACAATGATGGAAACTTTGGAAGGAAGGTTTGTCATACATTAAATTTTCGTCAGTCTTGTATTCAACCAGCCTTTTTTAGCTTCATCAAAATCTTTTCTTGAACATGGGATACAGTTTTCTATATTTTCATCATCCCCGAAATACCAGAGATTACTGAAAGTATCTCGTTTGAAAGCATATTGCCTGTCATCAATCAGTACATAGAACAATTCAAAGTTTCTTTCTTTCGGATGTGAACGCTGAATATTAATTCCTTCAATCAGATACCAGAGCATTTGTGCCAAAAGCTGGTGATTCAATTGGTTTTCTGAGTAAATATTATAATTGAAAATACCGACAGTCTTCAGGTTTTCGCTCAATCCTATTTCTTTCATATAGGCACAAACTTCTCTCCTGTTCAGTCCATTGACCTGAGGATTCATTGAGAAAGGCTCACTAAAGCTTTCGATAGCATCACAATTTACGGTCACCAGATCTGCTTTTCTGAAGAAAGGCTCAGTTTTTTCGGTAGAATTCATCATTTCAGCAAGACGGATGATATCGAATTCCACTTCCTTGATCAATCGTACAGAATCCATTTCGTTCAAATGTTTCTGATATCCCAGATGGTGGTAATTTTTAATGGAAAAGTTCTTGGCTCCAAAAATTTTCCCTAAAAAGGTATATTCATTAATTTCTTCTCCCTGTTTAAGAGAAATAATATTGCTGATCTGGGTATAGTTAATATTTTTCTGATGAAAATTTAAGGTAGAAAATAAGGAAAAAGCGAAATCATTGGATCCTCCGATAATCACCGGTAATGCCCGTTTATAGTGACATGCTGATAGAACTTCCTGTAATATATAGTGAGTATCCTGTACAGTTTTACCGGAAACAAGGTCTCCAAGGTCTACTACCGGAATTTCGAAATCGAGCTGAGAAAGCTTGTAAAATTCTTTTCTGACCGCAGTAAAGTCCTGTACTTCGGCTTCTCCGCCGGCGCCTCTGTAATCTGACACAAACAAAAGAACGATGCTATCTTCTTTTATATCCTTTGTAATGCGACTTCCAATCTGCCAGCTTTCTGTTTTGAAATTTCTTGGTGAAATGATAAAGTCTTCAAAATCCATATTTACTTCAGTGTGCTAATTTATTATTTTCTTAATCTAACAAACATACAAAAAAACCGCAGCAACTTTGTAAGCCGGGATTGTTTTTATTGATAAAAAAAGCCGTCAACACTATTTGTTAACGGCTTTGTATTGTTATTTTAATATTACTTCTTTTTCGCAGCTGGCTTTTTTACGGGTGCAGCTTTCTTGACTGTGGTAGTCTTCTTAGCTGCTGCTGTTTTTTTGGCTGCCGGCTTTTTCTTTTCTGCAAATGCATTTTTATCCTGGTCGGTGATCCATTTTTTTACTTCATCAAGAGAAATTTCTTTCAATTCTTCAGCATCATATTTCGTATCATCACTTTTCTTTGGAATCTTAAACATTGCTTTTCCAAATTTAACAAATGGCCCCCATCTTCCGTTTTCAATAGAGATTTTTTCTTTTTCCCATTGCTGGATATATCTGTTGGCTTCTTTTTCAAGTTTAGCATCAATCAGTTCATTGATATCAGTCTGAGAAAGGTTGTCAAAATTATATTTCTTCGGAACATTGATGAAAATATCTTTGTATTTAATGAACGGACCGAATCTTCCGGAACCTTTCGTTACAGGCTCTCCTTTGTAAGTTGCAATGGGTGCATCTGCTTTTTTCTTTTCAAGAATAATTTCCTCTGCACGATTCTGGTCAACAGACAACGGATCTTCTCCTTTCGGGATGCTGATGAAAGTATCGCCCCACTTCACATAAGGTCCAAATCTACCCACTCCCACCGATACTGGCTGTCCTTCAAATTCATTTAAATCAAAAGGAAGCCTGAATAGCTCCATAGCTTCTTCAAAAGTGATCGTCGCAATATTCTGACCACTCATCAATGAAGCAAAAATCGGTTTTTCTTCATCATCAGTTTCCCCGATCTGGATCATTGCTCCAAATCTTCCGATTCTGGCGTGTACATTTTTACCGGTCTTAGGATCAACTCCTAAGAGTCTGTCACCGGTCGCCCGGTCAGCATTTTCTTCTACATCTTCAATTCTCGGGTGGAATTTAGAGTAGAAATCCGTCATCATTTCTTTCCATTTCTGATCACCATTGGCAATTTCATCGAAACCTTCTTCTACTCTTGCCGTGAAACCATAATCTAAGATTTCTCTAAAGTTATCTGTAAGGAAGTCATTCACTACTTCTCCGATATCCGTAGGAATGAATTTATTTTTGTCCCCTCCGAATTTTTCGTCAAGAACTACTTTTTTAATTTTATCTTTTACCAGAGACATTTTGATTACCTCACGGGTCTGCGGTTCGATCTCCCGTTTATCCACATACTCTCTGTTCTGGATCGTCTGAATCGTCGGAGCGTAAGTAGATGGTCTACCGATCCCCAGTTCTTCCAGTTTCCTTACCAGTCCTGCTTCCGTATATCTGGCACTCGGTCTTGTAAACTTTTCGGTAGCAGTAATTGTTTTATAGTGTAATACTTCTCCAACACTTACTTTCGGTAATAGTTTTTCGTTATTTTCATCATCATCATCTTCTGTTTTCACGATACCATAAGCTTTCAGGAAACCGTCGAAAATAATAACTTCTCCCTGGGCTTCGAAATGATGTGGCAATGAAACGTTTCCGATTTCAATGACTGTCTTTTCAATTTTGGCATTAGCCATCTGGGAAGCAAGCGTTCTCCTGTAGATCAGTTGATACAATTTATTCAACTGGGCATCACCGATACTTTTTACTCCAAAATCTGTAGGACGGATCGCTTCGTGAGCTTCCTGTGCTGAAGCAGATTTTGTGGTATAATTTCTTGGAGAAGAATACTCCGCTCCATATTCTGATATGATTTGTTTTTTGGCTCCTTCAATTGCTTCCTGGGAAAGGTTTACCGAGTCTGTTCTCATATAAGTGATGAACCCTTCCTCGTATAATCTTTGTGCCAAACGCATTGTATTGGTCACATTATATCCTAATCTGGATGAAGCTTCCTGCTGTAAGGTCGAAGTTGTAAAAGGTGCTGATGCAGAACGCGTACCGGGCTTTGTCTCAACATTGAGAACTTTAAATTCTGTTGTTTTTGCCTGTTCAAGGAATTTTTCTGCGTCTTCTTCTTTTTCGAAGTCTTTTTTCAGTTTTGCGGCAATCTCCTGCTCCGTTTTATTCAGAAAGATTCCGTCAAGTTTAAAGCTTGCTTTTGGCGTAAACTCACGGATTTCTTTTTCTCTTTCAACGATTAATCGTACGGCTACAGACTGCACTCTACCAGCAGACAATCCCGGTTTTACTTTTTCCATAATACCGGAGACATTTCAAAACCAACAATTCTGTCGAGGACTCTTCTTGCCTGTTGTGCATTGACTAAGTTCTGATCAATATCTCTTGGATTATCGATCGCTTTTAGAATTGCATTTTTAGTAATCTCGTGGAAAACAATTCTTTTTCTGTTTTCCGGTTTTAATTTCAATTCGTCCGCCAGATGCCATGCAATAGCTTCTCCTTCACGGTCTTCATCGGAAGCGAGCCATACCATTTCAGCTTTTTTGACAGCAGCCTTTAATTCTGTTACTAATTTCTTTTTATCAGCAGAAACTTCGTAATCAGGACTAAATGTGGCAAGATCTATACCCATTCCTTTTTTAGGCAGATCACGGATATGACCAAAGCTGGATTTCACTTCAAAATCCTTTCCTAAATATTTCTGAATAGTTTTTGCTTTTGCCGGGGACTCAACGATTACTAAATTTTTCGACATTCTAAAATTTTTGCAAAAGTAAAGCTTTTTTATTATATACTTTTTGCGATATGCGTTTTATTTAGCATTTATGAGGTGCTACATGTCGCTTCAATAGAGAATTATTAAATAAAGAAGTCCCTTATATTGCATGCTTTAGCTCATTAATTAATGAGTTTTCAAGAAACAATATAGAATTTTTCACCATCTATTATAGATAAAAAAATGTCCGTGAATAAAAAAAGCAGGATCAGTGCATCTTCCTGCTTTTTTGATAGCGATTTTCAAACCTTATCGCTTTATAAACTTACCTGTTACATCAGAATTATTGATTCTTATTAAATAGATTCCGGAGGGTAAGGATGAAACATCTGCCTGTTTATTTTCAAATTTCCCGGATTTTACAAGTTGTCCGGACATACTATATATCTGATACGGATCATTTTTATTTTCTGACATCCGGATATATAAAATAGTATCAACCGGGTTTGGATATAATGAAATTTTATTCTCCTCAACTTTCTGCCCGGCTTCTGCTGTGCTGAGTGTGGGACTTCCCGGAACCACAGTCATCCTTGATGCAGGCCCCTCTTCATTTCCGTTGATATCATACTTTATTTTTACACATCGGCAGCTCATTGCAAAATAAGGATCATTATTATCATGAAAGGCTATTAATCTGTTAGCTGAACTTGCTGCATCAAAGAGGATATTTATTGATCTTCCCAGATAATTTGCGGCTAATGCGTCAGACCATACTCCCGGATATTGAAAATTAATGGTATTAAAAGTTCCCTGTGGAGACTGATTTCCTATTACACTTCTGAATCCCCGCGACCCTGAATTGGGATAATTTCCGATTGGATATAAAGAATTAGTAAACATATAACCAATTGTAGCGGTAGTCGAAGGATTTCGAACTCTGGTTCCCAGATAATCTGTAATAACACTGTAAGGAGTGGCAATATTTTTATCTTTTTTATACCAAGGAGTCTGTCCGAAGTCTGCTCCCGAGACAAGAGCGACACTGGTCAGGTCCGGAATTCGCCATCCTTCGGGGCAAGGATCAAAAGGTGATTTTTTACCGCCTCTACCCCACCTTTCCGGTGCAAGATTGGGCTCTGGAGACAGCCAGTCTGTCCCGTTGGTATAATTAGGCGTAGAACTATTGAAAGGAGCAAATGTACTGGGGATCATATAAACCAGAGGGTTTTTCACGGAATATGATAGTATTTTACTAATTTTTTCAGCTGTCTTATCAGTTGTCAGCACATTGGACACCTGAGCATAGGTATTGTAGGGAATGATATAATTACCTGATAAATCATTATAACCGGCTAATGTCAGAGGCGCATAAGAAACCGTTCCGTTGGCAGCGGCAGTTCCCAAGAAAATAGTAAACGAACCCCTATTGTCTGCATTCTGAAAGGTTGGGATAGGATCTTTTCTGCCCCATTGATAATGCATTCCTGTAGATGCACGAATTCTTGCCAATTCAGCTGCGGTAGGAGTAAGAGGATTAACAACATCAGGAAAAACATCGGTAGCACCAAGGTTTCTATCCATAAATACGGTTTGTAATACGGCATCCGCTTTATTGACATAATTCATATAATTGACCGCCTGGGAAACAGGAGGTTCGGTGGTATAGCTGTATCCTGCAACAGGAGAATCGGTCACCCAGATATGCCAGCTCCAATACACCGGTGATGAGACACTTCCGTTATGTAAAGTAATTACCGCATTTCCACTCTGATTGGGAGCGATTTCCACACTTATCCTTGAGCTTCCGAGGTTTTGTAGCGAAGACGGAGATGGGTTTACTATTGAAATTCTGCTGATCAAACTTGTATTGGTCGTCCACAATACATTTGCTTTTAAACTGTTAAAGCTGGCTGCATTTAATATTCCGGGATTATTTAACAACTGGCTTTGTACAGAAAACGCCTTACTTACCGGAATATTCACAATAAAAGGAGAGGTATTTTTAACGACCTGGTAGGTATTAGGGTTATTGAGACCTTCTTTATATTCGGTAATTGCCGGTAAATATTCTGTAGGGAAATCATAATCATTTACAAGATACAAAGGATCTTTTATACATCTGCAGCCATTGGCATCTGAAGTATACATCCCTGCCGTCGGGAAATAAAAATATCGTCCTTTAATATCCGGATAATTAGGATCTGGGACATCCGGTTGTGTTTTGTCGGGAATCATAGACAATCCTCTTATTCCTACAGCGGGTGTCGCATCAAATTGCCTTGCCATAGTGGATGTCCACAATGCAATATGATGCTGATCGCTGTACTGCCCTAAATGAGCTCCTCTGATCAGCTGCCCTGTCCCCGGAAAGATTCCCATATTATAACCTCCAACATTAGATAAATCAAAGCCAAGATTCGGATAAATCCTGAATCCTGTCATAAACCCGGGAACTCCGGCATCTGTTGGTTTTATAATATTGTATTTATTGGCGTCAAAAGTATTTTTACCCATATTAGTTCTTACTCCAAATGGAGAAAAATCTATCCGGATATCGTCGATGTATGATGGTGAAGCGAGATTAGCAACCAGCATAGAGGGAATTCTCCAACCATTTGGACAAGGGTCATAGGCTGATTTATCCCGATAGGGCTTTGCACTGGTATCACTATTATAAACAACGTCTACAGTTCCCTGTGAATTGTCAGACCATAGATTGAGCTCTGATAGTCTGTTATCCGGTAAGGCAGTGGATCTACCAAACCAATTGACAGGCAGATTGACATTATTATTGTAATAGGCCTGACCGGAATTATCGTCCTTATTGACATAGATCAGACTGAGGGGATTCTTCACTGAAAGCCTGATGTTATTGGTAACTTCAGCTCCCGATAGCAGGACAAACTTCCTAAGGTCATCGATACTTGTGGCGTTATTAAGATTTTTTGCCCCTCTATGCCTTACTCTTCCGATGGTTCCTGAAGCTTCATAAAAATCATTTCCTCTTGTTACCAATGGAGGAATGGGATCTTTTCTTCCCCATTGGTAAAGCAGTCCTCCACTTTTATTCCAGTCTGATGATGTAATGGAGCCGGTAAGGGCTCCAAGGTTTCTATCCATCCATTTCCATTCGGAATCAGGAATAGTTTCTACCGTTCCATCCGATCTCATTCTCGAGACATTAGCAAAGCTTTTGTATGAAGATCCGTTGGTGGGATCATCGGTCACCCATATATGCCAGCTCCAGTAGATCTCTCCGTTTACCCGAAATGCAACAACTGCATTTCCTTTTTTGCTTTATTAACAGGGACTTTTATTTTAGCATCCTGGCCGGAACCGATGATTTCAAGGGTATAATTAACGCCTGATTTTATTAATCCGTGTACATCTTCCCATAATACATCGGCAGTCACCGTTCCAGCAGGAATTCCGGTACCATTAATATAGCCACCGCCTTCCCACATGGCGTAAGCTTTCCTTACAGGTACAAGCAATCCTTCACTGCTTTGAACGGGATCAAAAATATAACTGTTAGGAGCTTTTTTCCAGTCAGGAAGAAAGATTTTAGGACTATATTCATGAATGGGCCTAGCTAATGAATCTATATTTTTCATGATCGACAACAGACCATGTACACGTTCAACCGACGGGAAAATTTCTTTTGAAATAAAATTACCTTTAGAACAGATACCAATCGACACAAGGCAAAAAACTGCCACTACTTTTCCAACTAACCTTTTCATATCTTATGATTTGTGTGTGTGTCATTACAGCACTACAACTTTTAAGCCTATATCAAAAAAAGAGATTTATTTTATGTATAAAATCAACATATATAAATTATTTTATAAATAACCCAAAATAAACACATTATACATACCACAAAAACATAAGGCAAAAATATGATAATTCCAGCAAGAAGTACATCACTGTAAACAAATATTAATTTAGAAATAAAAAAGGGCAGCTAGAAAAGCTGCCCTCATATAGTGTGATCAAACGATTTACGGAAGTACAAAGTTTCTATAAAGATCAATTGAGAATCGACCTGATTTAATGTTATTAAAGGCCGCAAAAACAACAAAATTAAAGACAACCAGTGCAATAATAAATGCATAGATCATATTTTTCATCCTGCTGGAAACTGCATACATGGCATTAGGGATAATGATATATGAAAAGCCGATAAACGCCCCGGCCAGACGGGAAGAGAATATGGGATTATTTCTAAAAATAAAATAAAAGCAGATCCCTATTACGGCATAGTTCCTGTGATATTCATAATACGGGTACAACTCCTTCATTTTGGTATCGAAAGCAAACAGGAAAAAAGTAAGAATTGCCATCATCCCCTCGGGAATACCAAAACCACCGTTCAATCGTTGCGACGTTTCGTTGACATATCCGTTAAAACCCTCTACCAGTGAACTTTCCGACGCCATATTCCCCAGGTAATCCCCAAAGACTTTATACACCTCAAAAGGAGAAAGAAAAATGGACCCGATGATCATTATCAACATTACGGTCTTATTCAAGGGTACTCTGGCCAGCCAATACATAGGCAAAAACAAATAGCAGACACTGTGAATACCTGAACCTATAAATATAAAAAACAGGTAATGCCAGAGTTTCCGTTCTTTGATGTAACGTAGGGCAAAATAGACGATAAAAGTTCCGAGATTCTGTCTTATCTGTCCGCTTTCCCCAACAAAGAAATTGGGGATAAACATAAATAAGGTGAATGTAAAGGGATAAAAAGTATTATCCTCGGTATATTCTATTTTAAAGATGATAGCAAAGATGGCAATGATCAATGTTACCATATAAAATGGTGCATTAAAAATATTGAGGAGAATCTTATTTATCAGGGTGTATAGCCATTCTACGTCCAGGGCATCCGGCCCTTCCAAGTGAAGCATCTTCATGAAAATACTGTAATAGCTCTTCGTATCAGAATAAATATAAATCCCGTAATAACTTCCATAATCGGGCCCTACGTCATTTCTAAGCCCGGCGAGAATAATCAGGTAAATCCCAAGAAACCAAAACCATTTTTTATCTACCTTCTTCCCGTATACCTCCTGGATACTGAAGAACAGCATATAGATCATCGCTATGATGTAATATGGATGTAATAAACTCATGCTAAATCTCTACTAAATTTAAAATGATGATATGCGATTATAATTCCTGTGAGAATTAACGGCAAAAAAAGCCTCACTTCCCAAAAAAGCCCCACTAAAGTAATCATAAGAAGGTAAGGTATTGAAAAGAAAAGATATTTTCCAAAAACAATTCTATTTTCCTGGTGAACACAAAGTTTATATACAAAATAAAGGACAATAATCGCAAAGACCAATCCCGCAAGATTGAATGGACTTGAAAAGTTCCTGTTGATGTAAAAGCCCTCTACAAAAGTAGTTTCTTTTTGTTCAAGCATTGCCCGCAATCCCAGATACGGAACAAGAAAAGCCACAACAAGCGGCATTATCTTCCAGATAACCTGATAATTACCTTTTTTCAAATCATCTATATTGAAGAGAATTGCAGCAAAGAACGCGATGTTAAGACAAGCAGTTTCCCTCACAAAGGTAGATAAAGCAATAAGGCCGGTTAGGAGATAAAAGAATATTTTATGCTGTGTATGCAGATATTTTAGACTTAAAAAAACTCCTGCCAGATAGCAGCAAAGGGCAATGGTATCGCAATTTGTAGGTGCATATTGTGTAATCACAATGAAAAATATGGCTAAAAGATGGATAATTCTTCTGGAATTAATCTGTAAAAGCCATTCCACTGATCTGAGTTTAAAAATTGAATTCAAAAGTACAGAGCACAGGATAAAGAAAATACTGTTCATCAGAAAAAGCCCATGATAAAAAGGGGTTCCGTTTTTGGACAGAAAATCTTTAAAAAAGTAAAGTGGACCGTTGATGAAATAATACATCAGATCTGTCATCTGCACACTGAGATAATTCGGAATCACTCTATAGGCATAGACTGATGAGAACAGAAAGTCAGGGGGTTTTTTCTGATGTTTTCAGTCTCGTGTAGGAAGATTCAAACCCGTAATAAGACATGGCAAACAACAGAAGCGGAAGTACTACGACAAATAGAAATCCGTTTATTTTTTCATCATTCTTTATCAACATATCTAAAACAGATTCTTATTTTTTTAATAATAATAGTGGTTTAAAATACATTTTATTAAAAGGGAACTTTTGCAAAAGTAGATTTTTTTTTCGTTCTACCTAGAATATTTTATTGATTTTCAGCCAAAACTTATTACCGAAGTATTTTGAACTAATTCTTAAAAATTTAAATTTGCAGACTTGATTTAACCATGTAATGCATCGATTCTTCATATTTTTATATTATCTGATCTCAAAAAACAAGATCATCTCTATAATGACAGCACTAGGGATTGCTGCTTTATGTGCTTTTTTTGCCTCAAAGATCAATTTTGAAGAAGACATCAATCAGATCATTCCTAAAAACGAAAAATCCGACCTGACCGCCAAAGTGCTTAAACAGCTTAATTTTTCGGATAAAATTATCGTCATTATAGAAAATAAATCCAGGGAAGACAGTTTTCAGCTTTCTGAGACTGCGGATACATTTTTACAAAAAATTGACCCTTTACAGAAATACATCAGTTCTGTTCAGGGAAAAGTAAATGATAATGAAATTTCGGAAACATTTGATTTTGTAAGTCAGAACCTGCCCCTTTTCCTTAATCAAAATGATTATCAGGAGATCGACCGGAAGCTTCAGAAAGACAGTATTGCCCAGCAGGTAGAGAACAATTACAGGTCTCTGGTATCTCCCATCAGCCTTGTCACCAAAGAGTTTATCAAAAAAGATCCTTTAGGACTTACTTTTTTAGGAATCAAAAAATTAAATGCCTTAAACATCAGTAAGGACTTCAAGCTTGAAGACAGCTACATCGTCACCAAAGATGGCAAGAACCTTCTGCTCTTCATTGATCCCAAAAACAAAAGCAACGATACGAAGGCCAACGAAGCATTTGTCGATCAACTGAACAGTATAAAAGACCAGATCAACACACAATTTAAAGGTAAAACAGAGCTCAGCTATTTCGGATCTCCGGTCATTGCAGTTGCCAATGCCAAACAAATAAAAAAGGATATCCAGAATACGGTAATGATTTCTATGACAGTATTGTTGGTGCTGCTGATGTATTATTTCAGGAACTTCTTCACTCCCGTTATCGTTTTTCTTCCAACTGTATTTTCTGTTTTACTTGCTTTATTGGTGTTATACTTTATCAAGGATAAAATTTCGGCTATATCGTTAAGTGTAGGTGCTATTCTTATTGGAATTACCATAGATTATGCCCTTCATATTCTCACCCATTACAAGCACAACAACAATATTGAAGAGCTTTATAAAGAAATTACACAACCTATTATCCTGAGCAGCGCAACCACTGCGGTTTCATTTTTATGCCTGGTTTTTGTGCGTTCTGAAGCATTAAAAGATCTGGGACTATTTGCCGCAATTACTGTTATTTTATCTTCAATTTCAGCCCTTATTATTGTACCTCAGCTCTACAGACCAAAATTACAGGGTGAGAAGGTTAATAAAAACTTTATCGATAAGATAGGTTCTTATCCGTACGAGAAAAACAAACCTTTAATTATTGGATGTTCAGTTATCATCATTGCCTGCCTGTTTGGCTTCAGGCATGTTGGTTTTAATGAGGATATCGGAGATCTGAATTATATCCCGAAAGAATTAAAAATCAGTGAAGCGAAACTTCAAAAGCTTTCAGACATTACTTCAAAATCCATTTACACGATTTCTTACGGAAATTCCGAAGAGGAAGCATTGGCCAGAAACTCACAATTGAGCAGCTTTCTTGAAAAAGAGAAAAAAGAAGGAAAAATACTGAGTTACAATTCTATAGGAAACGTTGTTCTTTCCGAAAAAGATCAAAAAAATAAAATTAAGGAATGGGAAACCTTCTGGACCGGTGATAAAAAGAATCAAACCATTTCTGAGCTTGTACATAACGGAAATAAGTTCGGATTCAACAGCTCTGCATTTGATCATTTCAATGAGATGCTGCATAAAAACTATTCTACCCTGCAACTCAAAGACTATCAGAAAGTAAAAGCCTTGCAAATTTCAGAATTCCTGAATAATGAAAATGGTTTCTATACCGTTTCTAATGTGGTAAAAGTAAATGAAGGCAAAAGAGACGCATTTATAAAAGACATTGAAAACAGGCACGATGCCCTCGCAATCGACCGTCAGCAAATGAATGAGAATTTCCTGGGCTTGCTCAAACGGGACTTCAATACCCTTATCAATTATTCCTTACTGGCCATTATTTTAACGATTATTGTGTTCTTCAGAAATTTTGAACTCACGGTTCTTACCATGTTTCCGATCGTTTTAACCGGAGTGGTAACGGCGGGCCTTCTCTATTTTTTAGGTTTGGAATTAAATATTTTCAGTACCGTTGTTTGTACACTGGTTTTTGGGGTAGGTGATGATTTCAGTATTTTCCTGACACAGGCTATGCAAAAAGAACATACCAAAGGGAAAAATGAATTACCAACGTATAGAACCTCCATCATTCTGGCTGTTTTCACTACTATTCTTTCCATCGGCTCCCTGATCTTTGCCAAGCATCCGGCTTTACATTCTTTGGCCCTTGTCGCGCTGATCGGAATGTTCTCCGTTATTGTTATTACCTCTACCTTATACCCTTTCTGGTTCAGGTTACTAATCACCAACCGGGCCAAAAAAGGACTTTCACCAATTACCTTCAGGCTGTTTTTAAATTCTATTATTTCATTTTTGTATTATGGTCTGGGTGGGTTTATATTTTCAGTATCAGGAAGCTTCTTCGTTAAAAATGCAAAAGGGAAAACATTAGATCTGATCAAACTGTTGATGGCTAAGTTTTTAACATCTGTCTTATATTCCAATCCTTTTGTCAAGAAAAGAGTAATAAAAAATCCTTCTGAAGATTTCAGCAAACCGGCTGTGATTATTGCCAACCATACTTCTTTCCTGGATACCTTAGCCATAGCGATGACCACTCACAAAATCATTTATCTGGTCAACGATTGGGTCTACCAATCGCCTGTTTTTGGAAAACTCGTACGGGCATTAGGCTTTTATCCTGTTTCACAAGGAATTGAAAACGGAATGGACCAACTGAAGGAAAAAATTGACCAGGGATACTCACTGGTGGTTTTCCCAGAGGCAGAACGTTCCTACACCAATGATATCAAAAGGTTTCACAAAGGAGCTTTTTACCTGGCTGAACAATTTGGGCTTGATATTCTTCCCATTTATATTCACGGGAATTCCGAAGTGCTGCCAAAAGGCGACTTTATCATTTACGATGGAAGCATTACTGTAAAAGTAGGCAACAGAATCAGTAAGGACGATCTTAGTTTTGGAAAAAATTATTCAGAAAGAACCAAAAAGATCAACGCCAGTTTCAGGGAAGAATTTGCCAGATTAAGGACGGAAACCGAAGATGAGAACTATTTTAAAAAACAATTACTCCTTAGTTATTTATATAAGGACAGCGATGTGGTACAAGAGGTAAAGAGAGATTTTAACACCAATAAGTCTGTTTATTTTGAACTGAACAAACACATCCCGGCTGATGCCACCATTTTGCATATTGCAAATGATTTCGGACAAAAGGATGCCTTATTAACTTTATATCAGGCCAGCCGGAAAATTTTCTCATGGATAAAAGATGATGACAAGAGAGAAACAGCAGCCCACAGCTACCTGGTAAAAAAAGGAAACTTCATTATATAAAAGACCTTTCCGAAGTCAATAAACATATTGATGTACTTTTGGTCTCAGATGATCGCTTTCATCCGGATGTCCTTAAGGCTTATCCTGAAACCATTGTTTTTGTCGACACCGGAAATGGTCCGTTTGAAAATGAAAATTATGTATTAAAATTCAGTTCTGATACCATAAAAGTATTTAAAATCAAATAATAAATATGAAAAACATACTTTTGTAAACACTAAAAAAATCCCATGAAAAAAAATATACTTGTCATATACTATTCTCAGACCGGTCAATTGGAGGATATTGTAAGAAATATAGCCAAGCCTTTTGAAGCCAAAAAGGAAGAATATGACGTTACGTATTATAATATCAAGCTCAGGAAAGATTTTCCTTTTCCATGGCCTGGTGATGTTTTTTTTAATACTTTTCCGGAGTCTTATCTGCAGATTCCCCAAGAAATTTTTCCTCCGTCAGAGGAAATTTTAAACAAAAAATATGACCTCATCCTGTTTGGCTATCAGGTATGGTATCTCACACCATCCATTCCTATTATTTCATTTTTAAAAAGTGGTTATGCCGGGCGTATTCTCAAAGATACTCCTGTAGTTACCATTTCAGGGACCAGAAATATGTGGATGCTATCTCAGGAGAAGCTCAAGGTCTATTTGAGGGATTTAAAAGCTCAGTTGGTAGGCAATATAGCTCTGGTAGACAGGCATGATAACTATACCAGCGTGCTGACAATCCTTCGGTGGCTGACAACGGGCCAAAAAGAAAAGTCGGGAATGCTGCCCGCAGCCGGGATTTCTGATGAAGAGATTTCCGGTTCTGTAAAGTATGGCGAGATTATTGAAAGACATATAAAAAATAATGAGCTAAATAGTCTTCAACCGGAGTTGGTTAAAAATGGGGCCATTGAAATCAGGGCATTTTTGGTACGTGTAGAAAAGGTGGGTAATAAAATTTTCACCGTTTGGTCTAATCTGATTATAAAGAAAAAAGAGAAACGTCCATTGCTGATAAAATTCTTTAAGGTATATTTGATGGCAGCGATATGGATTATCTCACCTGTCGTCTTGGTGTTACACCTTCTCACCACCCCTATATTTTGGTTTAAAAGACAAAAGCAAAAAAGATATTTACAAGGAATTAATTTAAAATAGAATGTACGACGTATTTATAACAAAAGCATCAAAATACTTACCCAATGAGCCGGTAGCGAATGATGAAATGGAGACTTATCTTGGGCTTATCAATGATGCGCCCTCTAAAGCAAGATCCCTTATCCTGAGAAACAATAAAATCACGACAAGATATTATGCTTTAGATAAAGAAGGAAATCCTACGCACACTAATGCGCAACTTACAGCCAAAGCAATTGAAGGACTTTTTGACGAAAATTTCAAAAAAGAGGATATGAAATTATTATCCGTAGGAACAACTTCTCCGGATCAGATCCAGCCTTCACATGCTTCTATGGTACATGGTGAGCTGAACATCGGAAAATCTATCGAAATTAATACTGCAACCGGCCTTTGTAACTCTGGGATGAATGCACTCAACTATGGATTCCTTTCTGTAAAAGCAGGTGTACAGGAGAATGCCGTTTGTGCAGGTTCCGAAAGAATGTCTTCATGGATGACAGCAGATAAATTCAATCATGAGGCAGAAAATTTAAAATTACTGGAAGAAAGACCTATCATTGCCTTCAAAAGAGAGTTTCTGAGATGGATGCTCTCTGACGGTGCCGGCTCTTTCCTCTTAGAAAATAAACCAAGAGAAAACGGAATCTCTTTAAAAATAGAATTTATTGATTTCTATTCGTACGCTCACGAAATAGAAGCCTGTATGTACGCGGGATGCGAAAAACAAGAGGACGGAACTCTGAAGTCCTGGGCAGATTATCCTTCCGACGAATGGCTGAGACAATCTATTTTTGCCATCAAGCAGGACACCAAAATACTTGACAAATATATTCTGGTAAAAGGAGCCGAAAGTCTGAGAGCTTCTTTTGACAAACATAACCTTGACCCAGAAAAAATTGATCATGTTTTAGCTCATATTTCTTCCGGTTACTTCAAAGAAGGATTAAAAGAAGAATTCGCTAAAAAAGGAATGGATTTCCCTACCGAAAAATGGTTCTATAACCTTTCTGAAGTCGGAAATATCGGTGCCGGATCTATTTTTATCGCCCTGGAAGAACTGATGAACTCCGGAACGTTGAAGAAGGGAGAGAAAGTACTTCTTTGTGTACCTGAAAGTGGAAGATTTGCTTATTCCTGCTCCCTATTAACCGTTTGCTAATGGAAAACAGATTACCATCATCCGACAAAGATTTTGTAGAAAGCCTTATTCCGCAACGTTCTCCTTTTGTAATGGTTCATGAGCTATCAGAGTATTCAGAAAATCACCTGATTTCAGGATTTGAAATACAAGAAAACAATCTTTTCGTTCAGGAAGGACAGTTTCAGGCCTCGGGGCTCATTGAACACCAGGCCCAGAGCGTCGCTTTACATACAGGATATAAATACTATTTACTGGGAAAAGATGCCCCGACCGGATATATTGGCGCCATCAAGTCTTTTGAGGCTGAAAAACTACCCGAAACCGGAGATCAGCTCACCTCCGAAGTAACCATACTTAATGAAGTAATGGGTGTGACACTGGTGGATATTGTAACAAAACTGAATGGAGAGGTCATTGCAAGGTCTCAAATGAAAACCGCTGTAAAATAACTGGAAATGGAAATAAAGGAAGAAAACCTCATCAATATACATAACTTCTTGCCGCATCGTGACCCGATGCTGATGGCAGATTACATCCTGGAACTGACCCAAGAAAAAGTGATGACTTCCTTTGAAATAAAAGAAGACAATATATTTGTTCACAACAACGAGTTTGTAGAAGCCGGTTTAATTGAAAATCTGGCCCAGACCTGCTCCTCTATTCTCGGACAAAGCTTCTTTGAAAATCCCGAAGCTGATACCAGAGTAATCGGTTTCATTACCAATATCAAAAAAATTGAGGTTTTTGCTCTTCCCAAAGTCAATGATACAATTATCTCCAAAGCTTCACTCATTTCCCAGTTTGAAAATGTCTGTCACATCTTCTGTGAAACATTTAATAATGACGAATTATTAATCCGGGCAGAAATCAACCTGTTTATTCAGGAGATAGAATCGTAAAAATGAAAATAAAATATAACAAAAGCCGTACTGAAGTATGGCTTTTTTCTTTTAAAATTACCTCTGGCCGAATCGGGAACTTATAGCAAACAAACGAATATTTCACGTGAAACATTTTGGAAATCCGTGGAACCCGTGCTGGAAGCCAACTCTTTTATTTATAAAAAAACTGGAGCATTTTTTATGTACTTTATCGAGTAATCAGCATTGGAAAATTACCTCATGTAGCATCATTCGGAATTATCCTCATGAATTAAACAAAGACTTTTGATAATCGATAATTTCTTTTTGTCTCCATGCACCTGATGATATTATGACAACGGATATTTTCATATTTTTTGTCCCATTACATGAAAAAAAGAAATAGTACCTTACCATAAAAACACAATGAAAATCACTGAGTCTCTTCTCTTTCACGGTCACAGCAGGCTCCTAATTAATATGATTTACATATAATGTATTTTCACTATTTTAGCCACCTGATTAAAAATCAGAACAGGTGAACCTTATTTCACCTGGAATCTAAAAAAATTAACATTATTTAGATGAAAAAACAGAACCTACCCCAAGACGAAAGTAATCTGAAATCTGCGAACATGACTGAGGTCTTGTACGTAACGGATGAAAATGATAACTACACCACTGCAAACAGCACAGGCTGGGATGCAAAGAAAGCCGCTTTGGATGAATCGATGGAACTCATCTATGAGAGAATTGAAGAAGCCAAGCAAAACGTTGCCAATAATATCGTAAGCCCGATCGTTTATTTTATGGAACTCAATAAAATGGATCCGGGTGTATTGTCTTCTTATGTAGGAATGTGGCAATGGAGGGTAAAAAGACATTTTAAACCAAAAAATTTTAAAACACTAAGCGAAACCGTACTGAAAAAATATGCCGATGCATTCGGAATTTCAGTCAATGAATTAAAAAACTTCAACGGAAAATAAATGAATCCGCATCCTGCTATGCCATATTTCATTAAACCGATGAAAAAGATATAAGCTGCACATGAAATTAAACTTTGAACACCATCAGACAGCACATTGCGAGAACGGTGTCGCTTCCAATCTATTGCTTAACAAAGGTCTTAAACTGAGTGAACCGATGATTTTCGGGATCGGCTCAGGACTGTTCTTTGTATACCTTCCCTTTTTAAAGGTAAATTTTGCTCCGGGTTTCAGCTATCGTCCGATGCCGGGAGCCATTTTCAGTAAGGCAGCCAAAAGATTGGGAATTAAAATCAAAAGAGAGAAATTCTCAAACCCTAAAGATGCCCAGGCAGCTTTAGAAAGAAATTTAGAACAGAATATACCCACCGGACTTCAGGTAGGTGTTTTTAACCTTACGTATTTCCCTGAAGAATACAAGTTTCACTTCAATGCCCATAACCTTGTGGTGTATGGTAAAGAAGACGGAAAATTCCTGATCAGCGACCCTGTCATGGATTATGTAACTTCCCTCTCCGAAGCAGAACTCGAAAAAGTAAGGTATGCCAAGGGAGCACTTCCTCCAAAAGGCCATATGTACTATCCTGTTTACGTCCCGGAAAATATCAACCTGGAAGAAGCGATTAAAAAAGGAATCAAAGATACCTGTAAAAATATGCTGGCACCGGTACCGCTTATCGGGGTAAAAGCCATGAGATGGGTTGCCAAAAGCATCCCGAAATGGGCTGAAAAGAAAGGAACGAAAGTTACCAATCACTATCTTGGGCAATTGATCAGGATGCAGGAAGAAATCGGAACCGGCGGTGGCGGATTCAGATTTATTTATGGAGCATTTTTGCAGGAAGCTTCAGTCATTCTTAAAAATGACGAACTAAAAGAATTATCAAAAGAAATTACCTCCATTGGTGATCTTTGGAGGGATTTTGCGGTGGATATTGCCCGTGTGTATAAAAACAGAAACTCAAAAAGTAATATTTACCACGAACTTTCAAAAACAATGCTGCATATTGCAGACCTGGAAGAGGCTTTCTATAAAAAACTGAGAAAAGCAATCTGATATGGCGGAGAATATGATCGAGATTAAAAACCTTTACAAAAAGTACAAAAATTCCGACGAATTTTCTGTCAATAATATCTCTTTGAATATCGACAAAAATGAGATCTACGGAATTCTTGGCCCCAACGGAGCTGGAAAAACCACATTAATTTCTATGCTTTCGGGATTGATAAAACCAACTTCAGGGCAGTTTACCATCAATGGCCTATCTCCTCAAAAAGACGGGTTCAAAATTCGGCAGATCATTGGTATTGTTCCTCAGGAGTATGCCTTGTATCCAACGCTTACAGCCAGAGAAAACCTCATGTTCTTCGGAAGTTTATATGGATTGCAACATAAGCAGCTTAAAAAAGTAATTGATGAATCTCTGGAAATTATGGGACTTTCAAAATTTGCAGATAAACAGGTTGGTCAGTTTTCCGGCGGGATGAAACGCCGCTGTAACCTCATCGCGGGTACACTTCATAATCCTAAAGTATTATTCCTCGATGAACCGACTGTAGGAGTTGATGTTCAGTCAAAAAAAGCAATTATTGATTACCTTCTGGACTTGAATAAGCTGGGAACCTGCATCATTTATACCTCTCACCACCTTTCGGAAGCTGAAGAATTCTGTACAAAAATTGCCATTATCGATCATGGGAAAATTCATGCTGTGGGAACTCCCGAAGAACTGGTTTCCCAGATTGCCCATGCAGAAAACCTGGAAGATGTTTTTATTTCACTAACCGGAAAAGAATTAAGAGATGTTGTTGTATAAACTGTGGAGAAGCTTTATCAAGGAAATTCTTCTGCTGAAAAGAGATATCGGAGGAATTGTCATCATATTCGTAATGCCGTTGCTTCTGATTGTAACCATTACCCTGATTCAGGATTCTACCTTTAAAAACCTGGAAGGATCAAAAATTCCTATTATTTTTATTGATAATGATCAATCTGAAGTCTCAAAAAATATAAAAGGGGAACTGGAAAACAGCAAAACCTTCCAGCTGCTGACAAACTTCAATGAAAAATCGGCTCAGGAAGCTGTATTCTCAGGAGATTATCAGATGGCTATCGTTATTCCTGAAAATTTAACAAAAGATCTAAATTCCAATATAGATTCAAAAGTTCAGACGATTGTAAGCTCTTTCGGACTGGAAAATGATTCTGCAAAAGTGACAAAAGCAGCTTCCAAAGCCAAGGAGATTCATTTATACTTTGATCCCGCTACCAATGCAGGATTCAAAAAACTCTGTCATGAACTCTGTTAACAAAATGATCTTTGAAATTGAAAACAAAAAGATCTATAAAGCATTTCAGGACCAGCTCGGAACTACCGAGAACCTTGACGAAAATAAAAACCTGATCAGCTTTAAAGAAATCACCCCTCAAAAAGGGATGGATATCATACCGAATTCCGTTCAGCATAATGTTCCGGCCTGGACTCTTTTTGCGATCTTTTTCATCGTAGTGCCCTTATCCATTAACCTTGTTAAAGAAAAAGTCAGGGTACCAGCGTAAGAGCAAGAATAAGCCCTACGCCGTATTTTATCCATATTTTAGGAAAAACATGCACCTATCTTATCATCTGTATGATTCAGTTTTTACTGATGGTAGCGGTGGGAATCTATCTTTTCCCCTATATGGATCTTCCCGCGTTTGATGTTTCCGGAAAAATGGCTCAGCTTATAGTGGTAACCTTATTTGCCGGGCTTGCAGCAATAGGATTCGGTGTTTTGCTCGGTACCATTGCCGACACCCAGGAACAATCGGCTCCGTTTGGTGCCACTTCTGTAGTAGTACTGGCCGCGGTTGGAGGAATCTGGGTTCCCGTATTTTTAATGCCTGAATTTATGCAGACCGTCGCTAAATTTTCTCCCATGAACTGGGGACTGAATGCCTATTATGATATTATTTTAAGAAACAGCGGAATCGGAGGTATTGCCAAAGAACTGGTATTCCTGTTTTTGTTTTACCTTGCCACCGTATCCGTTTCCATTTTTTACGAAAAGAAACAAAATGCAGTCTAACGAAAATATATTAAGCTGTACCGAAGAAGTAAGAGTACGCTTCAACGAAACAGATCCACTCGGAATTGTCTGGCACGGGCATTATATTGTCTATTTTGAAGACGGTAGAGAAGCATTCGGCCGCCAGCACGGTCTTACGTACCTGGACATACAGAAGGCAGGATTCGTAACGCCTATTGTGAAAAGTACATGCGAGCATTTTCTTCCTTTAAAATACGGAGAAACATTTACTATTGTGACCACTTTTATCAATACCGTTTCTGCAAAACTCATCTATAAATATGAACTGTTCAACCAGGAAGGAAATCTGGTTTGTACGGGGGAAACTATTCAGGTATTTCTGGATAATGAAGGTAATCTCTGCCTGTATAATCCGGAGTTTTTTCAAACCTGGAAAGATAAAATGGGACTATCATGAAGAAGGATATATATATCACCGATTATAACTGCGTTACTCCGTTAGGATTTGATATCGATTCTAACTGGAATGCCCTTATTGAAGGAAAATCCGGAGTAGCCTCTCACCGCATTGCAGAACATCAGGAAGCTTTTTACACCTCCATGATTGATTCTCCAACGCTGGAGGAAAGGTTTTTCAAAACCTTTGGCCAGGATCAAAATCATCAGTTGCACTTCACAAGACTTGAGAAGATGCTGCTTTTGAGCCTGAAGCCATTGATTGAAAAACATGATATTACAGAAAACACAGCCTTTATCCTTTCCACGACGAAGGGAAACATCAGCTTACTTAAAAACCAGCCCGATGTACCGGAAGGAGCTTACCTGTCATCTATGGCAAAGAAAATTGCTGATTTCTTCGGATTTACAACAAAACCAATCGTGGTTTCCAATGCCTGTGTCTCGGGAGTAATGGCTATTGCCGTGGCCAAAAATATGATCCGGGCGGGAAAATATAAAGATGCCTTTGTGGTGGCCGGGGATGAACTTTCTGAATTTGTTATTTCAGGATTCAATTCGTTCCAGGCTATTGCTACCGGGCCTTGTCAGCCTTATGATAAAAACCGAAACGGGATCAATATCGGGGAAGCTGCAGCAGCTGCTTATATTACTTCAGAGCCTTCCGAAAACGAAAAATTCAGATTTAAAGTCTTAGGAGATTCCGCCATCAATGATGCCAATCATATTTCCGGGCCCTCAAGAACAGGTGACGGTTTATACGCCAGTATCAAAAATGCAATGACAGAAGCACAGGTACGTGCTGAACACCTTGATTTTATTTCTGCCCATGGTACTGCTACCCTTTATAATGACGAAATGGAGGCTATTGCTTTTAACAGAATGGAACTGCAAAATGTCCCTTTAAACAGCATGAAGGGGTTCTACGGACATTGTCTCGGTGCTTCCGGGCTATTGGAAAGTATCATTTCCATGGAAAGTGCCATGCACAATATGCTGCTTCCTTCTAAAAACTTTGAAGAGACAGGAGTATCACAATCGTTGAATATCATTCAAGCAAACCTGCCTGCAAGCATCAGGTATATTTTGAAAACAGCTTCAGGGTTTGGGGGCTGTAATGCAGCTATTGTATTGGAAAAATGTTAACCTAAGGAAGATGGAGAAAACGAATACCTGCACCATAGAACATTCAAAAATAATCGTTGACGGAAACCTTATTTTTGAAACCGAAAGCAACACCTTCCCGGAATTTGCCAAAGAAGCTTATAAAAGCTTAGGCCTGAGCTATCCGAAGTTTCATAAAATGGACAGTTTGAGCAAATTAGCTTTTCTCGCTGCCGAAATGCTACTAAAAGAGGAAGATCATAGCAGAACCGCCTTGGTTTTTGCTAACCAATCATCCAGTTTGGATACTGACTTTAAATACCAGGAAAGTATCAATTCTCAGGAGAATTACTTCCCCAGCCCGGCGGTCTTTGTTTACACCCTGCCCAACATTTGTGTAGGGGAAATCAGTATTAAACACAAAATGCAGACAGAGAATGCTTTTTTTGTTTTGGATGAATTTGATGAAAATTTTTTAAATAATTACGCACAGCAAATCCTCCAATCCGGAAAGGCAGATAAAGTATTATGCGGCTGGGTCGAATTATTTCAGGAAAATTATAAAGCTTTTGTATATTTGCTCACATTATAATCTAACAATGTACCAATTGAATAATGTACCAATGCTTGGAGCAGTAAAATAATTGGTCAACCGGTACATTGATATATTGTTACATTAAAATAATATTATGGAAAACTTAAAAACGGAATTAAAGCACAAAATTATCGAAGTTCTTAATCTTGAAGATGTAGCTGTAGAAGAAATCAAAGATACGGATCCGTTGTTTGGAGGAGGATTGGGACTTGATTCTATCGATGCTCTTGAGCTGATCGTTCTTCTTGATAAAGATTACGGAATAAAATTAGCTGATCCTAAAAAAGGAAAGGAAATTTTCCAATCCATTGAAGTAATGGCTAAATTCATCGAAGACAACAGAACAAAATAAAATTAATGTAACAGTGTGCCCATCTAGCAGTATACCCATACTAAAAAAATAGTTATTAGTAAACTGGTAATTGTTAGATAGGTACATGATATAATACCATGGGTCAAAAAATTGCCATTACAGGAATGGGCATCATCTCCTCTATCGGAAACAACGTGGAGGAAAATTTTATTTCCCTGCAATCCGGGAAACATGGGATTTCAGATATTCAAATGTTTGAAACCCGACATTCCGGAGCCATCAAAACAGGTGAAATAAAATTATCCAATGAAGAACTTGTTCAGAAGCTTCACCTTAATGAAGACAATCATGTGACAAGAACATCTCTGTTGGGTATGGTGGCCGCAAAAGAAGCTGTAGAAAGTGCTCAGATTTCAGATATCAACGGCTACAGGACCGGATTGATTTCTTCTACCAGCGTAGGAGGAATGGATATCACCGAAAAGTACTTCTACTCTTATGAAGATTTTCCTGAAAAGCAAAAATATATTGACGCTCATGATGCCGGCAATTCTTCCTTGGCTATTGCAGACTATCTAGGATTAAAAGGGATGGTTTCTACCATCAGCACTGCCTGCTCTTCTGCTGCCAATGCTATTATGATGGGGGCAAAACTGATCAAAAACGGAGTTTTGGACCGCGTCATTGTAGGAGGTACAGATTCACTTTCAAAATTTACCCTGAATGGGTTTAATACGCTGATGATTCTCACAGATTCTTACAATACACCTTTTGATAATGACAGAAAGGGTTTAAATCTTGGAGAAGCTGCAGCCTTCTTGGTGCTGGAATCTGAAGAAGTGGTAAAAAAGAAAACAAACCTGTTTTAGCCTATCTTTCCGGATATGGAAATGCCAATGATGCCCATCACCAGACAGCCTCTTCTGAAAACGGCCAGGGTGCATTTCTGGCTATGGAGAAGGCTCTGAAAACTTCTGGGCTGGCAAAAGAAGAGATTAGCTACATCAATGTTCACGGAACGGCAACTCCGAATAATGACCTGTCAGAAGGAATTGCCATGATCAGGATTTTTGGAGAAAACCAGGTGCCGGAATTCAGCTCTACAAAAGCATTTACAGGGCATACCTTAGCCGCAGCGGCAGGAATTGAAGCTGTTTTTTCAATTCTGGCTATTAAGCATGGACTTATTTTCCCAAATCTGAATTTCAAAACAAAAATGCAGGAGTTTGATCTGATCCCTGTAACAGAATTAAAAGAAAAGAATATCGACCATGTTCTTTCCAATTCTTTCGGGTTTGGAGGTAATTGTTCTACCTTAATTTTTTCAAAGGCATGAGTGCAGTATACATCAACAGTGCATCCTGCATCTCTGTTCAGGACACTTTAAACGAAAATATTCTCCATCATCTGAAGCCTGAAGTTTCAGCTCAGATCATCAAAGCGATAGAACCCAATTATAAAGAATTCATTCCTCCGGCTGTAATCCGAAGGATGTCTAAAACAGTAAAAATGAGTTCTGTAGCCTCTCACTACGCGTTACAGGAGGCTGGAATATCACAACCGGATGCTATTATTGCAGGAACAGGAATGGGATGCTCCCAGGATTCTGAAAAGTTCCTGAAAAATGTGATTGATAATCATGAAGAGTTTTTGACACCCACATTTTTCATTCAATCTACCCATAATACGGTTGCGGGACAGATTGCTCTGGGACTGCAGTGTCATGCCTATAATTTCACTTACGTCAATACTTCTTCTGCACTGGAGTTTTCATTACTGGATGCCCAGCTTCAGATCAATGACGGAGAGGCTGAAAATATTCTGGTAGGCTCTACCGATGAGCAGACGGACAGAACGATGGAACTTTATTGTTTAAATAACACGATAAAAAAGAAACCGATCTTCCCGCCGATTACCTGGATTCTACAACAAATGGGGTGATCTGGGGTGAAGGGGCCAGTTTTTTTGTGGTAGGGAAAGATAAAACAGAAAATTCCTATGCAAAACTTCAAAATATACAGATCATCAATACTCTGGACCTGGAGGAAGTTCATCCCTTTATTAATGATTTTTTGACTAAAAATAATCTTTCAGCTCAGGATATTGATGCTGTCATCCTTGGTTTCAGTGGAGATGCTCAATCCGATATTTATTATGCAAAAGCAATGGAAGCATTTCCCTCTTCGGCTTTGCTATATTACAAACATCTCAGCGGTGAATTTAATACAGCGAGCGGGTTTTCTACCTTCATAGCCTGTCATATTCTCAAGGAACAACAGATTCCGGACGTCATGATGATCAATGCGCAGAAAAAGGAGGAAGTGAAAAATATACTTCTTTACAACCACCTGGCAGGTCATGATCACAGTTTGATGTTATTAGAAAAGGCATAATTGTTGGAATTGAAAATAATAGGGGTCTATTGGTCATCCGGAGGGACAATAAAAGACGAGTTCAACATACATACAGCAACCAGCAATGAAACATTATCCATTCATCCTGTTTTATCTTTTCTGCAACGTTTTTATTTATGCGTTCCATAGTAGTTTATGGGTATATCTGGCATGTTTTCTGGGGTTTTCTGCAGTTGTAGTCTGGGGATCTTTTGATATTGAACTTGGATATTTCGTCAACAGTATCACTCATAAACGAACAAAAGTAAAAGAAGTTGCCTTGACTTTTGATGACGGTCCTACAGAATTTACCCCAAAGTTTTTAGATCTTTTAAAGCAGCACCAGGTAAAAGCCACATTTTTCTGTATCGGAAAACAGATTGAAAAATATCCTGAAACTTTTCAAAGAATTATTGCTGAGGGACATACGATCGGAAACCATACCTTATCACATTCCAATTCAACAGGCTTTTTATCAACAAAAAAAATGATTGCTGAAATTGAGAACTGTGACACCGTCATACAGAAGGCAGGAAATATAAAAACGGATTTATACAGACCCCCATTTGGTGTTACCAACCCCAATATTGCAAAAGCCATTATAAGAACACATAAAAAAAGTATTGGATGGAATGTCCGTTCCCTGGATACCATTACCGGTGACGAAAAGAAAATCTTTCGAAGAATAACCCAGAATCTACGAAAGGGCAGCATTATCCTTCTTCACGATACATCAGACAAGACCTATCGTGTACTGGCAGATTTATTAGTATTTTTGAAAAATAAAAACTACTCAACATTCACTGTTGATTCAATTATAAATTCAAAGAAAAATGATTAAAAATATTGCTTTTGGAGCATTTTTACTGATTTCGGGTCTTTATTCTGCCCAAAATACGGCAATGTCGGGAGCTGAAGCCAAAGCATTTGTTTCAAAAGTTTCTTCGGAAACCAAAGAGATCAGGACGTTGCAAAGTGATTTTACCCAGACCAAGAAAATGGATTTTCTGGATAAAAGCATCATTACCTATGGAAAGATGTCTCTGCAGACCCCGAATATGCTGAGCTGGAAATACACAAAACCTTACCAATACAGCATTGTTTTTAAAAGTAACAAAATATACATCAATGACCAGGGGAAAAAATCTTCTGTAGATGCCAAAAGTAAAACCTTTGAGAAGATCAACAAGCTTATTGTCGGAAGCTCAAACGGAACTATGTTTAATGATCCTGAGTTTACGGTAACGTATTTCAAAAACGGGAATTATACTATTGCCAGATTTGTTCCCAAGACCTCTCAGCTGTTGAAATATATCAAACAGATTGAGCTTCACTTTCCCAAGAACCAGTCAACGGTTTCCCAGGTGAATATGACGGAAGCTTCCGGAGATACTACAAATATCGTTTTCAAAAATACCAAGGTCAATGCTTCCATTCCTGCGTCAGAGTTTAGTTTATAGTCTGATTTTAGTTCTGGCAGTCTCTTGTAAGGGCTATCAGCTTACAGGGGCAACGCCTGTTCCGGCCAAAGAAAAAATGGTTGAGAACTTGTATTTTTCGTCCGGAGAAGATTATGTTTACAAATGCCAAATGGATATTTACAGCAACCATATAAGCGGTATCCTGATTATTAAAAAACTGAATGAATCTACTCACAGAGTAGCTTTAACTTCTGATTTCGGTAATAAACTTATTGATTTTGAGGTTTCGGATACTGATTTTAAGCTTCATTATGTTCTTCCCGATCTCGACAAGAAGATGGTCATTAATTTTCTGAAGAATGATTTCCAACAGCTTTTGAAAAGACAATATCCCGTCAATGAAAGTTTTGAAAATGACCATTCAAGAATTTACCTTTCAAAGGCAGACCCAAAAAGCTATTATCTGTTCTTTAACAAAGAGAATAACCTGCTGAAACAAATCATTTACACGAAAAATAATAAGGAAAAGATCGATTTTACTTTTGATGCGAAAAAGCCTATCTTCGCAGATAGCTTAAGCCTGCAGCATAAGGATTTTAAGATCAATATCAAACTATTTCAAATAACTGACACCGAATAATTTTAACCTGAAAAAACAGTGTATGCAAACGATTCTCAAAGACTTTTATACTTTACAATCATACGAAAAAGCAGAAAACGGAGCGTATACTGCTCATATCAGTTTAAATAAAGACCATGATATTTTCAAGGGCCACTTTCCGGGAAATCCGGTTACACCGGGAGTTTGTATGATGCAGATCATTAAAGAACTGACCGAAGAGTTTACAGGTTCTCAATTATTTTTAAAAACGGCCTCCAATGTGAAGTTCATGGCCATTATCAATCCTTTTGAGACCCCTGATCTGGTTCTTCAACTGGATATTAACGAAAATGAAGAAGATGTTAAAGTAAAAAACTCGACTTCTTTTGGCGAGACTATTGCATTAAAATTGTCCGTAAGCTATAAAAAAATACCATCATGAAACTGATCCTGTCTTTCGTAGCGGCTTTTATTTTTTTCTTTCAATCTGATCTTGAAGCATTGAGGAACAGCTATGCAAAAGCCAATGAATCTACTGCCAATACAGAAAAATTTATTGAAATAGCAGACAAGCAATCCGGCTCTGATCCTGTCTCGGTTGGATATAAAGCCGCGGCTAAAATCATGGAAGCAAAAGTTTCTAAGGGCAATAGAAAAGCACTGGTAAAAACGGGCGCTACAAGCCTTGAAGGAGTCATTAAAAGCAATCCAAACAATGCTGAGCTGCGTCTGATCCGACTAAGTGTTCAGGAAAATATACCGAAAATTGTAGGATACAGAGGAAGCCTGAAGGATGACAAAGCCTTCTTATTAAACAATTACAGCAAACAGAATACAGCCTTAAAAAACTATATCAAGAGGTTTGCCATGCAGTCCAAAACCATTACCGAGGCTGAAAGAGCCGCTTTAAAATAAAACCATGTCCCTCGCCCAAGTACAAAATGCAATTTCTGAAAAGAAGATCTGTGTTTTAATCCCTACCTTCAATAATGAAAAAACTCTGAAAAGAGTGATCGACGGTGTTCTTGATTACACCGAAAGTATTATTGTGATCAACGACGGTTCTATAGATTCCACACCGGATATTCTTACACAATATCCGCTGATTACGGTTGTAACCCTGCCTGAAAATAAAGGGAAAGGAAATGCTCTGAAAACAGGTTTCAGAAAGGCAAAAGAGCTCGGTTTTGATTATGCCGTTACGATAGATTCAGACGGGCAGCATTATCCGGATGACATTCCGGTTTTTGTTAATGCCCTTCTCCAAGAAAAAGAAGATGTACTGCTGATTGGAAACAGAAATATGTCTCAGGACGGCATCCCAAAGAAAAGCAGCTTCGGAAACAGGTTTTCTAATTTCTGGTTCTGGTTTGACACCGGAATTAAACTGGAAGATACACAATCGGGTTACAGACTTTATCCTTTACATAAAATACCAAAGAAATATTTTACTCCGAAGTTTGAATTTGAGATTGAGATTATTGTAAGAACTGCCTGGAGGCATGTCCCGGTAAAGAATGTTCCGATAAAAGTATTGTATGATCCGGCTGAAAGAGTGTCTCATTTCCGGCCATTCAGGGACTTTACAAGGATCAGCATTCTGAATACTATTCTGGTAACGATTACTCTTTTTTATATTATTCCGAGAAATTTTGTGAATAATTTCAAAAAAAAAAGCTTTAAAAAATTCATACAGGAAGATGTCTTAGAAAGTGACGGAAGTAACCGCACTAAAGCATTTTCGATAGCTTTGGGAGTATTTATAGGGCTTTCTCCATTCTGGGGATTTCAGACGTTGCTTGTGATCAGTCTTTCTGTTCTTTTTAAACTGAATAAGGTGTTGGCCTTTGTAGCCTCCAATGTGAGCCTTCCACCATTTATTCCTTTTATTATTGCAGCGTCTCTGTTTCTGGGCGCACCATTTGTAAGTGGCGACAGCGATATTCTCAGCCAGGATTTAAATTTTGATTTGATCAGGAATAATCTTCTCCAGTACGTTATTGGAAGTTTGATCTTAAGCACTTCACTGTCTGCTATTTGTGGGATCACAACATTTCTTTTTTTGAATAAGCTAAATCCAGAGAATAACTAAGCTCCTATATCAATAAGATAAAAGGATTTGAAGGATTGTATCAGTAACTTATTTAAAAACAACATCTGCAAATGATAAAGGCCCCATCATTACTGTCACAAAAATAGCAAGAATCACCATTGCCAGTTGGGTAGTATGATAAACCTTTCCGTACTCCGTTTCTTTTATTTCAAATGTAAATTTGATCTTATCCGGCCTTCTGATGATCCGCCAGATGAATAGGAGAATAATAAGGTTTAAAAAGATAGGTAGAAAGAGAAATAACTTACTTCCGTAACTGTCTTTATTGTTTCCGAAACTGTGAATAGGTATTGTATCAGGTACAGACTTGTATACGGAACACAGGTATAACAAATAACAAGTGATGATAACAAACGGAACCGCAAACAGGATCTTTATGTACTTGGGAATCATTTTAATTTCTTTAAAGTTTTATGCAAATATTTTTCGACATTTTTCTTATCCGGAATGGTGGTAATTTCTTTTGTAAGTGCCATTTCAAATTCCGTTTTTGCCTTTGAAAATTCTTTTTTGTAAAAATAATACTTCCCGGCCAGAAAATATCCTTTCCAAAAATCAGGATTTAAAGATAGATACCGGCTTAGAAAATCATCCGTCAATATTCCTCTACCACGGATAGCATCACTCACTTTTATATTTATCTGCCGGTATGTTTCATAATTCCTGAATTCTTCTGAGTTTACGAATGGGTCTGTGGCAATATTTAAACCTGATTTTGCCAAATTATCTTTTTGAAGACCATGATCTGAAAAAATTTCATTGAGATCGTAACATACGAATTCTCCCAATTGATAAGGATTAGAAGAGACCCAGACCAACCTCTTCTCAGGAGAGAAAATCACCGAATGATGGGCCAGAAGCTGGTTAAGAGCTTTTTCATTGCCATATCCTATTTTTTTATCCTTTAGACCGGACCTGTTTCTTAGAATAGCAGCTATTTTTTCCGGGTTAAGCTTTTTTTCTTCCTGCAAAAGCTCCTGAAGCTTTTCATACCGGTATGCTGAATGGCTTTCTTCGATATGTTTCTGGTTTTTCAGGTCATTTTTATAGGCATCAGACTGAAAGTGGTTGGTACAAATCACCTGGCTTGTATTCTGTACTTTAAATACACCGAAATTTTTAGGGGAAACTTCAATGATCACCGCATTTTTATCTGCGGCACTTCCTACAAGAATAGATTCTGAAACGAAAACCTTTCTCTTTCCGGCAATCGCTATGGCTTCTTCTATCGTTCCGGCATATTGCAATATCTCTCGTGTTACCAGCGAAATAGGCGTTTTTGCGGTGAGTGGAATCTTAGATTTTCCGGCATTGATGGTCACTGTAATTCCCTTTTTATTCATTCCCGAGACCACTCCAATCATTCCCGGCCAGCTTACGGACATATAGGGAATTCCCGTATCGGGTTCCACAAATTCCACCACTTTGTTTTTTGCAAAATCATCGCCTACGTAAAAATCAAAATTTCTACCGATCAGCAGATCTCCGTCTTCCGTATTTTCGTTCCATACTGCCAGTGAGGTACAGCCGACCATCGCAAGATCCTGCATTGCATGTCCGATATCATGAGCGCCATGCAGATAAAGGTTTCTTAAGTATTTTGGAGCAATAAAATTATACTGATCTGAAGAATATTGTGATAAACCGAATAATTCGGCCTGATAATCTTCCCTGACATTAAGATACATTTTTCTGTTATACCATTTCAGGAAGCCTCTCAATAGTTTTTGTCGGAATTTTGAAGGCACAAAACCTTCCACTTTTGAAAAGAAAATTCCTTCCTGCTTCTGCATGAGATCTTGAGTCAAGGCTCCGTTATTATATCCTAGTTGCAAAGGATTTCCATGGATATAAAGTTCCCACAGCTGCTGCTTGTTTTTGGTCAGAAAATTTTGGTTAAAACTGAATGTGGTATCGTTAACCTTAGTTACCTTAGGAATTTCCAGCGGATATTGTTTGACATCAGGGATATGGTGAACAGACTTGGAGATCCCGCATGAAATGAGGATAAAAGCAAAAAGAGAGTACAAAAACAATCTTTTATAAGGCAGATTATGGAGATTAGTTTTTTTCACATTCAGTTTGTATTAAATACCTTTGGTGAGCCGGTTATCAATTGTTTCTTTTCCCACAATTTCAGCACAGGTATTAAAGGCCCCGATGGTTACTCCCAAAATCCCGTGCATATTGACGGATTGCCCGGTGAGAAAAAGATTATCGATTTTGGTACGGGGTGAAACCATCGTTTTGAGGGGATTGTCCGAACTTTTCATGTATCCGTACATATTTCCTTCAAAACCGCCTATATAATCCCGGTAAGATAATGGTGACGAGGTATAGATCTTATGAATCGCATGTCTCAGATTCGGAATTCTCTTTTCTAAGGCATCAAGCATCTTCTCCGTCTTTTCAAGCTTAAACATCATGTACTTCTCTCCTCTCTCATGCTCATCAGCTACTGTATTAAAGGTATTTTCCCATTGTTTTACCTCATCAAAATCCATATAAGAGATTGCTGTGATACTTTCTGAAAACCCCGGATAATCTTTGGATGGTGTTGAAGAGAGCATATAAGTTTCCGGCCATGCTTCCTTACGATAACGGAATGCATTCCAGACAAGGTCTTCAGATGAATAATGATAGATATTATAATTGAAACCCGGCAAATATTGAGGTTTCAAAACCAGATATATACTGAAGCATGACGATACCGGTTTCCAGCTTAAAACACGGTTTAAAAAAGATCTTTTCAGTCTCTCCTCTCCAATCAGTTTAATAGTAGAGCGAATCTCAATATTTGAAATAAACTGTTTTGCGGCATATTGCTTTCCAGCCGTGGTTTTCACTGATTTCAGGATATTATTTTCGCTAAAAACAAATTCTGAAACTTCAGCATGTTTATGAATTTCCACTCCGTACTGACGCAGTTTTCTTATCAATAATTTGGAAATCTGGCTACCGCCTTTTACACATTTGTAGGCACTCTGAATGTATGAATTAACCGTTAAAGCATGTACATAGAAGGGAACATTTTCAGAATCTCCGGCATACAGAAAGTTGGAGCCCAATAAAACTGACTGCAGCTTTTTGTTCTGGGTAACAGATTCTATAAACCTTTTGGTATTCAAATGCAGGATTTCTTCGTTATAAGTGTCATTTCCTACCACATTATATCTGGGAAACTGACTGCAGACATACTGAATTTCTTCACAGTAATTTTCGAGATTCTCTTTTTCTTCAGGAAAATACTTTGTCAGCTGCTCAACAAAATTCTGATAGCCCTGTGCATGGGGATACTCTATCGGGTCATCATCAAATGAAATCCTGTCGTAACCATCTTCGTCCATTTTCTGAAGTTTCAGGTCATTCATAATTTCAAGATAAGAAAAGAATCGATGGAGATTCTGCCCTTTTGATAGTCCTCCCAAATAATGAACTCCGGTATCGAAAATGAGCTTATCTCTTGAAAAGGTTTGAAGATTACCTCCATACTGGTTATTCTTCTCCAGCACACAGACACTGAGTCCTTCCTTCGCCAAAACAAGAGCCGAAACAAGACCTCCCAATCCGCTGCCGATCACAAGTATGTCATATTCTTTTACCAAAGGAGGAATGTGTTTTTAAATTAAGAAATTAAGAAGGTGGCTCAGATCTTTGTGTTTATTACAGCGAATGTAATATTTCTACAATCTGAAATTCTCAATACATCTTAAAGGTTTTTAGTTTTTCTGTTAGCTTTCATGGGTAAAAATAGAAAAATTAATCAATATCATCCCAAAAATCGAAATAATTAAACCATTGAAGAGGGTATTTTTTAATCATGGTTTCCAGATTCCGGACATAAGAATGTAAAAGGCCTTGTGAATCCCGGTTTTTAATATTCTGTGCTACTCTTGCGTATAAGTGGTAATGAAGATTCTTTTCCTTCATTACATACACGTAGACTACGGGCACCCCAAGCCGTGAAGCAATCAGGAAAGGACCTGCCGGAAATTTAGCGCTTTTTCCCAATAGATCAGCCTCAAGATACTTTGATCCTTCAAAATACCGGTCGCCCGTGAAACAAATCAACTCATTGTTGGATAAAGCCTGATTGATCTCAAAAATATGAGACATATCTTCTTTAACGTAGATGAATTTAATATTGCTTTTTTTCACCGAAACAGTCTCCAGATATTCCTTGATCGCTGTTACTTCCTGATCTGTCGTTACCAGGTTGATCTGGCAATCAAAATCAATATCTGCAAAGAAGTGTTCTGCAATCTCAAAATTCCCGATATGGGCACTGATCAGAACGCCGCCTTTTTTGGCTGCTAATAGGTTCCGGAGATTTTCGATACCATCAAATTCATACGTATATTTTTCTCTTAATCCTGCAGAAATAGCTGTTTTATCAATCAAAACCTTTCCAAAGGTAAAGTAGCTTTTAAAGATAGAACGCCTGGCTTTCCAATATCCGTAACTGAGCCTTTTTTGAAAATAATAGAGAATGTACTGATTGCTTTTTTTTCTGAAAAAGAAAATAGTAAGCAGCCACAAAGTACAGTACAACATATGAACTCCTGATTCCGATATTTCTAATACACCAGACGAATATTCTGTATCCTGCTACTGTTCCTTTAGATTTACCTTTCCATTTGTTCATAAAGTGTAATTTATATAAGACTATACCAATGTAATAATATGACTAAGTATGGCCTGCACACCGTTCTATCATTACATTGGTATATTTTAATAATATAGATTGGCCTATCAACTAGGCGTTTTTCTCGGCAATCTTATTTTCAATCGTTGTATAAAAGTCGTCGAATGTTATCATTTTTTTTGAAATCGGCTTCGCCTAATTTCACACCGAAATTAGATTCAATGACGACAACCATATCAATATAATCAAGGCTGTCTAAGCCTAATGTAGTTTTAAGATTTGCCTCGTTGCTGATTTCGTCTCCGTCTACTTCAAATTCGTTTACCAAAAAATCATTAACGATAGCAACAATTTTTCCCCTTTCCATGTTTTTACTCAAATTTTTTAACTATTAGTGCAGAATTGGTTCCCCCAAACCCAAAAGAATTCGACAAAAATACATCAATTTTTTGATTTTTTGTTTTTGAGACCAAATTTATCTTTTGTGCTTCATTATCAGGGTTTTCCAGATTGATATTAGGAGCTACAAAATCGTTCTGCATCATCAGAATAGAGTAGATGACTTCACTTGCTCCTGCCATCCAGCACTCATGTCCTGTCATCGACTTTGTAGAGCTTACCGGAACCTTATTTCCAAAGATTTCATAGATCGCCCGTGCTTCATTGGCATCTCCAATGGGAGTTGAGGTAGCGTGAGCATTGATATAATCGATATCTGAGGCTTTTAAACCGGACTGTTTTAAAGCTCTTTCCATTGCCAGGGCAGGGCCGTCAACATTGGGTGTTGAAATATGACCTCCGTTTGAAGAGAATCCATAGCCGATAATTTCAGCGATAATTGGAGCGCCTCTTCTTTGGGCGGATTCCAGACTTTCCACAATCAGGCTAGCTGCACCACCGCTGGGAATAAGGCCATCTCTTCCGGCATCAAAAGGTCTCGACGCTTTGGCAGGCTCATCTTCTCTTGCTGAAAAAACACCCAGTCCGTCAAAACTCGCCATGGAATATTTATTCGTTTCCTGAGCGCCTCCACAAATGATCATCTCCTGAAATCCGTTTTTGATCATCATGTAAGCCAGTCCCAAAGAATGAGAGCCGCTTGCACAGGCTGCACTGATTGTCAGATTGATCCCTTTCAGTTTGAAAATAGTAGAAAGGTTCATCGTTACGGTTGAGTTCATCGATTTAAAGATTGCCCCCGATCCCATCAATGTGGTATCTTTTTTTTCTCTTGCAATATCGATAGATTCCACAACAGCTTGAGAAACGCTGTCATTTCCGTATAAAATACCTACTTCGTGGGACTCTAAAAAAGCTTCATCAAGATTTGCCTGCTTTAATGCATCTACAGTAGCCAGATAAGCATATTCGCTTTCTTCCCCCATACTGACACGCTGGCGTCTGTTCAGAAGGTTTTTCAGGTCCGGTTTTGGGACAACGCCCGTCAATCCTGATCTGAAACCGAATTCTTTTCTTTCTTTGTCTAAAACAATACCCGATTTTCCGTGGAATAGGGATTCCCTGACCTCTTCTAAAGACGTCCCGATGCAGGAATAAATTCCCATTCCGGTAATTACAACCCTATTTTCCATATTTATGAATAAATTCCTCCGTTAATATTTATAACTTCTCCCGTGATATAAGAGGCTTTTTTTGAGGCTAAAAATGCGACAAGGTCAGCTACTTCTTCTGCTTCTCCAAATCTGTTTGCGGGAATCATTGCCTTCAGTTCATCTTCATTAAATTCCTGGGTCATATCTGTTTTAATGAATCCCGGAGCTACTGCATTTACGGTAATATTTCTTTTGGCAACTTCCTGCGCAAGAGCTTTTGTAGCGCCAACCAGCGCTCCTTTTGCAGCAGAATAATTGGTCTGCCCTGCTGTTCCTTTTACTCCTGAAACTGAAACCATGTTAATAATCCTTCCGTATTTGTTACGAAGTAATTTTTGAATAAAGAAGTTGGTCACATTGAAAAAGCCGTCTAAACTTGTATTGATTACAGAGTTCCAGTCTTCCTTTTGCATCCACATAAACAGACCGTCTTTTGTAATTCCGGCGTTATTTACGATCACTTCTACCACGGCATCAGAGTTTCTTTCCTGCCAGTCAGTCAGAATATGTTGCGTTTCATCTGTATTTCCTACATCAAATTTAAGAATTTCTCCTGTGGCACCCAATTCTTCTACTTTTGCCAATGTTTCTTTTGCTGCAGCTTCGTTGGAAGTGTAGTTGATCAGTATATGATAGTTTTTCTCTTCAGCCAGTTTTATACAGATGGCTCTTCCGATTCCGCGGGAGCCTCCTGTTACAATTGCACATTTCATGCGTTAGTGTTTATTTCGTTTTTAGTTTTTTTAAGTTAGCCTGTTTTCCTTATTCTTTACAGACAATTCACTATAGCCAATAGTTACATGGTCTTTAAATATTTCTTCACTTCTTCCAGATACGGGTACATCACCATATCGTCGGAAAATGCAGGAATAATCTTTCTGATATCATCATACAATCCTTTGGTGGAAGATGATACCTTATCCTGGAAACCAAGATATTCAATAGCCTGAATAATGGTAATTGCTTCGATCGCCAATACCTCAAAAGCATTTTCAATAACTTTTCTACAGATCACTGCAGCATTGGTACCCATACTAACGATATCCTGATTGTCATTATTATTCGGAATACTGTGAACATACATAGGATTCGACAACATCTGGCTTTCTGCCGTAGTGGAAGTTGCCGTAAACTGTACACCCTGCATCCCGAAATTGAAACCTAATTTACCTAAATTTACAAAAGGAGGCAAGATTTCATTGATTTTAGCATTCAACAGGTAGTTCAGCTGTCTTTCTGCGAGCATTGTCAGCTTGGTCACCACGATTTTAAGCTTATCCATTTCCAGAGAAATGTAATCCCCGTGAAAGTTTCCTCCGTGGTAAACATGCTGATCTTCAACATTGATAATCGGATTGTCATTGGCAGAATTAATTTCATTCTCCAATACCTTCTCCGTGTATTCCAGGGTATCCAGCACGGGTCCTAAAATCTGTGGGACACATCGTAATGAATAATATTCCTGAACTTTTTCTTTAAAAACTTTCTCCTGTTCCTCAAAGTGGGTATACAAATGATCAGCTCTTTTTCTGATCAGCTTACTGTCAGCCAGGTGGGCACGCATTCTTTCTGCAATCTTCTGCTGACCGTAATGTCTTTTGGTTCCGTTTAACGCTTCTGATAAATGGTCATCATAGGCCTGAACAATCTCATTGATTGCACAAGAAAGCTTAATGGATATATCTGTTAATAAATTAGCTTTGTAAGCATTTACAATACCGATTCCGGACATCACGGAAGTTCCGTTCATCAGAGCAAGTCCTTCGCGGATTTCTACCTGTATAGGTTCCAGACTCTCTATCTTAAAAACCTCCTGAGTAGATTTTCTTTCACCTTTGTAGAAAACTTCTCCTTCCCCAATTAATACCAATGCCAGGTGAGCCAGCTGAACAAGGTCACCACTTGCACCGACTCCTCCATGTTCAAAGATAAGCGGGGTAATATCTCTGTTAATCAATTCCTGAAGAAGATAAATAACCGACTGATGTACTCCGGAATTCCCCAATGACAGGGTATTCAACCTTGCGAGCATACAGGCTTTAACTTCTTCTGCCGGTAAAGGTATTCCGATTCCCGACGAATGGCTTCTTATCAGGTTATACTGAAGCTGAAGAGTGTCTTCATCACTGATTTTAAACTGGGCCATTGGTCCGAAACCTGTGTTCACACCATATATTACTTTATTTTTTGAAAATTCCTTTAGAAACTGATAGCTCCTATCTACTTTTGATAAAAGGGATTCATCCAGTTCTATTTTTTCATTTTCAATGATTATTTTTTGAAAATCTTTCAGTTCTAAAAAGTTATTTATTTTCATCAATTAAAAGTAATAGTTGATAATTTTGTAAAATATTAATTAATTGTCACTAATTTTGCGGCAAAGATAAAAGTTATTATTAAAATAAAAAATCAAAGATGAGCAAAGAATCTGTTGACGTTCTTGTAATCGGAGCCGGGCCCTCCGGATGCGTGTCTTCTTCCTACTTAAAGAAGAACGGCGTCAACGTAAAAGTTGTTGAAAAAACAAAATTTCCAAGACTGGTAGTAGGGGAAAGCTTAATTCCAAGGGTCATGGACCACTTTGATGAGGCGGGGCTTTTTCCTGCATTAGACAAAATGGGTTTTGAAAAAAAGCTTGGTGCACGTTTCCTTCGAGGGGATGAAGTCTGCATTTTTGATTTCAGTAATAAATTTGGTGAAGGCTGGGACTGGACCTGGCAGGTTCCGAGAGCTGATTTTGATAATACCCTGGCTCAGGAGGTTATTAATAAGGGTATCGATCTTGAATTTGAAACAGAAGTTATAGATATTAAGTTTAACGGAACAGATTCTATAACTACAGTAAGAAATAATAACGGAGAAACCAAAGAGATTCATGCCAGGTTTGTAATTGACTCCAGCGGATATGGAAGGGTTTTACCACGATTATTAGATCTTGAAAAGCCGTCAAAGCTTTCTCCTCACTCGGCAATTTTCTCTCATGTGAAAGATATCAACCGGGAAGAAGGGGAAGAAGGAACTCTAATTTCTTTTGACATTATTGAAACTGAAGTATGGCTTTGGGTTATTCCTTTTTCCAATGGAAATACAAGCGTAGGAATTGTAGGACCTACCGATTATATTGAAAAACTATCTGACAACGGAGATGCTGCCGAAGCGTTAAGAAAAGCGATCTCTCTTTCCGACTATTATGTAAAACGATTTGGAGACATAGATTTCCTTTTTGAACCAAGGCATTTAAAAGATTATTCATGTTCTGTCAAAAGTCTTTTCGGAGAAGGTTTTGCCTTAACGGGTAATGCCTCTGAGTTCCTTGACCCTGTTTTCTCTTCGGGAATGGCTTTTGCCACAGAATCAGGAATGCAGGCTGCGAAACTGGCCCTCAGACAATTAAACGGCGAAAAGATAAACTGGCAGACGGAATATGCAGATTATATTTTATATGGTGTAGATGTTTTCACTACGTATGTGAAAGAATGGTACACCGGAAATCTCCAGGAGCTGTTCTTCCATCAACCGGAAAATCCCGATGTCAAGAAAAAGATCTGTGCCGTACTGGCGGGATATGTCTGGAACAAAGACAATCCTTTTGTAAAGAAGCATGACACGGTTATTAAAAACCTCGCAAACCTCATCAAATCAGAAAAGCAAGAGCATAATCAATCATAAAAAACGGTCTGAAATTCAGACCGTTTTTGTTTTATTTTATCATTTTATTAATTTCTTTTGTCAGCTGCCTGCCTGTTTTTTCATAAGCTGCAGCTATTCTGCCATATTCCATGATATAATCTCCTTTAACTCCTATTCCTTCAATTTTATCGGTTTGAATTTTGGTGACTGCCTGAGATGGATTTTCATGATCAACAAAGGTTATCACGGTGGATAGTTTGGCTGGTTGTACCATCATTCCACCGGCCCAACCGGCATAAATCCATTTTGTTTCAACAACTAATGTGTATTTTGTTTTTAGATCTTTTCCGAATCTGATTTTCTTAGTTTTAGCATTTAATCCATCAATAAATTTATTAAAAAAAACAGATTCTCTGTACCGGTTCCACTCTCCTATCCATTTTTGCCAGGCTACTTCATCTTTTTTGGTCAACGTCTCTGCTTTTCTCCTCTCCAGATACTGCGCTTCGGTGTAATTCTCAACTTGAAAAGCTGGGTTTTCAAATTTGAACTGAACATTTACTTCAGTTTGATCTCTAAGTAAATCGAAATTTCCAAATTCATAATTCAGTTTACTTTGGGCAAAGGAAAAATTTACAATCGCCATCAGTAATAGCAATAAGAGTTTTTTCATATTTAATTTAAAAGGTTAAAGGTTATTAATTTTTTATTTTCTGGTATAATAATCTACTTTTAAAGCGAGCATCTTTGAGGTTTTTGCAAAACACTCGGCGATACGGTCATTGTTGTTGGGAATTCCGATGACATTATCTCCAGTAGCCTTTATTCCTTCAACGACCATCACAACATGATCAGGATTATTGGTTTCTACGAAGGAAATTTTAGAATTCATTTGTGCCGGAATATTTCCCAACCCGATAAAAGCACCCTGAGATATCCAGGTAGGTTCAACAATTAAAGTATATTTGGTTATTTCAAAATTGGTAGAGGCTTCAATATCAGTGTTTTTATTCCACGAAGCCAGAAATTTATCCTGAAAAGTTTTACTTTTTGAATATTCCCAATCCTGCTTCCATTTTTCAGCATTCTCTTTACTGCTTCCCTTTTCTATCTCAGCCATTCTCTGCGTGATATATTCTTGTTCGGAAATTTTTTTCCTGGTAAAGGTTAGTCCTCCATATTTAAAAACTACTTTTATGAACTTCTGATCTTTTAAAAAGTCGTAGTTTCCGGAAATAACTTTCACTCTTTGAGCCATCAGAAAAGATGAGAAAGCGAAAAGAATCACTAACAGTATTTTTTTCATCGTTGTTTTTGTTTTTATCTTAAATCAATGAATGTAACAGGCTTTCTGCTGTTGGGATTAAACACTACTTTAGAAAGAATATCAAAATCAATGATCTCTATTTTCGGGCTCACCCTGAGCTTTGCCCTGAAATGATCTCTAACATCATTGACAAAATTCTCACTGATATCTTCGGTGCTTATTTTGATTATAATTTCATCAAGTCCAATTTCACTTGCCTGAATAACGATCTGATAGCATAAAATAGTATTAAAATCATTCAAAATATCATTGAGCGCAGGCGGATACAATGTGGTGCCTTTATACTTGATCATTTGCTGCATTCTCCCAATGACCGGGCCCAATCTCATCGTATTTCTTCCACATTGACACGGCTCATAATGCGCCTTTACAATGTCACCTGTTTTGAACCTTAATAAAGGAATTGCCTCAACGCCAAGGGTAGTAATGGTAAGCTCCCCGCTTTCACCTTCTTTCACGGGGGTTCCCAGATCATCAAGAATTTCTGTAATGATCAGCTCCGGATGATGATGCCCGCCAATCTGATACTTACATTCGGTAAAAGCAGTACTCATTTCCGTAGAAGCATAGGTTGAAAAAAGTTTAATATTCCACTTTTCCTTAATTTTCCGGGAAAGGATATTATCTGTAAAATCCTGGTTTTTGATGCTTTCTCCGATACATACCGCCCCATAAACACTGGAGTTTTTATAATCCAGACCATTCTTTTCCGCATAGTCAATCATTTTCAGTAAGAATGAAGGAACGGTAATCAGATATTTAGGCTGGTATCTGAAAATAGAATCCCATTGAAGCTCAGGTATTCCAGGGCCCATTCTCACTACACTGGCTCCCATTTTCCTTAGTCCCAGGAAATAGGCCAGCCCGGCCATAAACCGTTTGTCAATGGTTGTGATCATCTGTACGACATCTCCTTTCTGAATCCCTGCGCAGGCGAAAGATATCGCCTCGTTGTAAGCCAGTCTTTCAAGGTCATTATCAGACAATCCGAAAGTCACGGGATCGCCTAAGGTTCCTGACGTAGTACTGTAATCAACAATTTTATCCGGACTGATACAGAAAAAATCATGATTATTCTGCTGCAGATCATTTTTTGTTGTTGTAGGGATTTTCTGCAGGTCTTCCAAAGTACTGATGTCCCTGATGTCAATATGATGTTCCCGAAACAGTTTTTGATAGAACGGCGAATGATTTTCAAGATAAGTCAAAAGTTCCCTAAGCTTCTCTTCCTGAAACTTTGTGATCTCCTGAATGCTAGATTTTTCGATTGACGGATGAAATTCCAATGATTTTAATTTTGAGCAAATGTATTTAATTAAATTAAAAGATTGAAGGATTAAAGCATTTAAAGACAATTCCCCTATCTCTGAAATGTAAAAGTCTGGGTATTGGTATTGCCTGCTGTGTTGATTGTGGTAACTTTCAAAGTATGGGATCCTGAACCTTTCGGGCATTTTTCATCAAAAACATATACAAAATCGTTTTTAACCCGGGCAAACCTGAGCCATTTTCCATCCATCTCAGCACGGAAGAATACAATATCGCCTATTTTTGTGCTTCCTTTCAAACGCAAAGAACCGCTATTGATAAGCCCACCTTCTTTCCATCCCGGAAAAACGGATGGCAAAGTTTTATCCAGCACAAGTTTTACTGTTCCCAGTCTGTTAAATTGTCCTTCAACTTTATCCCCGTTCCATTTTCCTTTCACGGCATCTTTATCACTGCTATAGTCAAACAAAAGAACCACCTTATCTTTTTCTTCCTTATTCAGCGGCCTGTTCGGTTTTATTTTTATGGTATAATTGTCGTGCACCGGCACATACGTACTGTGAAGACTAATGATATTGGAAATCACATCGGAATCTGCATCCGGCTTTTCATTTGCAGTAAAATTAACAGCATCGTAAACTGCATATTTACTGAAACTGACATCAGCATTTTGAGTGTTGATAGTCTTTGCCTCATTGGGATTTAAAACGGTACCTGAAGGATTAATTTTATTTCCGATGCCATCAAGCTGAACTTTCGTTGCCAACCTGCTGATATTTCCTTTGATATCTTTTAAAATAATTTCAATATTGTGAACTTCATTATCCTGCAGATTGATGATTCCTGATAAACCCGGAACGCTATAATTCTGTAATTTCATTCCCGGTAAAACGGATAAATGCTGAACGCTCATCTTATCCCTTGCAAATTTGGTATAATCTATAGAGCCATTCTCATAACGGGTATCATCATAGCTCACTTTATCTATAGAAAAACTATAGATCAATTTACCATCCATCAGTAATTCTGCATGATAAATCCCCAGATTGAACCCTTGATTGGCTTTATCCACGGCTTTTATCGCAAAGCTTACAACCGGAGAGTTTACTCTTACCACATCGGCCGTGTATATGTTTCCACTCTTTTTACTGATACACCATTTGCTCCCGGTTCATAGGTACTAAAACGTCTGTCATACCAGTACAATCCACTGATGATGGGTGCTACACTATCAGGAATTGTAAAACCAAAAAGAAGTGGATTAAGGCACTCTTCTGTTTTGGTATCACGTATCTCAAAATGCAGATGAGGTCCTGCCGACCCTCCTGTATTTCCGCTTAAGGCTATCAATTGACCTTTGGTTACAGGAAACTGTCCCGGCTGAAAACTAATATCCTGCTCCCATTTTTCCTCTTTATATTGTCTTTCTTTTACATAGGCATCAAGCGCATCAAAATACTTATTCAGGTGAGCATATACTGTGGTGTAGCCATTCGGATGGGTTATGTATACGGCATTTCCAAAGCCATACCGCTCTACTTTTATTCTGCTTACATATCCGTCTGCTGCTGCAAGAACCGAGAGGTTTTCTTGGCTGTTGGTTCTTAAGTCCAGCCCCATATGAAAATGATTGGAACGGATAGCCCCAAAATTGGCGGCCAATTGCATGGGAATATTCAACGGATTCCGGAAATAATTCTGTGGATAGTTTTGGGCCTGGGATATGATACCATTGATTAAACAAACAATAAGCATCAGTTTATAAAATATTTTCATAACATCATTTGGGATTAGGTTCATTTGAATATACAAAATTTCAAGCAATGATCGTGCTATTTTAATCTTACCGATATTTTTTGATATTAATTTTTATCAGCTTTTTCATAGAAGATTCCATTAGAAAGTCCGTTCAAAATTTTGCGAAAATTCCAATTACCAATGATGTCAGATTCGCTCTTATGCGCTTCCAGTATTTATATTTCTGAAATTGAAGTTTTTAATAGAAGATATCGAAATAAAACATATATTATAAACCGACAAAATTCACTAAATTTGCAAACTTATTAATCAACGAAATATTGAGATATTTACAATGAGCCAATTTAAAGAATATAAAAACCTCAACCTTATTGACATAGCCGAGAATGTAGCGGAATTTTGGAAACTGAATAAAACTTTCAGCAAGAGTGTTGAGATTCGCGAGGGTAATCCTGAGTTTGTATTTTACGAAGGTCCGCCTTCAGCGAACGGTATGCCTGGAATTCACCACGTAATGGCAAGAGCATTGAAAGATATTTTCTGCCGTTACCAGACGCAGAACGGGAAGCAGGTTTTCCGTAAGGCAGGCTGGGATACGCATGGTCTTCCTGTAGAGCTGGGTGTGGAGAAAGAATTAGGAATCACTAAAGAAGATATTGGTAAAAAAATCTCGATTGAAGATTACAACAAAGCTTGTCGTGAAGCAGTAATGCGTTATACCGACGTTTGGAATAACCTTACCGAGAAAATCGGATATTGGGTAGACCTTAATGACCCGTATATTACCTACAAGTCAAAATATATGGAAACGGTTTGGTGGCTGTTAAAGCAATTGTATGACAAAAGCTTGTTGTACAAAGGATACACGATCCAGCCTTATTCTCCGAAAGCAGGGACAGGTCTTTCTTCACACGAACTGAACCAGCCGGGAACGTACCGTGATGTTTCGGATACTACCGTTGTTGCCCAATTTAAGGTAAAGAAGGATTCGTCAGTATTATTCAGTGATGTTGACGGAGATGTGCATATCCTGGCGTGGACGACCACTCCATGGACGTTACCATCCAATACGGCTCTTACCGTAGGAAGAGATATTGAATATGTTTTGGTTAAAACTTTCAATCAATACACTTTTGAACCGGTAACTGTCGTTTTATCCAGAGTTCTTTTACCTAAGGTTTTCGGTAAGAAATATACAGAAGGAACGGATGAGGATTTTGCAAATTATACTCCAGAGGCTAAGGTGATTCCATTTAAGGTTTTAAAAGAGTTCACCGGAGAGCAGCTTGTTGATACAAGATATGAGCAACTGGTTCCATGGTTTACACCGAATGACAATCCTGAAAATGCATTCAGAGTGATCCTGGGTGATTTCGTAACAACAGAAGATGGTACAGGTATCGTACATACCGCTCCTACTTTTGGTGCTGATGATGCAAGAGTAGCAAAAATGGCTCAGCCTGAGATCCCGCCCATGTTGGTAAAAGATGAAAATGACAATCTCGTTCCACTGGTAGATTTACAAGGGAGGTTCATCAAAGGAGAAAATGTTCCTGAAGTATTTTCAGGAAAGTATATCAAAAACGAATATTACGATGAAGGAACTGCTCCTGAGAAATCATGGGATGTAGAGCTTGCGATCTTATTGAAAACAGAGAATAAAGCCTTCAAAGTAGAAAAATATGTCCACTCGTATCCACACTGCTGGAGAACTGACAAACCGGTACTCTATTATCCGCTGGACTCATGGTTTGTGAAAATGACTGCCGTAAAAGACAGACTGGTTAATTTAAACAAAGAAATCAACTGGAAGCCTAAAGCCACCGGAGAAGGACGTTTTGCCAACTGGCTGGAGAATGTGAACGACTGGAACTTGTCCCGTTCGAGGTATTGGGGAATTCCGTTACCGATCTGGAGAACTGACGACTTAAAAGAAGAAAAGATCATTGGTTCTGTTGAAGAACTGTACAACGAGATCGAAAAGTCTGTTGCAGCAGGATTGATGACTGAAAACCCATTCAAAGGTTTCGAAATCGGAAATATGTCTGAATCGAACTATGAACTGGTTGATCTTCACAAAAATGTAGTAGACAAAGTAATTTTAGTTTCTGATTCGGGAAGAGCAATGAAGCGCGAAAGCGACCTGATCGACGTTTGGTTTGACTCAGGCTCTATGCCGTATGCTCAGCTGCACTATCCTTTTGAAAATAAAGAATTAATTGACAACCATAAAGCATTCCCGGCTGATTTCATCGCAGAAGGTGTTGATCAGACCCGTGGATGGTTCTATACGCTGCATGCCATCGGAACAGCTGTTTTTGATTCAGTAGCTTATAAAAATGTTATGAGTAACGGTCTTGTTCTGGATAAAAACGGGCAGAAAATGTCAAAACGTTTAGGAAATGCCGTGGATCCGTTTGAAACACTTTCAGTATACGGACCGGATGCCACACGCTGGTACATGATCTCCAATGCAAATCCTTGGGAAAACCTGAAGTTTGATATCGAAGGTATTGATGAAGTAAGAAGAAAGTTCTTCGGAACATTGTACAACACCTATTCATTCTTCGCGTTATATGCAAACGTGGATGGATTTAATTACTCAGAGAAAGAAGTGGAAAACCGTCCGGAGATTGACAGATGGATCCTTTCTGAGCTGAACCTTCTGATCAAAGAAGTAAAAGCATTCTACGAGGATTACGAACCAACAAGAGTAGCAAGGGCGATCAGCACATTTGTAAATGATAATTTGAGTAACTGGTATGTAAGATTGTGCAGAAGACGTTTCTGGAAAGGAGACTATTCAGATGATAAGATCTCTGCTTACCAGACTTTATATACTTGTCTTGAAGTGGTAGCCAAGTTATCAGCTCCTATTGCCCCGTTCTTTATGGATCAATTGTATCAGGATTTAAATAAAGTAACCGGAAAAGAGAATTGTGAATCTGTACATTTAACAGACTTCCCGGTAGCTGATGAAAGTTTAATCGATCAGGATCTGGTTGAAAAAACGCATTTGGCCCAAAACATTACCAGTATGGTGTTCTCTCTTAGAAAGAAAGAGAACGTAAAAGTGCGTCAGCCTTTACAAAAAGTATTGGTTCCTGTATTGGATTCTAAAACGGAACAGCAGATTCTTGCTGTAGCCGACCTGATCAAACAGGAAGTCAACGTAAAAGAACTGCAGTTGATCAATGCGGAAGAAGCTTCCCATTTAATTGTAAAACAGATAAAACCTAACTTCAAAGCTCTTGGTCCTAAATTAGGAAAAGATATGAAGGTGGTAGGTGCCGAAATCAGCAATCTTACGACAGAACAAATTGCCGCTCTTGAAAAAGAAGGAAAACTTGATATCCAAGGATATGAAATTACACCGGATGATGTGGAAATTTCGACAAAAGATATCCCGGGATGGACAGTAACTTCTGACGGAAAAACAACTGTGGCATTAGATTTGACGTTAACAGATGAATTAAAATCTGAAGGTATCGCAAGAGAATTTATCAACAGAATTCAAAACCTGCGAAAAGATAAAGACTTTGACCTGACAGACAGAATTAATATCTCGATTGAGGAAACTTCTCCATTCCTTGAAGATATTAAGAAAAATGAGGAATATATTTCTTCAGAGGTCTTGTCAAGTAAAATAGAAATTGTATCTTCACTTTCAAATTTTAACGAAATCGAAATAGATGAGGTTAATTTTAAGATAAATGTCGAAAAAAATTAACATGTAGTTATTGTATTTCAAATTCCATTTCATAATTTTATTAAAAAAGAGAAAAGAATATGTCAGACGAAAGAGTTAGATACAGCGATGCTGATTTACAGGAATTTAAAGCGATCATAAAAGACAAAATAGAAAAAGCAGAAAAAGATCTTCAGCTGATCAGAGAAAGTTTCATTAATGACCAGAACAATGGTACAGATGATACTTCACCTACATTCAAAGCCTTTGAGGAGGGTGCTGAAACACTAAGCAAAGAGCAGAATTCTATTTTAGCAGGAAGACAGGAAAAATTCGTGCGTGATCTTAAGAATGCATTAATCAGAATCGAAAATAAAACGTACGGTGTTTGCCGAGTAACAGGGAAATTAATTCCTAAGGAAAGACTTTTAGCCGTTCCTCACGCGACGCTAAGCATCGAAGCGAAAAATATGCAAAAATAACCGTAAGGTTTGTAAAATAATATTGGGTTTATATCGTATTCAAAGGATACTTTATAAACCTAATTTTTAATGTATACTCATGAGCGAAGTAGTCATTTTAATAGGGATCGTCGCTGTAATTTTATTGTTTTTCAACAGGGAATGGATCAAAAACCGATTCTTTGCTGATAAACAAAAAAATTATACGATTGATGACCGATTTAATTCCGCCAAACGTGAGCGGGAAAAAGAAATTGACAGACTTTTGGGTAAGATGGGCAAAAACGGCATCAATGATCTCTCGACAACCGACAGAAAAAGACTTGACGAATTGTCCAAAATGTAAAAAATTAAATATAAGAAATGGAATCAATCATAGTACATCCAAAAAATTCTATGGAGCTTAGCGCCCTGAAAAGTGTTTTGAAAGAAATGAACATTAAGTTTGAAAAAGCTCATATCAAAAGTTCATTCAACGGACAAAAGGTGATTAAGAAAGCGAGTGATCATAAAACTGCAAAGCCGGGAGCAAAACCTTCAAAACCTAAAGGAGAATAATGAAAAAGATATTAGCGATAACATTTTTAGTGTTGTTAATTGATCAGGCTTCAAAAATTTATATTAAAACACATTTCAACCTCGATGACAGTATCTCTGTTTTTCCTGGATTCAAACTGACTTTTGTAGAAAACCCGGGAATGGCTTACGGTTTCCATTTCGGAGGAATCATCGGGAAATATTTTCTGGTAATTTTAAGGGTTTTCCTAATCGGAGGAATGATTTATATGTTCAAAAAGTGGTTAAAAGAAGGAGCCTCCAACTATCTTCTTATTCCCATGTCTATTATTTTTGCCGGAGCTATCGGAAATCTTATCGACGGAATGTTCTATGGGATGATCTTCGACAGCGGAACTGTTTATGATCCGAGTATCGACCGATGGATTGGCTATGGAGGAATTTCCAAGATGGTTCCTTTTGGCCATGGTTATTCTACCTTTATGAAAGGATGTGTAGTAGATATGCTCCACTTCCCGCTGGTAGACTGGTATGTTCCTGAAAGCTGGCCCGTAATCGGAGGAAAACATATTGAATTTTTCAAATATATTTTCAATGTTGCCGATTCGGCAATTACTGTAGGAGCAGCCTTCCTGCTGATCTTCAGAAAAAAGCTTTCCCGAACGGTCTTGAATTTTAAATGACTTATTTTTCGAATGAAAAAAATCATCAACAATATTCTTACATTTTTCCTGCTTCTATTCGTTGCAGGAATTATTTTTATTGCCTGGGCAAATTACAGCATCAAAAAAGACAGTGAGGCTTTTGTTTTTTACAATATAACGGATGTGCCGGAAACCAAAACAGCATTGTTGCTCGGCACCGGAAAAACCTTAAGCAACGGAATGCCTAATACCTATTTCTACAACAGGATAAAAGCAGCGACAGAGTTGTATAAAAGCGGAAAAATAAAGTATATTATTGTAAGTGGTGATAATAGTACAAAGGATTATAATGAACCTGAAGATATGCAGGTTGCTCTCGTTCAGGCAGGAGTTCCAAGGGATCATATTATTTTAGACCATGCAGGATTCAGAACATTGGATTCTGTGGTGAGGGCTAAGGACATTTTCAGCCAGACCAGACTGGTGATTATTTCTCAGAAATTCCACAATGAAAGAGCCGTTTTTCTGGCCAGAAAAAATGGAATGGAAGCCTTCGGTTATAATGCAGCGGATGTGAATAAATATGCGGGCTTAAAAACAAATCTGAGAGAATATCTTGCTAAAGCCAAAGTGTATTGGGATCTTCTTTTTGGAGTGGAACCGAAATTCGGAGGTGAGAAAATTGTTATTTCTTAATTCGTTTTACCACGGATTGCAAGGATCTTCACAGATGATTGTGGAAAGATAAATTGATTATTTTGGATAGATTGATTTTGGCTGAAGCCAATGGATGGATGCTGAATTTTAAGCTGGCCGGACTAAAGCCACCCCTATTGATTTTTAATAGCAACATCTTTTATCTTTTATCTTTTATCTTTTATCTTTTATCTTTCGTTATTCCCCGCAAACCTCGTAAATTTGCAATTCATTAATTTTAAATATAAATTTTAAACAAATGTCAAGAATTCTTACCGGCATTCAAGCCACCGGAACACCCCATCTTGGAAATTTGCTTGGGGCAATCATTCCTGCGATCGAACTTTCCAAGCAGGAAGGAAATGAATCATTTTTATTTATTGCGAATCTTCATACGCTGACGCAGATCAAAGATGCGCAGACATTAAGACAAAATACCTACGAGATTGCTGCGGCTTGGCTTGCTTGTGGACTAGATACTGAAAAAACATTCTTCTACAGACAAAGTGATATCGCTGAAACCTGTGAACTATCTTGGCATTTATCATGTTTTTTCCCTTATCAAAGATTAACATTGGCTCATTCATTTAAGGATAAAGCTGACCGCCTTCAGGATGTGAATGCCGGTCTGTTTACTTATCCTATTCTGATGGCTGCGGATATTTTATTATACGATGCGGAAATTGTTCCTGTAGGAAAAGATCAGCTTCAGCATCTGGAAATTGCAAGAGATGTAGCTTCCAGATTTAATAACCAAATGGGAGAAGTGCTGGTATTACCACAGGCAGAGCTTCAACAGGACACAAAATATGTACCGGGAACAGACGGGCGTAAAATGTCTAAGTCTATGGGAAATATCATCAATATTTTCTTACCTGAAAAGGAATTAAAAAAGCAGGTAATGAGTATTGAATCAGACTCCAAGTCTTTGGAAGAGCCTAAAGATCCTGAAACGGATAAGACCTTCCAGATCTATGAGCTGATTGCAACACCTGAACAAACGGAGGAGCTGAGAGCAAAATACCTTGCCGGAAACTTCGGATACGGACATGCTAAAAAAGAACTATTGGATTTGATCCTGGTTCGTTTTGCCAAAGAAAGAGAAATATTCTCCTATTACATGACACACCTGGACGAGCTGGAAGCAAAATTGCAGCAGGGAGCAGAAAAAACAAGACCAATTGCAATGGAAACTCTCAAAAGAGTAAGAACAAGCTTAGGATTTTAATTCTATGTTTTAATATAATAAATGAGGCTGTTTCAACATGAGACAGCCTCTTATTGTATCTGCTAACGGTAGTTTTATAGTAATTCACCCCCTGAATTACCTCTTGTTTTTTTCAAGAATAAAGTAATGCATTGCGTCTTCAAATTCGTATGAAATACTCCAGCCCGGATATTGTTTGATGATCGTCTTTATAATAGAAAGACCCAGCCCGGTAGAGCCATGATCACTACCCTGCTTATAGAAACGGTTAAATATTTTTGATGCATCTAAAGCGATTCCGGCTCCGCTGTTTTGAAAGATAATCCTGTTATCTTCAATGATGATATTGAGAATACCGTTTTCGTTATTATACTTTATTCCGTTTTTAAGAAGATTGGACAACAAAATATCTGCAAGATCCCGGTTAAAATCCGCAATAAAAAATCCTTTTCCTATAATATTGACATTCACTTTCTTAAAGGCTATGAAGTCTTCATAGTTTTCAACCAGTTTGGTGATCAAATCATTAAAATCTACCCCTGAGGTTTTATTAAACTGGCTGTTTTCTATTTTGGAAAGCATGAGTAAAGATTTATTCAGCCCCACCATTCTTCTGAGGTCATTTTTCACTTCAGAAAGAAGGTTCATGTTTTTTTCATCAAGATTTTCGTTTTGAATCTGCAGATCTATCTTATTAATAACAATTGCCAGCGGAGTCTGAAGTTCGTGGGAAGCATTTTCTATGAATTGTTTCTGCTGATAAAAAACGAGTTCGTTTCGTTCAATCATTTCATCAATTTCTACGTTCAGTTCTTCAAATTCCTTAATCGAATAACTTTGCGGATTCTGGAGGGAAGGCACCCCAAACTGATATTTTTTAAGCTTATCTAAAATTGAGTAGAAGGGCCTCATTGCTTTATTGAGGAGATAGCCATTGACAACGACAATGCTTATGACTAAAAGAATATACAACACAATAAGAGCCGTCGTGAGGTCATAGATCAATTCATCTTCTTCTACGGTCGAAGTTCTGATGACAAGTCGCTGGTGATTTTTGTACTGATCAATAAAATCTGCTTCGAGCACACGATAGGGCTGGTCCTTGTCATCGTACTCCATATAATACATTTTATTATAGAGCCTGCTTTTATTTTGATAATCTCCGGAACCAATAGGATTGATTTTAAATTCATTAAATCCAAATTCATTATTCTTCAAGAGTTGGGGGTTCAGGTACACCGCTTTAATAATCTGTATCTTCCTGTCTCTCAATCCATCATCTACATTATCATGTACTTCGTCCAGGATATAAGCATAAAATAACCCTGCCCATACTGCAATGATCAGCAGCAGGATCATGATAAGGTATTTTATCGTGTAGTATTTTAGTGAAACTTTCATCAGACAAATTTATATCCTATTCCGTACACGGCCTGAAAATCTGCTTCCGCATTGGATGCTTTCAGTTTTTTGCGAAGGTTTTTAATCTGTGAATAGATAAAATCCAGGCTATCTGCCTGATCGATGTAATCTCCCCAAATCGCCTCTGCAAGGGTAGTTTTCTGCAATGTTTTTTCCGGGTGAATTACAAAGTAATACAACAGATCATATTCTTTACGGTTTACAAGAAGTTCTTCGCCTGCTACCATTACTTTTCTGTTGTCCGGGTCTATGCTTATGTTTTTATAGGAAATGATATTTTCGCCATCCTGATGGTTCCTTCTGATCACAGATTTGATCCTTGCCATTAATTCTGCAAGATGGAAAGGTTTGGCAAGATAGTCATCCGCTCCAATTTCCAATCCGGCTACTTTATCATCTACTGAATCTTTTGCAGATAAGATGATCACCGGATCTTTCTTATGCATTTTTTTAATCTCTTTCAACAGGTCGATACCGTTACCATCAGGAAGCATAATGTCTAACAAAATGCAGTCATATTCATAGGAAATAATCTTTTCCAACCCGGAATGATAGGTATCGGCGTACTCCACAATGAAATGTTCCGCTTCCAGAAATTTCTGTACAACATTCTTCAATTCCGGTTCATCTTCTACTATTAAAATCTTCATAGGTAATTTGCGCCACTGAGACAGGGTTAAATTTATATCAAATATATAAAATTATAGAGCAAAGCCGGGATCATTACGAAAGCATCGTCAGAATAAGACTAGCATGGTACACTACCCATAAAATATCTAATATTCGTAAGTGATCACCGGCATTCGTCTTTAAGCCTTCTTTCATGAACAGTTAGTTTGATTTTACAAAACGTCCGTTAGCATCGAAAAACAGGCTTACTCCACTTATTAATTCGATTTTATAGGCATTATATTTTTTTTCAATGGACTGAACCACACTGCACGGATGGTGCTTTGTCATAAAAGACACAATACTTTTTCTAATCTTAGCGGAAGACAGTTTTCTTCCGTTACTTCTTATTAAGCTCCAGTTGACCATAATGCTAAATTTTTATTGTTATACGTTATCTTACTCAGTCATCAATTTTTTTAAAATTTCCGCTTCTGTCAAATTCCAGTTCTAATCCGTTGGAAAGTTCAGCCTTATAAGACCATCTCTTTTTTCAACCTTAGTAATATAAGTATTGGGGAAATTCTTTACAGAATAATTTCTGATGGAAGCAGGAATAAAACCGTAAGGTATTTTCTGGTGTTTTCCATCAACTTCTTTCCAGTTCCCGTTACTATCGAATTCCATTTTCATTCCATTGTTCAGGTATACCTTATATTCATCAACCCCATAAATTTCTCTGTCTTCCACAGCAGAGCTTACGGGAATCCCTTTAAAATGGGCATATAAAAAGTTTTTGGCTGTCTTTGGCAACTGATTCGGCGAGATTGCTCTGTCCTGTGCGGACATAGACCCTCCCATTAGTAAAAACATAAAAACAAATACTGCCGTAATTTTCTTTAAATTTTTCATAACATTAATTTTTCCGTTCTTATTATAGAGCAAAGTTCAGAATCAATTTGGGAAAGAATTAGGAAAAAAAATTCGGTAAAAGATTAAAACGGATTAAATTTAATATGATCCAAGATTTGTACAGATGGCCGGACTTATCTGTCTTTATTTTAAAAATATATGAAGAAAAGAAAAGCCACTAAGTTGAACTTAATGGCTTCTCTATATTATCAATGTCTTACCCTTACAGGTAATCTTTAATTTGCTGCAAATGGGTAACAGCCTTTATCCCCGGCTCTTTTTTATCTTCTTTATAAACATCAAAAAAGATAGCGTCCATCCCAAAATCTGTAGCTCCCATGGCATCGGCAATCCAGTCGTCACCGATCAGAATACTCTCTTCTTTTCTGGCCTCTGAAAGTCCCAGGGAGTATTCAAAAATCCTGGGATTAGGCTTTCTTACACCAATGGCATCTGCACTGGTAATCGTTTTAAAATAATGGGCAATGCCTGATAATGTACACTTTCTTTCAGTCACTTCCTGAAAGCCGTTGGAAATGATATGTAAAGTATAGTTTTTAGCTTTTAAATAATCAAGGATATCTTCTGCTCCGTCCACCAATTCATTATGACTTACAATATTATCCAGAAAATGTTCCTCAAAATAAAGAGAAAGTTCTTTGTTTTCTACACCGAAATGTTTGAATGAGTCATAAAACCGATGTTCTCTCAAATACTCTTTGCCTATAATTCCATCTCTTATCTTTTCCCAAAGGTCTTCATTGATATCGTGGTAAACAGCGTGAAACTCTTCAAAATCGATATTATATTTTGAAGTTATTTCCTGTTTTTCGAAAAGGTCTTTGATCGTCAGATAGGCGTTTCTGCGATGATCCCAGAGCGTATTGTCCAGGTCAAAATAAACATGCTGCATTTTCATACAGCACAAAGTTAATCATTTTAATTTTTTTGAATCGGGTAATTTTTGCTCTTGCTCTTCACAATTTCAATACTTTTAGAAAAATTGAGCAAAAAATCGATGGTTTGTTTTTTAGGTTTCAAAGTTTTCACTTTTAAGGAGTCATTTTTTTTCATAAGCGAAGCATGTTTTCCTTAAAACGCGAAATTTTTCAAAATATTATTTATCTGGTTAATATTATATTATTTTCATCCATGATTTTTCTCAGGTTGATGAGTGCATATCTAACCCGGCCAAGGGTGGTATTAATACTCATATCCGTATGATCTGCAATTTCTTTAAAACTTAGTCCGTCAAAAAACCTTAATTTGATCACTTCCTGCTGATTGAGTGGAAGAAATTGCAGCATTTTCATCAAATCCTCCTGGATCTGGTTAGTAACCATCTGATCTTCAATATTTTCAGAAGGCTCCCTGATCAGGTCAAAAATAGAATACTCATCGGTTTCAAAAGTAGTTTCTGAGACTTTGATATTTTTGGCTTTTGACCGGAAATGATCGATGATTAAATTGTGAGAAATTCTTTTGGCCCAAAGAATAAATTTGCCTTCTTCGTTATAGCGTCCTTCTTTAAGCATTACAATAATTTTCATGAATGTATCCTGAAAAATATCGTTGGCTAAATCTTCATCATTAATTTTATAAAAAATGAATGTAAAAAGTTCTCTCTGATGGCGATGAATAAGGGTTGACAATGCCTCTTCGTCACCTTTCTGGTAAAGTGAAATTAGTAAACTATCCGATTTTGATTTCATAACTCTTCTCAATATAACATTTGTAGACAGGTATCCTTCCAGATATCTCATCTGGTTCTAGCTGTAAATACAAAACAGTTTTTAGAGTAGAGTCTCTTCGATAGGCTGGTACAAATTATATTATGACGTAAATATAATAATTTTTTAACAACTGTTAACCTTTTATTAATTTTTCACGATAAAAATTTAAAAAAAATCACTTAAACATATCATGAATGAAGACTGTAGGGATATTTAGTGTAAAATTAATATTTAGTCCTTTCATTTCTTTACCGTTTAAACGGGTATCTCCAATGGAAAATGCATAGCCACCGGTAAGGTCCAGCATCCCGAATAATGTTACTCCGATCTTGGGAGCTATATATTTATTGGTTCCTTCCGCTCCTACCAAAAAATAGTAAGAATGGTAGAAATCCACATTCTTCTCAAAGTTAAGCAGTACGTCTGCCTGCAGCTTGGGCATGATGGCAAATTTAGAGTCTGCCACTCCCATCAGGGCAGAACCTCCCAACCTGTAAATTACATCGTCATTTTTCAGAAAAAGCAATTTACCCCCGACTTCCCCGAAACTCTGGTTCTGATAGGTATATCCTACACTTATCATTTTATGCATGGTATACTGGGCTTTTACCAATGTAGTCAGAAAAAACAGGGAAAGAATTGTAACCGCAGTTCGAAAATTCATCATCGTTCAATTAATTAAAGTGTAAAAATAAAAAAAACTGCCTTATCAGAAGATAAAGCAGCTCATTTATTCTAAAGAAAAAATTAAATTCCGAAAACAGCCTTAATTTCTTCTACTTTGTCTAGCTTTTCCCAGGTAAAGAACTCGAGGTCCTTCAAGGTAATTTCATTTTTATGGCCTTTATTGAAAGTTTTATCAGCAACATAATGATCTTTACCCATATGCCCGTAAGAAGCCGTTTCCTGATAGATCGGGTTTCTTAATTTCAGATTCTGCTCAATAGCATAAGGTCTTAAATCAAAAATAGCAGAAACTTTCTTGGCAATTTCTCCATCGTGAAGATCAACTTTTGAAGTTCCGTACGTATTAATATACAGACCACATGGCTCAGCAACCCCGATTGCATAAGAAACCTGCACTAAAACTTCGTCAGCAACTCCAGCTGCTACCAGGTTCTTGGCAATATGTCTTGTTGCGTACGCAGCACTTCTGTCAACTTTTGAAGGGTCTTTTCCTGAGAAAGCACCACCACCGTGAGCCCCTTTTCCTCCGTAGGTATCAACAATGATTTTTCTGCCTGTAAGACCGGTATCCCCGTGAGGACCACCGATTACAAATTTACCGGTAGGATTGATGTGATATTTGATCTGATCGTTGAATAATGCTTTGATTTCTTCAGTCTGCTGTGCAACAACTCTTGGAACCAGAATGTTTTTGATATCCTCACGGATCTTGTTCAGCATTTCTTCTTCTGTTCCGAAGTCATCATGTTGTGTAGATACTACGATGGAATCAATTCTGATTGGTTTGTGATCATCAGAATATTCAATAGTTACCTGGCTTTTTGCATCAGGACGAAGATAAGTGATTTCTTTATTTTCTCTTCTGATCGCAGAAAGTTCCCTAAGAATAGTATGAGCCAGATCCAGTGCAAGAGGCATGTAGTTTGCCGTCTCGTTAGTAGCATAACCGAACATCATTCCCTGGTCACCAGCTCCCTGTGCATTAGCTTTCGCTTCAAAAGATTCATCTGTCACAGCTCTGTCAACTCCCTGGTTGATATCAGGAGACTGCTCGTGAATCGCTGAGATCACTCCACAAGAATCTCCGTTGAACATATATTCCCCTTTTGTATATCCGATCCCATTGATTACCTCTCTTGCAATCGTCTGTACATCAAGATAAGCATCTGACTTTACTTCTCCTGCCAATACAACCTGTCCCGTAGTAACAAGCGTCTCGCATGCTACTTTAGAATCTTTATCATAGGCTAAAAAATGGTCGATTAATGCATCGGAAATCTGATCTGCAATTTTATCCGGATGTCCTTCTGAAACTGATTCAGACGTAAATAAATAAGACATATTATTCTTTGTTTTTTAGATTAAAAATATTGTCGAAGAAAAATAAGAATAAATGGCCCGAAAAAAAGAATACTGTTTTAGCATTTTTTTATAGAGGTTGCAATCAGGTCAAATTTTTCCTCGTTAATAAACGTCAGCAAATTTAAGCACTATTTTCGTAATACTCAAAAATTTTGTTTATTAATTATAATTTTCTTTAAATTAATGATTTATCTCACTTTAAAGCCTTGCGATTACTGAGGCTTTATGCTGACAAATTCTTTTGGGCTTACATGATAATTCAGTTTAAGCTCCAGAGAATTTTTGATAGAATGTGACAATTCATCAATGATTTTCTGTTTAAATGTCGGCTTATAATAAATAATACTGATCTCTCTGTAAGGGAAAGGCTTCTTGAATCTGAAAACATTCTTTTTCTGCTCTTCGGAAAGCTGGCTCAATGCCAGTTCAGGCAGAATACTGATTCCTCCTACTTTATCAACCATATGCACCAAAGTCTGAATATTGGAAGCCAGGAAATCAAGATTCTTAGGCTTTAAGGTATTTTCTTTCAGATGACAGATATTTTCAAATTGATTTCTCAGGCAATTTCCTTCTTCAAGCAACCATACTTTTTCTACATTAAGCTCTTCCGGAATGATGTAAGAATTCTTTTTATTAGCTTCTGTATTAGAGCTATAGATCATCAATTCCTCATTGAAAAGGAAATCCTGGTAAAATTCATCAGCCGTATCATATGGCGTTGAGATAATACCGGCATCCAGCTCTCCTGCTTTTAATGCTTTAATAATATTATCTGTCGTCATTTCTTTTACATTCATCTGGATCTTCGGATTTTGTTCAAGGAACTTAAAGATCTCAGTCGGCAGAATAAAAGAGGAAACGGTTGGGATAATACCCAAATTAATCGTTCCTCCTAAAATGTTATTCAAAAGGTTGGCTTTATTTTTCAGCTCATTGACAGACTCTATGATCACCTTGGCCTGATCAATGATCTGCAAACCTACATCTGTGGTGCGGATAGGGTGTGTCGTTCTGTCGAAAACCTTCACATCCAGTTCGTCCTCAAATTTCTGTATCATGGCACTTAAAGTAGGCTGAGTAATGAAGCATGCCTGAGCTGCTTTACCAAAATGTTTATACTTATCAACAGCGATAAGATATTCCAGTTGCTGAATGTTCATCTGATTAATATTATCTATTACAAAGATATAATGTTTTTGCTATAAGCAATTAAAAATTCAAGTAAATTTGATAATCACTACCTTTACACTTATATTAAAAAGAAGAAACAATTATTCAAATCATCAATTATATGGATTCTAAAAAATTAACGTTAAGTAGCGGCGCACCTTATTTTGAACATCAGGATTCCCAGACGGTAGGTCCAAGAGGCCCGGTATTGCTGCAAGACTTTGTTCTTCAGGAGAACCTAGCCCATTTCGTTAGGGAAAGAATACCTGAAAGAATTGTGCACGCGAAAGGAAGCGGAGCGTACGGAACATTTACCGTAACGCATGATATCAGCCAATATACCAAGGCAAAATTATTCTCAAAAGTAGGAAACTCATGCAGAATGTTTGCGAGATTTTCTACAGTGGGAGGAGAAAAAGGAAGTGCGGATACGGCGAGAGACCCAAGAGGTTTTGCTTTAAAATTTTATACCGAAGACGGAAACTGGGATCTGGTTGGAAACAATACGCCAGTCTTCTTTATTAAAGACGCGAAAAAATTCCCGGACTTTATCCATACCCAAAAAAGAGTACCCAAAACCAACTTAAAAAGTGCCACCATGATGTGGGATTTCTGGAGCTTAAATCCCGAATCTCTTCATCAGGTACTTATTTTAATGTCAGACAGAGGAACTCCACATGGGTACAGACATATGCACGGTTTCGGATCTCATACTTTCTCGATGATCAATGATAAAAACGAAAGGGTATGGGTAAAATTCCATTTCAAAACGAAACAGGGTGTAAAAAACTTTACGGATGAAGATGCCGTAAAAATGGCAGGAGAGAATCCTGACTTCGCACAGGAAGATCTTTGTAATGCTATTGAAAATGGAGATTTTCCAAAATGGACAATGTATATCCAGGTAATGACCGAGGAGCAGGCAAAAGATTTCAGATGGAATCCTTTTGACGTGACCAAAGTATGGTTCCACGATGATTTCCCACTGATTGAAGTAGGGGAAATGGAACTTAATGAAGTTCCTGTAAATTACTTTGCGCACGTAGAACAATCTACCTTCTCACCTAGCAACCTTATAAACGGAATCAGCTTTTCACCTGACAAAATGCTTCAGGGAAGGCTGTTCTCTTATCCGGATGCTCACCGATACAGAGTTGGTGTGAATGCCCATCAGCTTGAGGTAAACAGATGTCCTTTTGCCGTCAATAATTACCAGAGAGACGGGTTCATGGCAGATTCAAGCCATTATCAGGACAAACCGAATTATTTCCCAAATAGTTTTGATGATACAGAGGCAGACGTATCTTACAAAAATTACGAATATGAGTTAGACAGTGCCCATGTTGCCAACTACAACAGAAACGATAATGACAGTGATCATTATACGCAACCGGGATTATTATATACAAAGGCAATGAGTGCAGAAGACAGGGATCATCTTATTAAAAATATTATCGGAAGCATGAAAGGCATCACGGGACCTAAAAAAGATGAGATTATCAACAGACAATTATGTCATTTTTTCCGCGCCAACATTGAGCTTGGCATGAAAGTGGCTTCTCAACTAAATGTCAATATTGATACAAATATGATGAATCACTCTAAATAATCAGATTGAACAATAAAATAAAAAAAAGGAAAAAAAATAATATTTTTTCCTTTTTTTTGTAAAAAATTCATAATTTGCAAAGGATGATATTTTAAAGTGGAAAAATGAGTTACGAAAATATATTATTAAAAAAGGAAGATAAATTATCTATCATTACCATAAATAGACCTGAAAGTTTAAATGCATTAAATGCAAAAACAATTCAGGAGATCAGTACCGCTCTTGATGAGCTTTCTTCAGACAGTTCATGTAGAGTAATTATCCTTACAGGAAGCGGAGAAAAATCTTTTGTAGCAGGTGCTGATATCAAAGAATTCAGTGATTTCGGACAGGAAAGAGCTGAAGAATTGGCTAGAAACGGACAAAACACTTTGTTCAACAAAATAGAAAACATGCCCAAACCTGTCATTGCAGCCGTAAACGGTTTTGCACTGGGAGGAGGTTTAGAGCTTGCCATGGCATGCCACATCAGATATGCATCGGAAAACGCCAGATTGGGGCTTCCTGAAGTTACCCTGGGATTGATCCCCGGATATGGAGGAACTCAGAGGCTTCCGAAGCTTGTAGGAAAAGGTATTGCCAACGAAATGATCTTCTCAGCCAAAATGATCACTGCCCAAAAAGCAAAAGAGATCGGATTGGTCAATGAAGTATACCCTATTGAAGAATTATTAACCAAAACGAAAGAATTAGCGAACATTATTGCCTACAATTCACCAATGGCAATATCCAAGGCGATAAACGCCGTGAATCTATCGGACACGGATAAAGGTTTTGAAACTGAAATCAAATATTTCGGAGAACTTTTTGAAATGAACGATAAGAAAGAAGGAGTCACAGCTTTCCTAGAGAAAAGAAAGCCGAACTTCTAAACTTTCAAAACTTTTAATCCAAATTATTTCGAAAAAACTGATGCTGCGGTATGAATAAGTTTGACAAGGCTTATCTAAAAATGGCCCAGGAATGGGCAAAACTCTCCTACTGTAAGAGAAAACAGGTAGGGGCTCTTATCGTAAAAGATAGGATGATTATTTCAGATGGTTACAACGGAACTCCTTCGGGATTCGAAAACTGCTGTGAAGATGAAGAGGGAAAAACACACTGGTATGTATTGCATGCAGAAGCTAATGCTATTTTAAAGCTGGCTGCTTCTACTCAATCTGCAAAAGGAGCAACGTTATATCTGACGCTGTCACCTTGTAAAGAATGTAGCAAGCTGATCCTGCAGGCAGGTATTACAAGACTGGTGTATATCAATGAGTATTCGGATGACGATGGGATATCTTTCCTGAGAGGCCATAATATTGAAATAGAACAAATATCGGACTGTGAACTAAAAAAATAAGCACAAATGACTTGGGATGAAAAGATCAAAGATTTTGAAATATTTCTTCGTTTCGAAAGAAATTTTTCAGACAATACTCTCGACGCTTATGTTCGGGATATTAAAAAACTAAAAGATTACGCAGAAGAAGATCTGGCAAACGTCGGCCCAGATACTATTGGTTATGAAAACCTGCAGGAGTACATTTTCAATCTTTCTAAACAGAAATTCAGTGAAAGATCTCAGGCAAGATGGATATCTTCCATAAAAGCCTTTTTCAAATTTCTGCTCGAAGATGAATTTCGTGAAGACAATCCGGCAGCGTTACTTGAAGGCCCGAAATTGGGATTGTATCTACCTGATACTTTAAGTCTACCTGATATCAACAGAATTATTGCTGCTATTGAAGTCAATACTGATCTTGGTAAGAGAAACCATTGCATCATTGAGGTATTGTATGGCTGCGGACTCCGTGTTTCTGAACTGATTGATTTGAAAATATCAAACATCAACTTTAAAGAACAGTATATTAAAATCCATGGAAAAGGAAACAAGACCCGTTTCGTTCCTTTGGCTGATTATACTGCAGAAATGCTTGAAAGTTATATCAAAGAGGTAAGATCAAAAGGTAAAATCAATAAAAAATACGAAGACACTTTATTTTTGAACAGCCGTGGAACTTCCATGTCAAGAGTGATCGTATTCCTTATTATCAAGGAACTTACAGATAAAGCAGGGGTCAACAAGAAGATATCTCCCCATACATTCAGGCATTCGTTTGCAACCCATTTATTGCAAAATGGAGCTGATTTGCGTTATATACAGGAAATGCTGGGACACTCCAGTATCACGACTACGGAAATCTACACCCACCTGAAGACTGAAGAATTGAGAGATGTTATTTTGAGTTATCACCCGAGAAATATTAACGTTACTCAATAACCTATGAAATTATTGAAATATTGCCCAAGCTGTGGCAAAGAATCTCTGCATTGGGATGGAGAAAAGAAATGGAGCTGTCCCGAATGCGGTTTTACACTTTATAATAATGTAGCAGGTGCTGTGGCCGTGGTCATCAGATGTGGCGAAGAAATCTACCTTACCAGAAGGAATAGAGACCCAAAAAAAGGAAAACTGGATCTGGCCGGAGGATTTGTAGACCCTAAAGAAAGTGCCGAAGAAACGTGTAAAAGAGAGCTTTTTGAGGAGCTTCAGCTTGATATTGATATTTCAAAACTGAAATACCTTACCAGCCTTCCTAACATTTATCAATACAAAGAAATTGATTACAATACTATTGATCTCTTTTATGAATATAATGTTTCGGAAAAGTTTGAGGTAAACCTCGAAATTGCAGAGATTTCAGAAGCGGTATGGGTTCCTCTCAGGGAACTGAACCTTGAGGATATTGCTTTCGATTCTCAAAAGAAGTTTTTTGAGATCTACATTAAGAAATAATTTTTTCTCAATATACTCTCGCAGATTTTGCAAATGCAGCAGATCATTGGTAATTTCCAACTGCTTATTCTGTAAAATCTGCGAGTTTTTTATGTTGAATACACAAGTTATTGCAGAATGTTATACAAAACGCATCTGTGCAATTCGTGTACTCTGTGGGAAATATATTGTAATTAATAGGTTTTGGATTTCAGCATTTCTTCAAAATACTGAATAAGTAAAGTTCTTTCAGCTTCCGAAAGATTGGCCTCTTTGTGATAAACAATATATCCGGGCAGTGGCATTGTTTTGTGCTTAAGGGCCTCAACAGACCTATCCAGCATATTTTCTTTAAGCTCCTTGTTATAAGTATTCCAAACAGAGAAATTAAGGTGCTGGCGCCCATCGTTCACATGGCTTTTGACAGACCAGGAAATGGGCGCTATGTAGGCATATTTAGGATATACTGTTTCATTCGAATGACAGTCATAACATGCATTTTTGAGCAATGCTCTTACTTTTTCCGGAGCAGCTTTTGTTTCTACAAAATTCACTTTAGAATCCACAGGTTGATTCACCCTGTCGATGGGTACAAACTGAATCAGCGCAAAAGCGACCAAAGTCCAGAAGAATATTTTTTTTGCCGTCTTCATTATTTATTTTGCTGGAGTCAAAATCGCGCTATTGGATTTTAATTCTTTTTTTGCTTCTTGTTTTACGGTTTCTTTCTCGTCGGTAGCCGCAGGCGGAACAGGGTTTTCAGATGCTGGCGGAGGCGTCGTTCCTTTCGGATTATCCAATGTCCTTGTGTCTTTCAGATCCCAGTCTTCCCTTGTTTCCCATAACCCTCTGACAATGGCTTTTTTATAGAAAACATATGCATCTTCAGCAAATGTTTCACTGGCAAAATCAGCATTGTCCCAATATTTGTTTTCATTATTGTCAACTAATATTCTTACAAAATATTCGCCGGGTTTAAGGATATCAAATTTTACCTTATCTCCCTTTATATATTTCTGGTACGCAACTTTTTCTGAAGAATCCAACAGCTGAAGCCAATAGCTGGAAGCCGGTGCATTGGTAAGTGCAAATTCAAGACTTCCGAACTGATCAATTTTCTCAACATCGAAATCAAAACGTTTTGATTGTGCGTTCTTAGCATAAAAAGATGACACGGTTTCCTTTGGAACAGTAAGCTGGTATTTCTTTCCATTGACAAAATCTGATTTAACCTCTATCAGATAAGGATTGGTTTCGGAAATCTTCGCTGTAAATTCCTGAGTGGTTAAGCTATCACTTTTCAGTACCCATTTCGAAGGATCAATTTTATCAACAATATAGTTAGACAGAATTCTAAAGTCAGATTTTGGGGCTAATGAACCGCCGCCATTATCACTGTTGATATCCATCGCATTTTTCTTATTATATTTATAAAATAAAGAAACGGTGTACAGACTATCTTTTTTCGGGCCAAGATTATGGGTAAACATTAGCTTTTCAGCAGTTTCCTGCCCTATATTATCTTTCACGGCATCAAACCAGATTCTTACAGAATCTGACTTTGGACGGTGAGTAACTTTTAAGTCTTTAAGTTTATCCGTAGCAGACTGTACTTTTACCTCATCGGGATGACCTTCGAATGTCATCAGAACTCCTCCTGCAATTTCTTTCATTTCTGAATATTTTACAGGCTTTCTGGACGGGTAAACACTTAAATTCAGTCCGGATATCGATTTTTCGATATCTATAGCTTCTTTTTTAAATCCGATTTTTTCTTTTCCGGGATCGTAAATGGAATTTCCGTTTTCGTCATCAAAAGCTATAATTCTATATTTTCCGGGTGAAAGATAATTCAGCTCATAATATCCGTCCTCATCAACTTTCGTGATATAATAAGGTTTTTGTTTGTAGTTCATGGTATCTTTTACCTGATATAATCCTACAACCAATTTATTCTCATTAGTACCGGTTTTTTTCTTTATTTCCATCGCATCTTTCACCTCACCACTCACATACAAATCATCCAATTTGTCTCCGGTGGAGAAAGCAAAGTTGAAATAGCGTAAAATATTAGATTCGTTGTTATCTACAATAGAATTTCCGAAGTTAAAATTATAAGTAGTATTCGCTTGCAAAGTATCTGCCCACTGGATCAGGACAAATTTATTGGCGATATTCGACGGAAGTATTCTTTTAATGTTTTTAATAGGTGGGGAGATGATCAGGTTTTTATTGATATCTTTCAAGGTCACATATTCATCAAAATCGAGACGAAGTTCGTGGATATCTCTTTTTACATTGATCCTTGTCGTATCAATATTTGAGCTTAAAAATCTGGGAGCTAAAGTATCTTTAGGCCCACCTACAGGAGATCCCACCCTTGCACATGAATGTACAAGAAAACAGATAACTAATAATAAAAGAAACCTTCTCATGAAAATGTTTGAGCAAAAATAAACATTATTCTCCAAAAACTTCGTGTCCGGAGTTCAAAGTATCTTTGCTGTCATTCATAACGGTCTGAAGTTTATCTTTCTGTAAAGGGAAATCTTCAAATAATCCGGATAGTGCCAACGCAGTGTATACTTTGTTTGAATACTTATTTCCGATCGCGATAATGGTTACTTTAGATTTTAAAAGATGGGCAAACACGGAATTCGTCCCATGCCACCATCCGTTGTGATAAGTAAGTTTCTCACCGTTTTCAAATATTTTCATTCTGAAACCAAGTCCATAATTATTCATTCCTGCCTTTTCGTTGCTGTACGGTGTGAATACCATTTGCATAAGATCGGGCTTTAAGAAATCCTTTGAAAACATTGCTTTTGAGAAATTGTACAAATCTCTTGGTGTTGTGTACACATTTTTATCACCATAAATCAGATCCAATCGATCTAAAGGATACAATTTGTTACCGCCGTAATAAAAAGACTGCGAAGCGGTTGGAATATCCTTTTCCTGGAAGATATAGGTATTCTTCATTTTCAACGGTGTAAAGACCATCTCCTGCATAGCCTGAGGAAAAGGTGTTTTCGTTATTTTTTCTATCAGCAATGCCAACATTGCAAAGTTGGTATTACAGTACATAAATCCTGTATCTGTATCTCTTGCCAAATCAGGTTTGTATTTGATGATCATATTCAAAATATCCTGATTGGTAAGAAACTGCTTGGAAAGCTCTGCCGGGGCGGGCTGTATCTTGGTGATAAAATATTCGTATTTCGGAAGACCACTTCTTTGGTCTAATAAGGTCTGAACAGTTACGTTAGGATAAGGAAATCCCGGAAAATACTGAGTAAGAGGATCAGAAAGTTTTATTTTTCCTGCTTCTACCAGTTTCATCATTGCCATTGCTGTCAACGTTTTAGAGACAGAAGCAACATGCAGAGGTGTATTTTTATCGATGGGCATCTGATTGCCCTGTCTTCCGAAACCTCTGTAATTTTCATATAGAATCTCGTCTCCTTTAGCTACCAGCACACCTCCGCTCAAATCACTCCCTTCCCACACTTTTTTATAATACTGGTCAATATACCCCACTAAAAATTGTTTATTGGAAAGAAGACCGTCAGCCTTGGTAAAGACTGTATTTAAATCAACGTTTCCGTAGTTGGGTAAGTTTGTTGTATTTTCAACCGATGCTTCTTTAGCTTCGGATTTGTTTTTACAGGAAAATAAGGATAAAAAAACAGTTACAAGGAGTACAAAGTTACACGTCTTCATGAGATTCAAAAATGAGCGGCAATTTAATAAAACTCAAAAATAAATAATAAATATGGAGGGAATATTATAAATTATTTAACACAAATAGAGGGAAAAACAGAATTCTAAGTAAGGGAAAACAGGGTGTCAGAGCTTCTCAGACCGAAAAAGAAGGCTAATGTCAATAATTTTGCGTTACCGACATTAGCCTTCTTTTGTTTTATATTAAATATTTTCAGTTCTTTCTGCTTAACAGTACGAAGCAACTATCTTATCGACAATAAACTGCGCCAGCTTTTCTTTACTCTGGTGTGTCCAGCCTGCAATATGGGGAGTCACAATAGCTTTTTCTGATTCCAGAAGGTATTTTAAATCTTCATTTTCTGTTTCCAGATTTTCGAAGGATGACTTTTCATACTCCAGGACATCTAAGCATGCTCCTTTTACTTTTCCTGACTTTAAGCCTTTCACAAGATCTTTTGTTGTTACGTTCTTTCCTCTGGCCGTATTGACAAAATAAAAGTCATTTTTCATTTCTGCAATAAATTCCTCATCAATAAGACCATTTGTTTCCTGTGTAAGAGGAATATGTAAACTCAAAATCTCTGCAGACTGCTTGAGCTCTTCCAGACTAACCTGTGTTGCGAATTCGTCGGCAAGTCCCGGAAGAATATCGTGAAAAATAACTTTGCATCCGAATCCTGAAAGTCTCTTGGCCGTGGCTTTCCCCATATTTCCATATCCGATCAGGCCAACCGTTTTTCCAAGCAGTTCGTCCCCTCTGTTTTCCTCCCGCTTCCAAATTCCTTTTTTTACTTCCTGGGAGGCAATAAACAGCCTGTTCATGATCACCAACAGCATTCCCATAACATGTTCAGCTACGGAATCCCTGTTTCCTTCCGGAGAGTTGATCAGCTGAATTCCCAATTCTTCGGCTACAGGAATATCAATATTTTCCATCCCGGCACCTACTCTGGCAATAAATTTCAAATTTTTCCCGTTTTCCAGAAATTTTTTATCCAAAGGAATACGGCTTCTGATGATAATACCGTCATAATTTTTGATTTTATCACAAACCTCCTCGTACGAAGAAGTAAAATCCTCTTCTAAAATAAAGTTCTTTGCTAAAAGCTGCTCGGTGATAAGGGGATGATTTTTATCTAAAAGAAGTACTTTCATAGTATTTAAAAACAAATGACACTAATGGTTTCACAAATAACACCACCATTCTGTTTTGAGATAAAGAGGGCCGTGTTTTTTATAATATGATTAAAAAATAAAAATGCTTTTAATTTGGAAGTCCGGCATTAAAAGCATTTATATTTTTATTTTTTATCTTTTTTAGAAGTTTGAGTTTCTGTCGGTTCCTGGAATAATTTCTTAAGTTCTACAGACTCCAATGGTTTCATTCTTCCGGAAAGGATCAAAGAAAGCTCTTTTCTGCGGAAAGCTGCCGCATATCTTTCTTTTTCCTCTTCAGTCTCCGGGATCATTTCAGGGATGGGGATAGGACGATTGAATTCATCTACCGCTACGAAGGTGTAGATCCCTGAATTGGTGTGAATTTTTTTCTGATTAATCGGGTCATCTGACCATACATCAACATATACTTCCATAGACGTTGAAAATGCTCTTGAAACTTTTGATTCCAAAACCACTACACCACCCTCGGGAATCGGATGATTGAAAGAAACGTGGTTTACAGAAGCAGTTACAACTCTTCTTTCGCAGTGTCTTGCAGCAGAAATAGATGCACATCGATCCATTTTTGCTAAGAGCTCACCGCCAAAAAGATTTCTTAAAGAGTTGGTTTCGTTCGGAAGAACGATATTAGTCATAATAGTCAGAGATTCTGACGCTTTTTTTATTTTTGCCATTTATTCTTAGTGTTGTTTCGGGCAGCCGGAACCGTTTTCGATCCTTTTACGGCAGGTTGTATTAATGAATCTTTCTTCAGTGAATCAGAAACAGGAGTTCCTGGTGTATGCACCAATACTTTAACGGTATCTTTTACAATTCTGTGCGTAGACGTTTGTACTGAAACTTTATTAAAAGATTTTTTCCCAAAAATAAGTTCCTGTTGAGTAAACATCAGGTAGAGAATACCTAAAATAGGAATAATTAATAAGAAAATCCACAGAATGGATTTATTGAATTTGTAATCCTTCTCCCGTTTTTCTGAAGTTTTTACTTTTTCGCCATTATTGATATCTGAAAAGCGGATTTCTTCCAATCCGTAAAAATCAGGATGACCTGCTTCTACACGGTTTCCCTTAAAATGAGTATGCCCCTCTTCTGTAAAGATTGTACCAAGGTTCTGAATTTCAAGAACCTGCTCTGCCTGAAGTTTTTTCTTCCAAAAGTCAGTCTGGATTTTCAGATCGCTTTTTGAAGCTTCGAGAGACATCTGCTTTTGAGTGGCAATAAAAGAAGCCAGTTCATCAGCCTTTACTTCATAATCAATTGCAAATTTGATCTCACTTGCGGGAGGCAGGATGCTTCCGTTTTCAGAATTGATAATCGCCTTAGAATTTTTCAGAGAAAACACTCCAAAGCCTGGAACCGTGGCAGTTCCATATTGTTTCAAATATTCTAAAATATATGCTGAAATATTCATTTGCTGGCAAATTTATAACTTTTTCACGACTTTTGAAGACATTTCATCTGATATAAAAAAAGACTGCCGAAACAGTCTTTTGATTATTCTACAGTAAAATGGGGTTCCCATTCATTATCCTCAATCTCTTTGAAGGCAAATTTGTCAATTTCTTTATGCGTTCTGGTATGAACCTATTGAATTTTCCAGCTGATGCCAAACATAAAATTGGTTCCGGCCTGTGCAAAATAATAGGGCTCACCACCATAAACAGCTCCGTTGTTTACATATTTTTTATTGAACAGATTGTTCACCAGTAATTTCAGGGTCACATCATTATGAGCAATTTTAAACTGGTATTGTGCATTAAAATCGGTCAGGATATAATCTTTAAGCTGTACGTTTTGATTCTCCGTATTATCAAGATACTGTTTTCCGACATACTGGTTCATTAAAGCCAGCTGGAAGTTCTTGGCAGCTTTGAAGGTTAGTCCCAGGTTGGCAACGACATCCGGAGAAAATGAAATCTGTGTATTTCCCAGATTTTTAACCTCTTTCTTATTCTTCATATTAAAATCAAGGTTTCTGTTCTGGCTTAAACTTAAATTTCCTGAAACCTCCCATTGTTTAGATAGTTTGGCGAGTAATCCTATTTCTATTCCTCTTCTGTAGCTCTTTCCTGAATTTGTTCTGATAAATGCTCCCACATTATTCAGTTGCCCGTTGAGTACCAACTGATTGACATAGTACATATAATACAGGTTGGCCGTTACCGATAGGAAACCAAACTGTTTTTCCATTCCCGCTTCAAAATCATGGAGCTTTTCAGCTTTTACGGTATTATCTGCAGTCAGATCATCCCTGTTGGGTTCACGGTGTGCGTGAGCATAGGATAAAAATATTTTTCCGTTTCCGATTTTATAATTTACTCCTGCTTTAGGATTGAAAAACAACCAGTTTTTATTGATATTTCCTCCTTCCCCGTCACCGTCCAGGATGATCTTTGTATCGTAATTAATTCTTCTAAGCTGCAGATCTCCAAAGAATTCAAAATCATTTACCCTTACCAAAGCCTTAGCAAACCCGGCCACTTCAGTTTTTACCGAACGTCCCCTATAATATTCATACTCATCAATCTGTGGAAAATACACTCCGGTTACATTGCCAAAATGTTTCCCGTAATACTGGTTGGCTACTATTCCGAAATTAAGATCCAGATTTTCAAACTTTCCGTATAATGTAGAAACTAAACCATAGAAATGATTATCCAGCCATTTTTTTCTGATAAAGTCAGTTTTCTCTACAGGAGCGCCGTTTACGATCGGAACAGTCAGATTATAATTAGAATAGTGCGTTGCATCTTCATCAGTTTCATCTACCCTGGTATAGTTTTCATAATAGCCTTTTCCCCTCGTATAGTGTAAAGTAGTTTCCAAATTCCATGTGTCATTGAACTTTTGTTCCCAAAGAAACTGGTAATGATTCTGGCGGTAGTTGTCAGTTTCACCATCATAAAATTTCTTTTCTCCGGTAAAAAGATCAGTATATTCTCCGGCAGAATTGTAAGTAGGATCCGTTTCCCATGTTTTTCTGCTGATCCCGTTCCATGCCTGATAAGTTCTTTCTTTTCCGCCGAAAGCCATTAACCGTAATCTCGTGTTTCCTTCTTCAAATAAGGCCGTGAAATTGTAGGAATGAAGATTGGTAGAAGCTCTGTCAATATACCCGTCGGAGTGAATATGAGAATATCTACCCATGATAGAGAGCCTGTTTTTCCAGAATTTTCCTGTTCCAACTTCTGCAGAATATTTATAGGTATTGAACGACCCGTAGCTGTCGTCTGTTTTAAAATAAAATTTATCCTCCGGATCCTTTGAAATCACATTAATGCTGGCTCCAAAAGAAGAAACTCCGTTATTGGAAGTTCCCACTCCCCTCTGGATAACAATCTGAGATGCGGAACTCGTTAAGTCCGGCACATTTACGAAAAAAGCGCCCTGGCTTTCAGCATCATTGAACGGCACTCCATTCATCATGACATTTACGCCCCTTCCGGCTACCCCACGAATTCTGATCCCCGTGTATCCTACTCCGTTTCCGGCATCAGATGTAGAAATAACCGAAGTTTGGTTTTTCAAAAGGATAGGAAGATCCTGTCCCATGTTTTTACCGTCTAAATCTTTCTGAACATTGATGATTTCCTTAGCAACAGGAAGCCTTTTGGTAAAGTTGACCGCTTCAATTTCTCTGACTTTCAGAGAATCTTTGTTTTGAGCCTGGATAAAAGCTACAGAGCCTACACTAAGCCCTAAAAAAATAAACCTTTCATTCTATAAATCTTTGACATTTAATGAATAAAAGGGGATCGATAAGATATTATACAATTCGACTCACCGTCGTCGATGTGTCCCTAAACAGCATTACCTGTTCCAGGTTCATTGGGTATCATCTCAGCCTGTTAAAGCACCCCTTTATTTCAGCTGCAAAAGTACAAAAAATTATGCGCAATAGCATCATTAATCTTGGTATGCAGCCATCGCTTACTTTATCTAGTATGTTTTATTACGTGCATCGATATAATAATAATTTTTTCCGTCTTTGGTTACTTCAAACATTCGTCCCAGTTTCCAGCTGAAATTTCTTTTAATATTGGAGTATTCAAAAGGAATGATAATCTTGTTATTCACATCAATCACTCCAAATTTATCATTGTTGGAAGCTACAATCATCGGGTCTGACACATCATCTCCTTCCATGATGTATAAATATTGATATTGCGGATAAATCTGGTATTGTCTGTAATCTGCTTCATTAAAAAATTTTGACTTTTCAATGACTCCGTAAAAGCCGTTCAAAACATAGGCCTGAAACAATTGTTGCTTATACTCTTCAAACTTACATTTCCCGAAGTCTGAGTCTTTAAACTGATACACTCTTTTTCCGGATTGATCAATACGATAGGAGATCATATCTTTTTCCACCGTAGCATAATCACTTGTTCCGAACTTTCGAACTTTCTCATTGGGAGAGTTTAAAAGATTACAATCTTCAAAAAAGAACACGGCGATATGATACTCAGGCTGAATGATGAATTTCCCGTTTTGATTGACATAGCCAAATTTTCCGTCTTTCTTTTTCGGAATTAAAACCGGAAGATCTTTATGAATCACTACGAGATCAGGATTAGGCTTCGTTATTAAATTGCCTTTTTTAATACTGGTTTTAGGCGTATTTTTCACCGTTATTTTCTTCACAGATTTGGTCTGCGAGAAAACGAAAACCGAAATAAAAATACACAAAACATTCAGGATATTTTTCATATTCACCATTTGCATGCAAAATTACGGCCAAAAATAGAAAATATCAAATTCATATTTATAAAGAATCTAAATAATTTCATCTTTATAAAATAGTAAAATTTCGTATTTTTGGGAACATTTTGAATTGTTTAATAAATTTTAAAAACTTTTAAAAAAAGACGTAGATCATACTGCCTTTAACCCGGTTCAATCAACGTATCAAAGTACGGAAACTCAAAATGTTATTTAAATTGTATTTTATACCAACCGGCAAAGGAGCAATGACAGAGTGATACCTGTTGTTTACATCTGCCTTAAAAGTGAAAGACTTCTATTATGAATTATAAGGATTACATCAAAGAGATTGAAGAAAGAAAAGACCAGGGGCTTCATCCAAAGCCAATTGATGGTGCTGAATTATTAAGCGAGATCATCGCACAAATTAAAGATTCAGGTAATGCAGATCGATCGGATTCTCTTAAATTTTTCATCTACAACACTCTGCCGGGAACAACAAGCGCTGCAGGAGTTAAAGCTAAATTTTTAAAAGAAATCATTCTCGGTGAATCCGTAGTAGAAGAAATATCTCCGGCTTTTGCCTTTGAATTATTATCCCACATGAAAGGGGGCCCTTCTATCGAAGTATTGTTGGATCTTGCCTTAGGAAACGATCCGGCCATTGCTAAAGAAGCGGCTGAAGTCCTTAAAACACAGGTTTTCCTTTATGAAGCGGACACCAACCGTTTGAAGGAAGCCTTCAACAACGGTAACGAAATCGCTCAGCAGATTATCGAAAGCTACGCAAAAGCTGAATTCTTCACCAAACTTCCTGAAGTAGCTGAAGAAATCAAAGTGGTTACTTATATTGCAGGTGAGGGAGATATTTCAACAGATTTACTTTCTCCGGGAAACCAGGCGCACTCCAGATCAGACCGTGAACTTCACGGAAAATGTATGATCACGCCTCAGGCACAGGAAGAGATCAAAGCTTTACAAGCTCAGCATCCTGATGCGAGCGTAATGCTTATTGCTGAAAAAGGAACAATGGGAGTGGGTTCTTCAAGAATGTCAGGAGTAAATAACGTTGCTCTCTGGACAGGAAAACAAGCAAGCCCATATGTACCATTCGTGAATTTTGCTCCGATTGTAGGAGGTACCAACGGTATCTCTCCAATTTTCCTAACCACGGTAGATGTTACAGGTGGTATCGGAATTGACCTTAAAAACTGGGTTAAAAAAGTTGATGAAAACGGGAACGTTGTTCGTAATGAAAATGGTGAGGTAGTTCTTGAAGAAGCGTATTCTGTAGCTACAGGAACTGTTTTAACAATCAATACAAAAACAAAAAAATTATACAATGGCGATCAGGAATTAATTGATATTTCCAGATCTTTCACGCCACAGAAAATGGAATTCATTAAAGCTGGCGGATCGTATGCAATTGTATTTGGTAAAAAACTTCAGACATTTGCTGCTGACCTTTTAGGAGTAGAAGCTCCTCAGGTTTTTGCTCCGTCAAAAGAAATTTCTAATGAAGGACAAGGACTAACGGCAGTTGAAAAAATATTCAACAGAAATGCCGTGGGTTCTACACCAGGTAAGGTACTACATGCAGGATCAGACGTTCGTGTAAAAGTGAATATCGTAGGTTCTCAGGATACGACAGGTCTTATGACCTCTCAGGAGCTTGAATCTATGGCTGCCACTGTAATTTCTCCAATCGTTGACGGTGCTTACCAATCCGGTTGTCACACCGCTTCAGTATGGGACAAAAAAGCTCAGGCCAACATACCTAAGCTGATGAAATTCATGAACGATTTCGGCTTGATCACTGCCCGTGACCCGAAAGGTGAATATCACGCCATGACAGACGTAATTCACAAAGTTCTTAACGATATTACCGTAGACGAGTGGGCGATCATCATTGGTGGTGACTCGCACACACGAATGTCTAAAGGAGTAGCCTTTGGAGCTGACTCAGGAACCGTTGCCCTTGCATTGGCTACCGGAGAAGCATCCATGCCAATTCCTGAATCTGTAAAAGTAACTTTCAAAGGTGAAATGAAGCCTCACATGGATTTCCGTGATGTAGTTCATGCGACTCAGGCTCAGATGCTGAAGCAATTCGGAGGGGAGAACGTATTCCAGGGAAGAATCATTGAAGTTCACATCGGAACACTTCCTGCTGACCAGGCCTTTACCTTTACAGACTGGACTGCTGAAATGAAGGCTAAAGCTTCTATCAACATTTCTGAAGATAATACCTTGATCGAATCACTGGAAATCGCAAAAGGAAGAATCCAGATCATGATCGATAAAGGAATGGACAACCACAATAAGGTTCTTCAGGGATTAATTGACAAAGCAAACAAGAGAATTGAAGAAATAAGATCCGGTGAAAAACCAGCTCTTACTCCGGATTCTAATGCTAAATATTATGCTGAAGTAGTGGTAGACCTTGATGTAATCGTTGAACCGATGATTGCTGACCCGGATGTAAACAACGACGATGTTTCTAAAAGATATACTCACGATACCATCAGAGACCTTTCGTATTATGGAGGTGAGAAAAAAGTAGATCTTGGGTTCGTTGGATCTTGTATGGTTCACAAAGGAGACCTTAAGATCGTTTCTCAAATGTTGAGAAACCTTGAAAAGCAGCAAGGAAAAGTAGAATTCAATGCTCCACTTGTGGTAGCAGCACCTACGTACAACATCATTGATGAGTTAAAAGCTGAAGGAGACTGGGAATTATTAGAAAAATACTCAGGATTTGAATTCAATGATAATGCTCCGAAGGGAGAAGCCCGTACGGAATACGAAAATGTAATGTATCTTGAGCGTCCGGGATGTAACCTTTGTATGGGTAACCAGGAAAAGGCAGCAAAAGGAGATACGGTATTGGCAACTTCTACCCGTTTATTCCAGGGAAGAGTCGTTGAAGATTCTGAACGTAAAAAAGGTGAATCTTTACTGGCCTCTACTCCGGTTGTTGTTTTATCTGCAATCATTGGTAGAATTCCAAGTATTGAGGAGTACAAGGCAGCAGTTGAAGGTATTGACCTTACTACGTTTGTACCTTCTATCAAAGAATTGACTAGCACACACGCTCACTAAACAGAGCTTACCCTATAAGTCGAAAGACTTTTGAATATTTTAAATGAAAGATTTTACTTCTTCGGAAGCTAAAATCTTTCATTTTTTTGTTTAGAACGTTTCTATTTTAAGGGACATACCATTTTTTTTGTGATAAATCAAGAAAATAAATTCTATTTTTTCTTAAATTGAAAGTGATAAAATCAGTCGGTTTTATGATCATAATTATCCCTGTTTAAGGATTATAGGAACGTTTTTTGATATAAATAAAACGTCTTTTCTATCCTAAACAGGGAAGAGAAGTAATGAAAAAGAAATAAAAATTACAATTAGATATGACTTTTGATATTGATATGATCAAAAAGGTGTACGAGCGTTACCCTGAAAGAATTGCTGCGGCAAGACAAATTGTTGGAAAACCTCTTACCCTTTCAGAAAAAATCCTTTACACCCACCTTTGGGAAGGAAATGCTACACAGGAATATGAAAGAGGAAACTCTTATGTAGATTTTGCACCGGACAGAGTAGCCATGCAGGATGCCACTGCACAGATGGCACTTTTACAGTTTATGCAGGCAGGAAAAGCTAAAGTAGCCGTTCCTTCAACCGCTCACGCAGACCACCTGATCCAGGCAAAAGTGGGAGCTGATAAAGATTTGCAGGAAGGTATCAACAAAAACTCAGAGGTATTCAACTTCTTAAGTTCTGTATGTGATAAATACGGAATCGGATTCTGGAAACCGGGAGCTGGTATCATTCACCAGGTGGTATTGGAAAACTACGCTTTCCCCGGAGGAATGATGATCGGTACGGACTCGCATACGGTAAATGCCGGAGGACTTGGAATGGTCGCCATCGGTGTAGGTGGTGCTGATGCAGTAGATGTAATGGCCGGAATGGCATGGGAACTTAAAATGCCCAAACTTATCGGGGTTAAATTAACCGGTAAAATGAGCGGATGGACTTCTGCTAAAGATGTAATTCTAAAAGTAGCAGGAATTCTTACCGTAAAAGGAGGTACAGGATGTATCGTAGAGTACTTTGGAGAAGGTGCGGAATCTCTTTCTGCAACAGGTAAAGGTACCATCTGTAACATGGGTGCTGAAATCGGAGCTACCACTTCGACTTTCGGATACGATGACTCAATGAGAAGATATTTATCTGCAACCGGAAGACAGGATGTTGTAGATGCAGCTGATAAAATTGCAGAGCACTTAACAGGTGATGCTGAAGTATATGCCAATCCGGAAAAATATTTCGATCAGTTAATTGAAATCAACCTTTCCGAGTTGACTCCGCACCTGAACGGACCTTTCACTCCGGACCTGGCAACACCTGTTTCTGAATTTAAGGCGAAAGCTGAGGCAAACGGATGGCCACTGGAAGTTGAATGGGCTCTTATCGGGTCTTGTACCAACTCTTCTTATGAAGATTTATCACGAGCTGCTTCTATCGTAGAAGATGCTGTAGCAAAAGGAGTAAAACCGAAAGCCATCTTAGGAATCAATCCAGGTTCTGAGCAGGTGAAATTTACTGCGGAAAGAGACGGGTTCCTGAATTCATTCAGAAAATTTGAAAACGCAAGAATCTTTACCAATGCGTGCGGTCCATGTATCGGACAATGGGACAGAGAAGGTGCAGAAAAAGGAGAGAAAAACTCTATTATCCACTCTTTCAATAGAAACTTCGCAAAAAGAGCTGATGGTAACCCAAATACCCACGCTTTTGTTGCCTCACCGGAAATGGTAGCTGCTGTAGCAATTTCAGGAAGATTAGATTTCAACCCGATTTCAGATACACTTACCAATGAAGCCGGCGAGCAGGTAAAGCTGGACGAACCTAAAGGTTATGAACTTCCTGCTAAAGGTTTTGCCGTAGATGACAACGGATATCAGGCACCATCTGCAGACGGTTCTAATGTTGTGGTGAATGTAAGTCCGACTTCAGACCGACTTCAGTTGTTAGAAGAATTCCCGGCTTGGGATGGTAAAAATATTACCGGGGCTAAGGTGTTGATCAAAGCTTTCGGTAAATGTACTACTGACCACATTTCTATGGCGGGACCTTGGTTGAAATACAGAGGTCACCTTGATAATATTTCAAACAACATGTTGATCGGAGCTGTTAATGCTTACAACATGGAAACAAATAAGGTTAAAAATGAATTAACCGGTGAGTACGGTGAAGTTCCGGCTGTACAAAGAGCTTATAAAGCTGCAGGGATCCCAACCATTGTAGTAGGAGATCAAAACTACGGGGAAGGTTCTTCAAGAGAACATGCAGCTATGGAACCAAGACACCTTGGGGTAAAAGCTGTATTGGTAAAATCATTTGCAAGAATTCACGAAACAAACCTTAAAAAACAAGGAATGTTGGGAATTACTTTTGCCAATGAAGCAGATTATGACAAAATCCAGGAAGATGACACGGTTAATTTCTTAGATCTTGACCAGTTTGCTCCGGGAAAACAATTGACTTTAGAATTCGTTCACAAAGACGGAACTAAAGATATTATCATGGCCAACCATACTTACAACGATCAGCAAATTGATTGGTTCAAAGCTGGTTCTGCCCTGAACCTGATTAAGCAACAGGAAAAATAAAAATTAATTGTTAGATCGATTAATGACAAAAGACGTCTTCTCTTGAAGCCGTCTTTTTATTTATAATAGTATTTTAGAATTTAAACTCTATTCTTGCAAAAACAAATCTTCCTCCAATACCATATTGTGATACCTGTCTGGAGTAGACAAACTGATTATCAGCAGTTAAAGAACTTATATTGGGGCTCTTTGAAGGGAGTATATTGAATATATTATTACTTCCTATTGTTGCTGAAATATTTTTAGTAAAGTCATATCCAACTGATAGATCGGTAATCAGGCGGTTATTCAATACAAAATGCTCTCTGCTCCCTGTTACTCCATCAAAATTGGCATCAATAACGTCGGCATCAGTTACTTTACCAAAGAAGGAATTTCTGAGTAGAATATTCAGCCCGGCTATCTTCAGATTATTGGAAAGGGTAGCTTTCACCCGGGGAACAGCTTCTTCAAAGTAGATTCTGTTAGGCTCTGAAAAGTAATTATCAATTTGACTTACTAATTTTGGAGAAGCATGAATCTCTCCTACTCTCTTGGTTTTATTAAAATTCAGTCCTAAGTTATTTTCCAATGAAATTCCGGATGAGATTTTAGAAGTGTGAGAGATTGTAATGTCCAAACCTTTCGTTTCCGAATCTACAGCATTAGCAAAGAAATTCGCAGCACTTGCCCTTGCCAGGTCAAAGGCGCTCTGAAGAACAGCCTGGTCAGACCCGGGTGTAAAGGTTCCTGAAGGTCGGAAAAACAAATCAGTAAGCACCACTCTATCTTTAATTTTAATAAGATATGCATCAGCGGTAAACACTAAATTAATTCCAGGAACTTTAAAGGTAATTCCCGTACTGAAAGATTTTGATGTTTCCTGTTTTAATTTCGGAATACCGAGCGCCTGGGCAGCGTCTGAGTTATTTCTAAAGGTTCCTACCTGTGTTGTTTTTCCCTGTTGGATTAATGTAGATGTAGAGCTATAGTAAATCTGAGCTAATGACGGAGCCCTGAACCCTGTAGAAATAGCTCCTCTCCAGTTAAGATTAGGTGCCAGTTTCACGTTTGTTGCCAATTTATAATTAAAGGTAGAACCAAAATCAGAATAATTTTCGTAACGCAAAGCACCTTCTACCAACCATCCTTTCGTTACTTCAAGCTCAAGATCAGCATAGGCCGCGATACTGTTTCTGTTTCCTGAAACAGCATTATCAGGACTAAAACCAGGAAAAACCTGTGCTCCTGCCGGCCTTATATTTCCAAAAAAATCTGTTACTTTTTCATTTTCAGGAGTCCCGGCCGTCACAAGATTCCCAAAAATATCATAGGAAGCATATGAATTCTCCTTTCCCTTATTCACTTTATAGTTTTCATGCCTGTATTCTCCTCCAAATGCCACATTTAAACCTTCTAAAACATCATATTTTCTTGAAAAATCCAGGTTAAGGGTATTCTGGGAAAATTCGGAGCCACCGGCGTCAAAATTTCTTGGTGAACGATCTGTAAGAGATGCATTGAAGGTATTGACAACACCAAATTTAAAAGCATTTTTTCCGAACGTATTACTTAAGTCAACGTTCCATCCATTCCATTTTCCTTTGACTCCGGCAGCAAGAGAATAATCATTCACAGTTGCTTCAATCTGCGGCAAATATCCGTTAGGAGTTATTGCATTGATATTCCTTTCATTATTAGGAAGCCTGTAAAAGCCGCCTGCATTTCCCAATCTGTAGCTGTATCCTCCGAAAGAATATATTTTCCAGTCATCATTCAATGGTACCTCTGAGTTGAAAAAAAGCTGGCCAGACTGTAATTTGGACTGCCCTGCTCTAAGGCTGAAATCTTTTCTTTCAAGCCCTCTGTACGCAAGTTCCTGATTTGTAAAATCTTTATTCAACAACCCTTGCAGACTGGAAATAGTATTGGCACCGGAAATCTGAGATTGGAAATCCTGTGAAAAATAATTAACTTTTGTCGCATATTGTTTAATCGTATTAATGATCTGCTGGGTATTGGAGGTATTGGTAATATTTTTATATAATCCGTCAATATCTACTCCATCCTGCAAAGCTCTGTAATTAACAGCATTGTATGCATTAAAAATATCACCTTCTCTCACTCCGGCTCTGGAATAAGGATCACGGTATTGTGCAGATGTTGTAATATTAAAAAATCCAGATTTTCCAATTTTAATCCCATAGTTAAGATCCACAGAAATTGTTTGTCCGTCAACACCACCGGAAAAATTTTTAGCAACTGATGAAGCGTATCCTCCCAAAAAGACCTGACCGGAAAGGCCTAATCTTCTTTTCAGATCCAGGTTCACAACTCCCGCAATAGCATCAGAACCATATTGAGCTGAAGCTCCGTCTCTTAACACCTCAATTTTATCCAATGCAAAAGCAGGAATGGCATTAAGGTCAGTTCCCACCGAACCTCTCCCCGGAGTTAGAGTTACATTAATCAGTGATGACTGATAACGCCTTTTACTATTGAGCAAAACCAACACCTGATCCGGACCTAGTCCTCTTAACAAGGCAGGATCAACAAAATCTGTTCCGTCATTTACTGTATGTGATGTGGACGAAAATGAAGGGACAATATAATTTAAAGCCTGACTGATATTGTTAACAGGACTTTGTTTTAAAATTTTTGAAATGTTAATAATGTCTACAGGAACCGGTGTCTCAGTTAATGATCTTCCGGATCCTCTTGATCCAAGTATGACAACATCATCAATCTTTTTAGAAGAAATGGTATCTGATTGTGATTGCGCAAAATAGAATGTCGAAATAAATGTTGCAGAAGTGATGATACTTCTTTTTGTAAAGTTATGCATGTGTTTTTATATTATTTATTAATGAGAATATAAGACAAAGCGATCCCGGTAACCTTAAATTTAAGGTTAGCACTGAGACGTTAAAAAATGTAATGATTATTTAAAAATAAACGCTAGAAACAGCAACACATGCACATGTAGAAATGGCATGAAGAGTTATCAGTATAATGAAGAGCACCTTCACCATCTGTCGAATAAAAATTCAAATTTGTAATGTGATTTCCCTTTTCTTTAAACATTTATTTAAAATTTAAAACAAAAATTCAAGAAGGGAGATAAGAAAGATATAAACATTTTTTCCGGAAGATCCGGCTTATCTATTGTAGCACCTTGCTTGTTTTTGCAGGTTGCTATCCCCTCTGGAGATTCTTGATAATTATTTGGCAAAGATATAATTATTTCGTAAATAAAAAAATTTTTGACTTATTTTTTTGATTTTCTAAATCTTATCGTAACAAATTGACTTTTTATTCGTCTAACTAAGCAGTAGTAAAACATTATGAAAAAAACTATATTCGCTTTATCACTTGTAAGTTCTGTGTTTGTTTTTGCACAGGAAAAAAGCAATAATCAACCAAAAGAAAAACAAATTGACGGAGTTGTCATCACTAAAACTAAAAAAGCCGTTGAACAAAAAGCTGATCGTACCATTTTCGATTTTTCTGAACAGCCTCAGCTTAATAACGGAAATGTTCTGGAAGGGATTAAAAAACTTCCAGGTCTCGTAGCCACAGATATTGCAGGAATGATGTATCAGGGTAAAATGCTTGAAGTTTATCTCAACGGAAGACCTTTGAACATCACCTCTAATGAACTGAATTCTTTTCTTGAAAGCATGCCTGCCAATTCTATAGAGAGAATTGAAGTGGTAACGCAGCCGGGAGCAGAATTTCCTGCGACATCGGGAGGAGCCATTATGAATATTATTACGAATAAAAATGCTAATAAATATCTAAGCGCAACCTATTCCGGGAATTATACCTTCACCAATTACAATAAGTACAGAAGCAGAACCACCAACTCGGTAAATTTGAATGCCAGAAATAAATATTTCGGATGGCAGCTTAATGTGGGGCAAAATTATCGTGAAAGTATGATGAACAGCCAGCAGGATGTTTTATTAAACAGTAATACAGATCGATTCGCGCGAGGGTATTTTGCAAAATCCGGATTAACTTTCGATCTTGGGCAGGATAAGTTATTATTAAACTATGATATTTACCATAATAATAATGACAACTATACTGCAAGTAACGGGCTTGGAGATATTTATTACAAACCTACCGATGCATTCCGGGAAGCACAATTTGAATCTTCCGATGCTGCAAGAAGTAATACATTGAGACAGGAAGCGGTAGTAACCTATCAAAAGCGTTTTGCCGAGAAGTCCCAAAAACTTGATTTTCAATTTGGGTTTACTAAAGCGGATAGTAAGTTTTCTCAGGATAATTTCTACCGAAAAGGCAACTTTACAGATAATGGTCAGGCATTTGCAAATCCGGGACTTAATGATATTCTCAACAATAAGTCGGATATGAGGGTGGCTAATTTCAAAGTTGATTATGCCCAGCCCATCAAATTGCTGGACGGAGGAAAAGTAAGCGCCGGAGGCTTGTATGAAAGACAGGATTATAATACGGAAAGTAAAGGCCTTACAAACCTTGAATATCACAGACAAACGGCCTCCACTTATCTTGAATTCCAGGCTAAACTGAAAAAGTTTGATTTCACGTTAGGGGCAAGAGCTGAAAATTATGACATTTATGGAATTACCAGAAAGGATAGTTTGGGAACTGTTGTTCAAAAAGATCTGACACCATTTAAGAAGTTTAAACTGTTTCCTAATGCAAGTATTCAGTACAACCTGATGAACCAGGTATATATTGCGGCCAATTATAACAGAAAAATCAATCTGCCGAGTATTTCTGCCCTTAACCCGAATAACACCACATTCTCCGGGCCGAATACACAGATCAACGGTAATCCGAATCTTCAGCCGACCATTTTTGATAATTACGAATTGAAAATTTCGGCTTTTGATTATGCCTTCATCGGATACAGCGTAAGTTCGGCAAGCAATCAGGTAGCACAGATCATCAGAAAAAACGGTAAGAACCTCTACAATGAGCAGATCAACATCTCTTCTATGAAAATTCATAATTTCAATATTGGGCTTCCTGTTCCTTTCCAGATTTTCACGAAGTCGCTGGGTGAGATCATGAAATCAAACTTCAATCCTGACAAAATGAATTTCATGTACCTTTACGCAGGCTACCAGAAGCATGACATCGATAACCTCAACAATAAAGGATTCTGGATTTTCAACGTGATGACACAGCTGATTCTTCCAAAGGACATCAAGCTGACCGCAAATTACAGCTACCTTACTCCCAAAGCAGGATATTTTTACTTTACCGCAGAGAAACCATTCAATAATAATTTAGATATTACCCTGACGAAAAAGTTTATGAACAATCGCCTTACAGTCTCGGTTTTTGCGAATGATATTTTCAATGGCCAGGTAATGCAGGTTCGTTCCAATCCGCCTTTAGGAGAAAGTGTAATGCTTAGGACAAAATATGATTCAAGGAACTTTGGGATTTCCATCAACTATAAAATTCCTACTAAAAACAAGTTGGCTAAAGAGGATGCCAATATCTTAAACCAAACTAAAAAAGAAGATAACGGAGGAGTAATGCAACAGCAGGGGCAATAATCCAGCGCAACCATAATTTTAAAAAGGCCGTAATTGAATGTTACGGTCTTTTTTGTGAAATGTTTTTAGGTTTTGGCAAAAGCCAATGGAATATATATTTAAAACGTAAACGGGCTAAAGCCAATTTCTATTGATATTTAACATTTTTCGTTAAAAATCCAAGGTCTGAAATCTCCAGTTCATTGTATCCACCAATGTTATCTGATTGATATTCACCGTTAAATCTGTAATAATTTTTAAAGCCTGAAGCGCCATCATACTACCAATGATTCCCGGCAAAGCACCCAAAACACCGAGACTGTCACAATCCGGTATATCTTCATCCAAGGGAGACTCAGGGAATATATCCCTAAGGTTTTTGCTTCCCTGACAATTAAAAACAGCGACCTGACCGGTAAATCCTAAAATACTTCCATACACCAATGTTTTACCAAGCTGTACACAGGTATCATTCAAGAGATATCGTGTGGAAAAATTATCAGACCCGTCCACAACCAGATCGTACTGGGAAACAATTTCTCTCACATTTTTTTCATTAATTTTCTGATCAATAGCAACGAATTTTATCTGATGATTTAGGTTTCTTACAAAATGTCCGGCACTTTCCACCTTTTTTGACCCTACCCTATTTTCATCGTGAATCACCTGTCGGTTCAGGTTATGCAGCTCGACATGATCAAAATCTGCCACAGCCAGAGTACCTACTCCTGCAGCCGCCAGATACTGGATCACCGAGCTTCCCAAGCCCCCTGCACCGACGACAAGAACTTTTGAGGCCAAGATTTTCCTTTGTCCCTCCAGCCCTATTTCTTCAATAAAAATCTGCCGGCTGTATCTTTTAAAAGTATCGTCACTTTGCATATAAAACTACTATAATTAAACTCCACTGTAAACAGCATCCCAGTCTTTCAATACGGGATCATATCCGGCATTTCTGATCATTTTCCTGATCTCTTCCATGCTTCTTTCATCACTGGTTTCAAATTGTTCCAGGGATTCCTTATCCACAGAATATCCACCGGGATTTGTTTTGGATCCTGCGCTCATCGCAGTAGCTCCCAACGACACAATATGATTTCTGAAGTTTTCATTTTCTCTTGTAGATATGGAGATTTCAAGGTCTTCGTTCCAGATTCTGTAGGCACAGATCAACTGAAGCAGATCTTTATCTTCCATGATAAAATTCGGTTCAATAATTCCCTCTGCCGGCCTCAATCTTGGGAAAGAAACAGAAAATTTAGTCTTCCAGTACTGTTTTTGAAGATAATCGATGTGAAGCGCATTGAAGAAGCTATCGATACGCCAATCTTCCAATCCAAGCAGTACACCCAGCCCTATTTTATGGATTCCTGCCCTGCCGATTCTGTCCGGTGTGTCCAGGCGAAAATGAAAATTCGATTTTTTACCTTTCGGATGGTATTCTTTGTACACTTCCTGGTGATAGGTTTCCTGATACACGAGTACTGAATGTACCCCTTCTTCCTTAAGAATACTGTATTCATCCTCCATTAAGGGCTGAACTTCAATAGAAATGTTCGAAAAATGTGGTTTTAATAACCGGACAGCATTTTGAAAATACGGCACTCCCACTATTTTATTCGCTTCCCCGCTTACCAACAGCACGTGGTTTACTCCCATAGATTTCAGCACTGAAGCTTCCACCATCAATTCAGTGTCAGAGAGGGTTTTTCGCTTTAAATGATTATCCAAGCTAAAACCACAATAGGTACAGATATTCTGGCATTCATTGCTCAGGTACAACGGAGCATATAGCTGAATGGTTTTTCCGAAACGTTTTTGGGTAAGAGCACGGGTCATTTTTGCCATTAGTTCCAGCTCCTGCGAAGCCACAGGGGAAAGCAGAACCAGAAAATCATCAACAGTTTTATGTTTTTTCTGAAGACTGTTTCTTACATCAGACAGATTTATCTTTTCGAGTTTAGCTTTTACCTCATCCCATTGATACTGCTCAAAAATATCTTTAAAGCTATTCATGATCTTATTTTCTCAATATAAATTATAATACAAAGAATTCATTAAACTACAATAGTTAAAACTTATCGTTTAGATTTAAAAGCTAATTTGCTATCCTTCAAATAAAAAAGAAGTTAAAGGACTTGAAGCCTCTGCATGATTACCAACTGCTCCTAATCCCGCTTCGAAAGCTCTTCTTCCGGCAATAACACCTTCTTTAAAAGCAACAGCCATATTGACAGGATTTCCTGCTACAGCAATTGCGGTATTCACAAGAACTGCATCGGCACCCATCTCCATTGCTTTTGCCGCATCAGAAGGCGCTCCGATTCCGGCGTCCACCACAACGGGAACATTGCTTTGACTGATGATAATTTCCAGGAAATCTAGTGTCCGTAATCCTTTATTGGTACCGATGGGTGCCCCTAATGGCATGACCACAGCTGTGCCTGCATCTTCAAGACGTTTGCATAAAACAGGATCGGCATGAATGTAAGGCATTACAATAAATCCTAATCTGGCAAGTTCTTCGGTTGCATATAATGTTTCAATAGGATCCGGCAGCAAGTATTTCGGATCCGGATGGATTTCAAGCTTTACCCAGTTTGTTTGCAGAGCCTCTCTTGCCAGTTGGGCTGCCAATACCGCTTCTTTTGCTGTTCTCGCTCCTGAAGTGTTTGGTAGAAGATGTACGTTGGTCTCCCTCAATGAGTCCAATAAGTCATCTTCAGCCGATTGTGCATCGATTCTTTTTAACGCCATCGTCACCATATTGGTTTCTGAAGCCGTTACCGATGCTGCCATATCTCTGAGACTTCCGAATTTTCCGGTTCCCAGAAATAGTCTGGATTCAAAAGTTCGGTCTGCTATTATTAATTTTTGATTGTTCATATCATTACTTTTTTAAATTCATTGATCAGCTTAGGTTCTCTGGTAATCAGCCCTGAAACTGAGACTCCATAAATTCCGATCTGTTGTAGTGGTAAAAAATCTTCAAGGGTTACGCCACCAATCGCAAAGATCTTCGGAACTGCTATTGATCTTTGTCTCAGGCTTTCAACAACTTGCCTGTAGCCTTCGAAGCCAAGGATCGGACTTAGTTTTTCCTTGGTAGAAGTAAACCTTAAGGGTCCAAGACCGATATAATCACAAGACTCATCTATTCTTTGAATGACGTCTGAGATGGTATTGGCTGTACCTCCAATAATTTTATGTTTTCCCAGCAATAATCTTGCTTCCTCAACAGATCCGTCTGTAAGGCCTAAGTGAACTCCGTCTGCATCTGCTTCTTTCGCTACATGAACATTATCATTAATGATCAGGACAGACTGGTATTCAGAACAAAGGTGTTTGGACGTTTCACAAAGTGACAGTAATTCTTTTTCGTTACCACTTTTCCATCGGACCTGGATCCATTGTATCCCGTTATCAAGGGCCTTTCGAATGTTTAATTCCTGCTCCTGAGCAGTATTTCCCTGTGATATATATTGTAATTTTTCCATAGGTAAGGTTTGATATTATTCGGAAATTGCTTTTCTGCATGATAAAAATGCTTCTACAGGATCGTCTTCCTGCCAAACTGATCCTAATAAGGCAATCCCATCCACTCCGGTTTCAAAAGCCCTTTGAATAGTACGATGATGAATTCCGCCTAAAGCAATAATTTTTACGTTGGGGTTATCTCTACTCTTCACCTCTTCTATCACTGTTGAGTCTTCTCCATATCCTTTTTAGATATACTGGGGAAGAACGGGCTTATGAAAGCATATTCCCATTCTTTTCCCAGGTTATTAAAAGTGGTGATGTTGTGTACTGAGGTCGAAATACGATTTCCATTGATAAAAGATCGGTGTATATCCTCCTTTCGGTCTGCTTCCCTGAAATGGAATCTCGAAATCCTGAAATTTTCTCCCACTTCATAATGTTGATGCAGAACCAATTGAGGATAAAAAGATTGATCTATCTTTTCAATAAAATCGATCATTTTCTCTCTGCTGATTCCCGGTTTCCGGATATGCAGGAGATCAAGACCTTTTCGAAACAATTCGTTAATAATTCCGGTTTCGTTTACGACAGAGAATTCAGGAGTGATAACAAGGATCATATATAGATTTCTTTTCCTTTTTCTATAAATTCCTGAGATTTATCCAGCATTCCTTTTTCTGCAGATTCACGGATTTCCTGAGTAATTTTCATGGAACAGAATTTGGGTCCGCACATAGAGCAGAAATGGGCAATTTTAGCTCCTTCTGCCGGAAGTGTTTCATCATGATAAGCTCTTGCGGTTTCAGGATCGAGGGAAAGATTGAACTGATCTTCCCATCTGAATTCAAATCTTGCTTTACTTAGGGCATTATCCCTGTATTGAGCTCCGGGATGTCCTTTAGCCAAATCGGCAGCATGTGCTGCTAACTTATAGGTAATTACACCTATTTTTACATCATCCTTATTCGGAAGACCCAAATGTTCTTTTGGAGTTACGTAGCAAAGCATGGCACACCCAAACCACCCGATCATGGCAGCACCGATCCCTGAAGTAATATGATCATATCCCGGCGCAATATCTGTAGTTAAAGGTCCAAGTGTATAAAAAGGCGCCTCGTGGCATTCTTTGAGCTGCTTGTCCATATTTTCTTTGATCATGTGCATCGGAACGTGACCAGGTCCTTCAATCATCACCTGTACATTATGTTTCCAGGCAATTTTTGTCAGTTCACCTAAAGTTTCCAGTTCGGCAAACTGTGCAGCATCATTGGCATCTGCAATAGAACCCGGACGAAGACCGTCTCCCAACGAAAAAGCAACGTCATACTTTTTCATAATCTCACAAATCTCTTCGAAATGCGTATATAGAAAGCTTTCTTTATGATGAAACAGGCACCATTTTGCCATGATGGACCCTCCTCTTGATACGATTCCGGTTACCCTGTTGGCTGTCAGATGAATGTATCTTAATAAAACTCCGGCATGAATCGTAAAATAAGAAACTCCCTGTTCAGCCTGTTCAATCAAAGTATCCCTGAAAATCTCCCATGTAAGGTCTTCCGGCACTCCTTTTACTTTTTCCAATGCCTGATAAATAGGAACTGTCCCAATAGGAACCGGACTGTTTCTGATGATCCATTCTCTCGTTTCATGAATATTTTTTCCCGTGGAAAGATCCATAATGGTATCTGCTCCCCATCTGCATGCCCATACTGCCTTTTCTACTTCTTCTTCAATACCCGATGATACCGCACTGTTTCCGATGTTTGCATTGATTTTCACTAAAAAGTTTCTTCCGATGATCATCGGCTCACTCTCCGGGTGGTTGATATTGTTTGGAATAATAGCTCTACCGGCAGCAATTTCATCTCTTACAAATTCCGGAGTGATCTTACTTTCAGGAGTATTGGCTCCAAAACTATGTCCGGCATGTTGAAAGGCCATTTCTTTAGAGACGGAATCAAGCTGTTCTATCCTTTGATTTTCCCTGATCGCGACATATTCCATTTCAGGAGTGATAATTCCCTGTTTTGCATAGTAAAGTTGGGTCAATTCTTTTCCTTCTTGTGCCACTTTCGGCTGATGATCATAGGCAAAACGTAATTCATCAAGACGGGGATCCGCCAGACGGGCTTTCCCGTATTCTGAAGTAATTCCTTCAAGAACCGTCACATCTTCCCTGTCGAGGATCCATTGTTCCCTGATTCTTGGAAGTCCTTTCTGAATATCAATGGTTGCATTTTCATCAGTATAGGGACCTGAAGTATCATAAATGGTGATGGGAGCATTTTCTTCAAAGCCTCCATTGGTAAGTTTGGTAGGGCTAAGCTGTATTTCCCGCATTGCGACATTGATAGGATGTATTTTTCCTTCAACATAGATCTTTTTTGAGTTCGGAAATGGCGAACATGTAATGGAGTGAGCCATAATTTTTTGGTATTAATATGAAATTAACCGCCCTGAGTGGCAGTAATGATTAAAACTGAATCCTGATCTTTGAGAAATGTTTCTGCCCAGGCGGACAGCGGGATAATTCGATTGTTTACCGCTACGGCAATACCCTTTTTCTTTCCGGGTAGTTCCATAGCCAGAAGTGCTTCCAGGTTCTCAGGAAGTGCATCAAATGTTTTTCGGGTGTGGTTGATTATAAGTTCCATTCCTAATTATTTAAATACACTTTAGGAATGGCTATCATTGTACAATAGAATGTACAGCAAAAGTCACCTACTTTTCCCTACGCTGGTATGATCCAGATCAGGTTCAAAGGGTAAAGTCTCAGTCTGTTGATAACAGACACCCCTAAAGTATGGGACGAAGTTAGTTATTTTTTCAGAATGGGCAAAATTTTTGTAAGCGGGGATGACGGAAGCATGAATTTTAAAACAGTGAAACATTTTATAGATTCCCGATGGCCTCGGATTAGAAAAACTAGTATAAAGGCCGAAAGAAAGAAGTTGAAGAATCCTTCTGTTCCTTTATTACTTCCAGCTTCAGGCAATGATTAAGCCCAATATGTATACGAAACAGATCTTATTTAAATTATTCTTCACAAGCTCTCCAGACCGCATCATTCTGTGGAACCGGAGCAATAATCTCAATTTTTTCTTTGGTAACAGGATGAATGAACTCCAGTTTTCTGGCATGCAGGTTAATTCCTCCATCCGGATTGGAACGTGGAGATCCGTATTTCAAATCCCCTTTAATCGGAACTCCTGATTTAGATAACTGAGCTCTGATCTGATGATGTCTTCCTGTTTCAAGATCAATTTCCAGAAGCAGGTAATTGTCTAATGTTTTGATGACATGATACGTTAAAATGGCTTCTTTGGCTCCTTCAGTAGCTTTCGGAAAAACAATAGCTTTATTATTCTTTTCATTTTTCTTCAGATAATGTACGAGCCTTTGACTTTGAGGAATCATTTCTTTCGCCACTACGGCCCAATATGTTTTTTTGACCTCACGATTTTTTACCATCTGAGTAAGTCGTGAAAGTGCCTTGGAAGTTTTTGCATAGATCACTAACCCCGATGTGGGACGGTCTATCCGATGAACCAAGCCGAGAAAAACATTTCCCGGCTTAGCATCTCTTATTTTGATAAAATTCTTGATAGATTCCAATAGTGACTCATCGCCGGTTTTATCGCCTTGTACAAGCTGTCCGACTTTTTTGTTCACCACCAGAAGATGGTTGTCTTCATATACAATCTGCTCCTTCATGATAGATTCTATCTTCTTCTGTTTGATAATGAAAGGATAATACCTCCCAGAAGACCAATGGTTTTAATAGCTGAAAGGTTTGAATTTTCCGGAATAAATGCTCCCACCACGCATACTGCAGCGGCGGCATACATGGCATACACAAAGTTCTTATTGGTAAGTAATGGAGCCTGAATAAAGAAACTTGCTCCGATCAGCACATAAAAAACTTTTCTGGAAAGTAAGTGATTGATTTCAGGGGAAAATAAATTGAACCACCCCACAGCAAGACAAATCAATGCTGCAATGGATAAAATTCCCTGGATAGATTGTTGTTGATTTTGCATTAATTAATAACTTTCGTTTTCGTTTGGAAACTCTACACTTTTCACGTCTTTTACGTATTGAGCTACAGCTCCGGTGATTTCTGTGTAAAGATCAAGGTATCTTCTTAAAAATTTCGGACTAAAGCCTTTGTTCATTCCTACCATGTCATGATATACCAAAACCTGCCCGTCACAATCTGCTCCGGCCCCGATTCCAATGGTTGGAATGGAAATACTTTCTGTAACTTTTTTAGCTAAATCAGCAGGAATTTTTTCCAATACAACTGAAAAACATCCTAATTCTTCTAAAAGCTGTGCATCGGCAATCAGTTTTTCAGCTTCAGCTTCTTCTTTTGCTCTTACTTTATAAGTTCCGAATTTATAGATAGATTGTGGAGTTAGCCCCAAATGTCCCATTACCGGAATTCCGGCATTGATGATTTTTTTTATTGATTTTGAAATTTCTTTTCCCCCTTCAATTTTTACCGCATGAGCTCCTCCTTCTTTCATCATTCTTACGGCAGATTCCAGTGCTTTTTCAGGATTACTCTGATACGTTCCGAAAGGTAAATCTGCAATCACCAGTGCCCTGTCGGTTCCTCTTACCACACTTTGAGCGTGATAGATCATTTGATCCAGCGTAATAGGCAATGTAGTTTCAAAACCAGCCATTACATTCGCTGCAGAGTCTCCAATCAAAATAGCATCTACTCCGCCTGCGTCTACCATCTTTGCAGTGGTAAAGTCATAGGCCGTAAGCATTGTTATCTTTTCCTTGTCGAATTTCATTTTACGCAAGGTTTCAGTCGTAACTTTTTTAATTTCAGAGTGAACAGACATAATTTATCTTTTTACGTTTTATTTACTATGTTAGAAATCTATATTATAGTATTCCCTTGAAGAATATTTTTTATAATTATAAACTTAAAAAATCAGAATTTGTGGTGTGCAAGATACGAACAATAAAACAGTAAGCATGATATATAGAAACTATTTTCATTATAATTATACTCTTACTTCACGGGTTTCGTGAGTGCCTATATTGGATTTGTGACTTTGGTACAGTCAAAAAATACAGAAGTTGGAGTACCTTTTCTTTCTATCTTTTGATATTTTTCAAAGTTTACTCCAACTCCCATAGAATTTGTATTTTAAACTTATAAAACTACATGACCGAGTTTCATAAGCTTATCGTGGTTGAGAATTTTAATATTTCGTCCATCCACTTCAATCAGACTGTCCTGTTTGAATTCGGATATCAGACGGATGGCGCTTTCTGTGGCCGTACCAATGATATTGGCAATTTCTTCCCTTGTCAATGAGATTTTGATAAATCCTTCAGGATCTACGCCAAGTTTCTGCTCCAACAGCAGTAAGATCTCGGCAAGCCTTTCCCTCACCGTCTTTTGGGCAAGGAAGGTAATGGTATTGGAAGATTCTCCTAATTCGTAAGAAATTTTCTGAAGCATTACGAAAGACAACTGTGGGTCTACCTCCAAAAGATACATGAAAATATCTGCTGGTAAAAAGACACATTCGATATCTGTCATTGCTTCTGCTTTGGCCTGGAAATTTTCCCCGCAAAGCAAAGAACGATAGCCGATAATGTCCCCTTCTTTGATAAATCTTAAAATCTGATCTTTCCCGAATGCTCCCGACTTGGATAATTTAGCGGCTCCTTTTTCAAGAACATAGACTCCTTTGGGAGTTTCTCCATCCTCAAAAATAGTATCGTGTTTCTGAAAACTCAATCTTTTTTTACCGTTAATATATTTTTCAAAATCTGCGCTAGAAAGTCTTTCCTTAAATGATTTATCATTAAAAACTTTGGCGAACCTCTCTTCAATTGCTATCTGTTGTTCCTGCGGCATTTTATATGATATTTATCACAAAAATAGAACTTTTTAAATCGATAAACAAAAAAAATTGTTATAATTTTGTAGTTCAATATATTAGGGTGGTGAGCGAGAACTGTTTTCATTGTGGTCAAGGTATAGAAAAAGAGAGAATTTTGTTTGATGAAAAGACTTTCTGTTGTAACGGATGTAAGTCTGTCTATGAAATTCTGAATACGAATAATTTAAGTAATTTCTACGAACTTAATAAAGGGGCAGGAATTCGTCCGAATGATGAAAATTCTACCCAATTTGATTACCTGGACACCCCCGAAATCTTCGCAAAGGTTACTGATTTCTCTGAAGGGAAAACCAGTCTGGTTACCTTCAAAATTCCCGTAATTCACTGTTCTTCCTGTATATGGCTGCTGGAAAGCCTTCACACATTAAACAAGCATATTAAATACTCGCAGGTCAACTTCACAAGGAAGACCCTGCAGATCTCATTCAACCATAACGAACTGAAATTAAGCGAACTCGCTAATTTTCTGACCAATTTAGGATACAAGCCTGTGATCAGTCTTGAGACCGCTGAAAAGAATGTTGATCATCTCGACAAATCACTTCTTGTTAAGTTTGCCATTGCCGGTTTTGCGTTCGGAAACGGAATGTTCCTGGCTTTTCCGGAATACGTAGGAGGTGAAGACTACTGGATGGAACATTACAAAGGGCTTTTCAGAGTGCTGATGTTTTTACTTGCATGCCCGGTTGTCTTTTATTCCGCGTCAGATTATTACAAATCTGCATGGTATGGTCTGAAAAATAAAATCGTCAATATTGATGTTCCTATCGTACTGGGAATATTTGTTCTTTTCGGAAGAAGTATCTATGAAGTGGCAACAGGTTATGGCCCCGGATATTTTGATACACTTTGTGGTCTTTTGTTCTTTATGCTGATGGGAAAACTTTTCCAGAAAAGAACCTACAGTGCCCTTTCGTATGACAGGGATTATAAATCCTTTTATCCTATTGCCGTAACTAAAGTAGACTTTGAGGGACACCAGGAAAACATCCTTCTTTCTGAAGTAAAAGTGGGTGACCGGATTTTAGTTAGAAACCAGGAAATCATCCCTGTAGACGCCATTCTGATCAACGGAGAAGGGAATATAGACAACAGCTTCATTACCGGAGAAAGTGAAAGCATCAGCAAACAACCCGGAGATAAAATTTTTGCCGGAGGGAAACAGATCGGGTCATCTCTTGAACTGGAAGTTATAAAAAATGTCGACCAGAGCTACCTTACCCAGCTCTGGAATAAAGAAGCCTTTAAGAAACATGAAACCGGTCTTGATACGCTTACGAATAATGTCAGCAAATATTTCACATTCATTATTTTAGGGATTGCGTTAATTTCGGGAATTTATTGGGCATTTATCGATCTTGAGAAAATGTTTCAGGTCATTTCAGCTATTTTGATCATTGCCTGCCCTTGTGCACTTGCGCTGTCTGCTCCATTCACTTTTGGGCACATTATGAGAATCCTGGGTAGAAACAAATTCTACGTGAAAGATACGTTGACTATTGAAAAAATTGCAAAACTAGACACCATCGTTTTTGATAAAACAGGAACAATTACTCACAGAAAGAAGTCGAATATCAAATATGAAGGTACTGAAATCAGTGAGTTCGATGCACTGAACATCAAAACGTTATTAAAGAACTCTAACCACCCTCTGTCAAAATCTTTATATGAATTTATTGAGGTGAAAGACGACTATTTCCCGGTTGAAAACTTTGTGGAAATTTCAGGAAAAGGGTATGAAGCTAATGTAAGAGGAAATCTTTATAAAATAGGATCGGCCCGATACAACAATCAGGAACCCAAAAATCTGGAAACGGCAGTATACATCAGTAAAAATGATCAGTTTTTAGGTAAATTCATCTTCAAAAATGAATACCGTCCGAAACTAAAAGATCTGTTCAATAAACTTACCCACTACAGAATATTCATCCTGAGTGGTGATAATTCATCGGAAGAAAACCAATTGAAAGAACTTATTCCGAATTACAAAGGAATGGCCTTCAATCAAAGCCCGGAAGACAAACTGAACTACATCAAAGGACTTCAGGATCAGCACATGAAAGTAGCGATGCTCGGTGACGGACTAAATGATGCAGGGGCACTAAAACAAAGTAATGTCGGGATAGCCATTGCTGATGACACCAATAGTTTTACGCCCTCTTCGGATGTGATTATGAACGGAGAAAAGGTAGTGACTCTGGACAATTACCTGAATGTTTGTAAGGGTTCAATAACAATTGTGAAAATGACATTTATAATCAGTTTCCTTTACAATATTGTTGGTTTAAGTTACGCAGTTACAGGCCATATGCATCCGCTTTTTGCGGCAATCATCATGCCAATCAGTTCCATCACGGTGGTGACATTTACCACAATTTCGACGTGGATATTAGGTCGGAAATACTTCAAAAAACAGGCGTAAACGCTGTTATTTAGACTGATTTTAAATTAGCTGAAATCGGCATTTCGTGATGAATGTCATTATTTTTCACTAAATTTGAACCCCGAAAATAGGTTAATTTTGTTGTCTGATGGATATTCTATATTTAATGATCGTCTGCAGTGTTTCTTTAGCTGCGATCTTCCTGGTCGTATTTATAGTGTATGCCAAGAAAGGGCAGTTTGAAGATGATGAATCTCCGGCTGTCAGGATTCTTTTCGATGATGAAGTCAAAGAAAAAGATGAAACTGGCGACAAGGATAAAGACGAGAAAGAAATAGGAGAAAATAATAAAAATTGAGAAAAATAGTGAATAGTTGATATGGAAACACAAAAGTTTAGTTATGACAACAGTATTGTCCGTGCGTTCCTCTATGCAACCATTATCTTTGGTTTCATAGGATTTACGTTTGGGCTTACGGCGGCATTAATGCTTTTCTACCCTGAATTACCTGAGTTCTTTTTCGGGACAGATGATACAACCATCAGAAGTTTATCATCCGGTAATATTCAAGGTTTAATAAACACTCATGGTGCATTTGGTTTTGGTAGAATCAGAATGTTGCACACCAATACCGTAATTTTCGCGTTCGTATGTAACATTGTTTACGTTGGGGTATATTACTCTACGCAGAGATTATTAAAGACAAGAATGTACAGTGATACATTATCCTGGATTCATTTCTGGACTTGGCAGTTTATGATCGTTGCGACGTTCATTACATTCTTTATGGGGATTAATACTTCAAAAGAATATGCTGAGCACGAATGGCCAATTGATATTCTGATTGCATTCTCTTGGATCATTTTCGGTGCCAATATGATTCTGACTATTTCGAAGAGAAGAGTAAGACACCTTTATGTAGCCATCTGGTTCTATTTAGGTACTTGGGTTGCAGTAGCAATGCTTCACATCTTCAACAACCTTGAGGTTCCATTATCATTCTCAGGCTGGAAATCTTATTCTGCATACGCAGGAGCTAAAGACGCTATTGTACAATGGTGGTATGGTCATAATGCAGTAGCATTTGTTTTGACAACTCCGGTTCTGGGTTTAATGTATTATTTCTTACCAAAAGCTGCAGACAGACCGGTATTTTCCTATAAACTGTCTATTATTCACTTTTGGTCACTGATCTTCGTATATATCTGGGCTGGTCCTCACCACCTTCAGTATACAGCACTTCCGGCATGGGCTCAGGCAGTAGGAACAGGTTTCTCTATTATGCTTATTGCACCATCTTGGGGAGGTATGTTAAATGGTCTTCTTACGTTAAGAGGAGCTTGGGATAAAGTAAGAGAAAATCCTATCCTTAAGTTCTTTGTAGTAGCTGTTACTTGTTATGGTATGGCAACGTTTGAAGGACCTCTATTGGCAACTAAAAACATCAACAAAATTGGTCACTTTACAGACTGGGTTATCGGTCACGTACACTTGGGAGCTCTTGGATGGAATGGTTTCATGGCATTCGGGGTTATCTATTATTTGGTACCAATTATGTGGAGAACAAAACTTTGGTCTGTAAAATTAGCTAACTGGCATTTCTGGTTAGGAACATTAGGAATCATTTTCTATGCAGTACCAATGTATATTTCAGGATTCACACAAGGATTAATGTGGAAGCAATTCAACCCGGACGGAACATTATTATGGAAAAACTGGTTGGATACTGTAACGGCTATTATTCCTTACTTTAAAATGAGATTTGTAGGAGGTTTATTCTACATTTCGGGAGCGATCCTAATGATTGTAAACGTTATTGCAACGGTAAGAAAAGGATCATTCCAGAAAGAAGTTCCTGCTGAAGCACCAGCATTGGCAAATATCGGTAACAAACGTAAAGAAGGAGAAGGATTCCACCTTTGGTTGGAAAGAATGCCTTTACTTTTAACCGTATTATCATTATTTACTATTTCAATAGGAAGTATGGTAGAGATTATTCCTACCCTTACTCTTAAGAAAAGCGTACCTACTATTTCTGCGGTAAAACCTTATTCACCGCTTGAGCTTGAAGGTAGAGATATTTATATCCGTGAAGGATGTAATGCTTGTCACTCTCAGATGATCAGACCATTCAGAGATGAGATTACGAGATTTAACGGTAAAAACGGACAATACTCTAAAGCCGGAGAATTTGTTTACGACAGACCATTCTTATGGGGATCTAAGAGAACAGGTCCGGATTTGCACAGGGAAGGAGGTAAAAACCCAAGTTCTTGGCACTACAAGCACATGTACAACCCAAGATCTACTTCTGCAGGTTCAATTATGCCTCGTTATCCTTGGTTAATTGCTACTAACTTAGACAGATCTAAAATGGTAGACAAGATGAAGCTAATGAAGAATACATTTGATGTACCTTACACAAAAGCTGAAATCGATTCTGCAGACAAATGGGCAAACAACCAATCGGCAAAAATTGTTAAAGATATCTTCTCCGAAGCTAATGACCTGAAAGAGGCTTATGCTAAGAGACCTCAGGGAGAATTAGAGAAAAAAGAAATTATTGCTCTTATTTCTTACCTTCAAAGATTAGGAACAGATATCAAGACAACTGAAATCAAAACAGCAAGTAATAACTAAAACATTAAAAGGTTCATCATATGATTCCTCAGAATTTTAAAGATATATTATCCAATACAGAAAATGCTGGTTTCTACCAGACGCTGGCTCTGATTTTCTTTATGCTGTTCTTCGTAGCTTTGATTATATACGTTTTTAGCAAGCCTAAAAAATATTACAAAGAAGAAGAAGAGGCTCCACTTGGGGATGATGAGGATGATGATTTTAATTTAAAAAATTAAACTATTTTTATGAAACAAAGAACACCTGTTGTTATAAACATCTTAATAATAATCGGACTTTTAATAGTTTTTTATTATCTGTTTGTACAGAGCTACGCATTCTTGGGTTCACCATACTTCTGGGGTACTGTTGTGATTGCCGGGATTCTGGCTTACATTCACAGTGCTATTGGAGATTTAATTGAAAACAACAAATTCAAAAAATTATCTCCGGAAGAAAAAGCGGCTTATTTAGCTGAGAAGAAAGTTCCTTTCTTCAAAAGAATGTATGCTGCTGCATTCAAAAAGCAATCTGAAACTGAGGAAAAAGATATCCTTATCGACCACGGTTTCGACGGAATCATGGAATTGGATAACCAATTACCAAAATGGTGGGTAGGTTTATTCTATTTTGGGACTGCTTTTTGTATTGTATATATTGCGGCCTATACATTTACAGATTTCGCTCACCCGTTAAGCGAATATGAAAAAGAGTATAAAGAGCAATTGGCAAGTATTGCAGCGTATGAAGCAACCCAGCCTCCTGTAACCATTGAAACGGCTAAATATTCAGCTGACAATATCGCAGATGGTAAAGAATTATTCAAAACAAACTGTGCATCTTGTCACAAAGAAGACGGTAGTGGAGGTATCGGTCCAAACCTTACGGACAACTATTGGATCAACCAGCCTGAGAAGACGTTATTTAAAAACGTATTCCACATGGACTGGAATGGTTCTCCTACCAACCCTGCGATGAGAGCATTCGGTAAAAACGGAGAAGTTTCAGGAGCTGAAATTGAAAAGATTGCAGCTTATGTATATCACATCAACCAGGAACTTCCACCGGTAACTCAGGCACAGGGAGGAGCTGCTCCTCAGGGAACTGAAGCGCATTGGGAAAAAGAATAATTTAGAAAAATTAGAAACATATGAAAAAAACATAATTTGTTATTAGATTAAAAATAGTAACGAATTATGTTTTTTCTTTTTTAAACATATTACAACATGTCAGACATAGAAGAAATAGAAGTACGAGGCGGACAGGGACAGGTTCTGGACCCTGAAACTTACAGAGATTCTATCGGGACAATGGAGCAATCCGGTAAGAGAAAATGGGTATTCCCGAGAAAACCTAAAGGGAAATACACCAACTACAGAAATCTTGTAAGCTATGCATTATTAATTATTTATTTTTCATTACCGTTCATCAAGATCAATGGTAACCCATTATTGATGTTCAATGTAATAGACAGAGAGTTTTTTATCTTCGGACAACCTTTCTATCCCCAAGACTTTTTTATCCTTACTTTAGGTGCTATCGCATCTTTGATTTTTATTATCGTTTTTACGATTGCATTCGGAAGAATTTTCTGCGGGTGGATATGCCCTCAGACAATTTTTATGGAATCTATCTTCCGTAAAATCGAATATTTGATTGAAGGTGACCGAAACAAGCAAATGAAGCTGGACAGACAGGAGTGGAACAGCGAGAAAATCTGGAAAAGAACCCTAAAATGGTCTGTATACATTGTGATCTCACTGATCATCACTCACTTTATGTTTATGTATATTGTGGGGTACGAAGAAGTATTTAAAATCGTATCTGAAGGGCCTTTTGCCCATCCTACCAATTTTATCGTAATGATTCTTCTTACTGCTGCATTCTATTTTGTATTTGCATGGTTCAGAGAGCAGGTGTGTACCCTGGTTTGTCCTTACGGAAGACTTCAGGGAGTACTGATTGATAAAGATACCATCAATGTTTTCTATGATTTTAAAAGAGGGGAAAACAGAGCAAAATGGAGAAAAGGAGAAGACAGAAAAGCAGCCGGTAAAGGTGATTGTATCGACTGTCACCAGTGTGTGGTTGTTTGTCCTACAGGAATAGATATCAGAGACGGGCAACAGCTGGAATGTATCAACTGTACAGCTTGTATTGATGCCTGTGACGAAGTAATGGAGAAGGTAGGCCTTCCGAAAGGATTGATCCGATACGCCTCTGAAAATGAAATTGAAAAACAAACTCCTTTTAAATTCACGGGAAGAATGAAAGGTTTTGCAGTATTCTTACTCCTGTTAGTAGGATTCCTGGGATACCTTCTGTACAGCCGTGGCGAAATGGAAGCTAAATTCATTAAACCTGCAGGAAGTACATTCTTTGTGAAAGAAGGGAAAATTATCAATACCTATAATTATACGTTCCTGAATAAAACGAACGATAAAAAACTTGTGACCATAAAAGTAATTGCTCCGGAGCATGGAGAAATCACCTATAGTGCTTCAAGTAAAATACAGGTAGACCGCGACAAAATCTCTAAAGGGACAATCAATATCAGTTTCCCTGAAGAGGAAATGAAGCTTTCTAAACAAAACATTACCATCGGCGTTTACGACATGAAAGGTAAACTGATCGATTCATATCAAACTTATTTTGAAGGACCATTCAAATTACAATTTTAATTAAAAAAGATGAAGAACTTTAGTTGGGGACACGGTGTTGTACTTGCATTATTTGCATTTATAGTTTTTATACTTTCAATGATGTTTCTTTTCCCAAACGGGCAGAAAAACTCTGAAATGGTAACTGATAACTATTATGAGGAAGAACTGAAGTACCAGGATGTCATTGATGCTAAAAAAAGAGCAGATGACCTTCAGGAAAAACCTGTGTACAGCCAGAATACGAACGGAATTAAAATCACTTTTCCAAAAGAATATAATAACTCAAATACTACGGTAAAATTTGTTTTAAACAGAACCGACGACCAGAATTTAGATATCAAAAAATCTGTACAGCTTGATGCACAGCAGTCTTTTACCATTCCCGCACAGGTATTAAAAATGGGAAATTATACTTTGAGACTGAACTGGACAAAAGATAAAACAGAATACAGAATAGACTATGATGTGATATGGAAATAGGACTTGTGGTATCGGCTATTGCCTTGGGCTTCGCTTCCGGTTTTCACTGTATCGGAATGTGTGGTCCTATTGCTTTATCGATGGGATTGACCAAGAAACAGGCGGCCAATTTCTACCTTCAGAACCTGACCTATCAATTGGGAAGAATTTTTACCTATTCTTTGCTAGGTGCATTGTTGGGTATCATCGGACAGGGATTTGAAATGGCAGGATTTCAAAAATACCTGACCATTACTGCAGGTGTTCTGCTTATTATTATGGCGGTATTTTCATTTGGAGGAAAAGATTTTGCTTCAAAAATTCCTTTTCTTTCTAAATTTTTATATTCAGTAAAATCAAATTTAGGCAGATTACTTCAAAAAGCAGATTACCGTTCAAGATTCTCGACAGGTATTCTGAACGGATTTCTTCCATGTGGTATGGTTTATATGGCACTTACTGCCAGCCTTGCGAGCGGAGGAATATGGCAGGGAGCTCTATATATGGCTTTATTTGGGTTAGGAACCCTTCCGTTCATGTTTGCTGTTGTTTTGGTCGGAAACCTCATGAATCAGGCTTTTAGAATCAAGATTTTAAAAGCAGTTCCTGTGATCATGATTATCCTGGGAGGACTGTTTATTCTCCGGGGCCTGGAACTAGGGATTCCTTACGTTTCTCCGAAAGCAGAAGCTATGACCATCTCCAAGGATCATAATGGAGCCAACTGCCACATTGAAGGCCACGATCATACCTCTACAAACTGCCACTAAACCTTGCTTCACTATTTTAATATCGCGAGATACACTTTAAATGATCATCATAACGGAATACAATAAAACCTCCTATCAGAAGATAAGAGGTTTTTACTTATTTTAAATCGTTGATTCTGTTTAGTTGATCACGTCAAATCTTGCATATTCTGCAATTTTCTTTGGAAGCTTAATTCCTTCCTCCGTCTGATTGTTTTCAAGCAATGCAGCCATGATTCTCGGTAATGCCATGGCAGAACCGTTCAAGGTATGAACCAGCTGAGATTTCCCATCAGCTTTGTAACGGCACTTCAGCCTGTTGGCCTGGAAAGTTTCAAAATTGGAAACAGAACTTACTTCCAGCCACATTTCCTGAGCAGCACTCCATACTTCAAAATCATAAGTCATTGCTGATGCAAAACCTGTATCTCCGCCACAAAGTCTCAATACTCTGAAGGGAAGTTCAAGATCTGTAAGAATTTCTTTGATATGCTCTACCATTTCTTCCAGAACAGCATAAGAATTTTCCGGTTTTTCGATCCTTACAATTTCTACCTTTTCAAACTGATGAAGACGGTTTAATCCTCTTACGTGGGCACCGTAGCTTCCCGCTTCCCTTCTGTAACACTGAGAGAATGCCGTATTTTTAATAGGAAGGTCTTTTTCATCCAGCAAAACATCACGGTAAAGGTTGGTTACAGGAACTTCTGCAGTAGGGATCAGGTATAATTTATCTTCGTTGATATAATACATCTGACCTTCTTTGTCAGGCAATTGACCGGTACCAAATCCGGATGCCTCATTCACAACGTGAGGAGGATTTACTTCTGTATACCCTTTATCAACATTTTTATCAAGGAAATACTGCACCAAGGCTCTTTGTAATCTTGCTCCTTTCCCCAAGTAAACAGGGAAACCGGCTCCTGCAATTTTTACCCCTAATTCAAAATCGATAAGGTTGTACTTTTTTGCCAGTTCCCAGTGAGGAATTGCTCCTTCACCAAGCCCTTCTACGGTATGAGACTGGAAAATGATTTCATTGTCATCAGCTGAAGCACCGCTTTTTACCAATTCATTAGGAATATTAGGAAGCTGATACAGAATATCAAGCAAAGCAGTTTCTTTTACCTCCAACTGAGATTTCAATTCTGAACTCGACTCTTTATATTGTGCTGTTTTAGATTTTGCCGATTCCGCTTCTTCTTTCTTTCCTTCCTTCATCAAAAGTCCGATTTCTTTGGAGATTTTGTTGATCTCGGAAAGCTGGGAATCTAATTCAAACTGGATTCTTTTTCTTTCATCGTCAGCAGCGATAGCCTCGTCTACCAACTCAAGATTCTTGAATTGTCTTTTTTAAGACCTTCTAAAACGCGTTCCTTATTGTCGCGTAAAAAATTGACTTGTAACATTTTATTTAGATGTTAAATATTAGATGTTTAGCTTAAAATAAGCTAACAATTGTACAAATTTAAAATTATTTTGTGATAGTAAAGGTATTTATTGAAGTTGGGGCATCAGCATTTTTAGAAAATATTTCTGTTCCGTCGTATAATACCTTGGAAACCTGGAACAGTGTGGGCGTATTACGATATTGAACTTCCAGTATTCCTGTAACGTTATCATTTACATTCGTACTTTTTGTAAAGGTAATCTGCATTCTGGAAAAGTATGAATTGCCTGTTCCCGGATTATCAGGGCTTATAGAATCCATTCTTCTTCTTTTCGCTCCTGCCAGATATTCCATATAAAACAAAGAATCCGCGGTCATCCGTAGCGGAATTGTTACCGGAGAAATATCTCTGGTTCCAAAAATATCATTGACAGCATATCCGGTATAGGATCCCGGCTTTTTTTGATTCAGAAGATCCTGTCCGGCAGCGTTTTTCATATAGATATTAAGTACCTGATCTATTCTCTGCAGAGAATCATCATCACTTTTACAACTTACAAGTGCAAAGATCGCAACAAGTATACCTACAAAATATTTCATCATAATTACAAAGGTAAAATATTAATCTTTAGACTGCTGCTTTATTTTTCAAAATATTTCTGATACCAAAGCTCAAAAGTAACCAGCTGCCAGATTTTTACAAAATCATAATCGTCTTTGAGATTATACCACCATTCATCAATGACATCCGGATTAAAAAAATTTCTCTTCTTAAGACGTTCAAGATTTTCTGATGCAAAATCCCTGACTGATTGATCATTTTTAAGATAATGATGGAGGGGAAAAGAGAAACCTCTTTTGGACATATTCAGTATTTCTTCCGGAAGATACTTTTTCGCAGTTTTCCGCAGTAAAGGCTTATTCTGTTTCCCGGTAAACCGTATGTTTTCGGGTAATGAAGCCACATAATCAATTAAACTGTTACTTAAGTACGGATAGCGAAATTCAACCCCATACTTCATAGCGCTCAGATCATCACGGAAAACATGGTGTGAGGATAAAGAATATTTCATATCATATTCAAAATATCCTGAATAATTATTTGATTCTGATAAATGATAACGGCAAAGATTGGTCGTTATACCTTTATAAATTTCCGGACGAAAAATATGCTTTGCCTCTGCCGGTCTCATTCCGTTTTGACTCTGACGGAAAAAATCGAACATACAATTCTGGGAAAAATAATTTTTAACCCTTCCGGAAAATTTTCCTTTCGTAACAATCAATGGACTGATAAAATTAAAATTTTTCATCATAAGCCATCTGTTAAACTTCAATGTGTGGGAGTAGCCTCCGAAAAGTTCATCTGCGCCGTTTCCGCTCAATACGACCTTACATCCATTTTCATGGGCATATTTTGCAGCATTCATCAGTACTTCAAGACTACTGTAGGGCTCTTCAAAATGCTGGATATTTTCTTTAAGCTGCTCCAGTATTTCTTTGTCACTTACTTTTTCTACATGATGAATAAGCTCAAAATGCTTTGCTGCCAATGAGGCATTCTTAACTTCTTCTTCAGAAAACTGGTATGAAATGGTGTATGCAGTAATATCTTCGTTAAAAGGTTTTGATTTTGAAGCAATTAACGTTGAATCTATTCCTCCACTCATCATAACGGTAACCGGTACATCTGCATACAGCTGTTCCGAAATACTTTCTGATAATAATGTGTCGACTTTTTTTATCGCTTCTTCCTCTGTGATACTTTTATTAACTTTCAGCGGTAAACTCCAGAACTTTTCCGTAGTGAAGGTTCTATCATTTAAATCAACAGTCATGAAAGCTCCAGGTTCCAATGAAAATATATGTTGAAAACAGGTTTCCGGGGCTAAAGTAGTCTGAAAAAGGAAATTGGTATATACTCCGTTCCAGTTGATTTCCGCCCTTACAAATTCATGTTTTACAATGGCCTTTATTTCTGAAGCCCATACTAATCCGTGCTCACCCTGATGATAGAAAAGGGGTTTCATTCCTACCCTGTCCCGGGCCAGAACCAGCTTTTTACGGATAAGGTCTGTGATACATAGCGCAAACATTCCGTCGAGCTTTATCAGCATTTCAGTTCCCCATTCCTGATAAGCTTTGATGAGAACCTCGGTGTCGGACGTACTTTTAAAAGAATATCCTAAAATTTCAAGCTCTTCCCTTAGCTTTTTAAAATTATAAATCTCCCCGTTAAAGGTAATAATGATTTGTTCATCGTCTGAAAGCATCGGTTGGTGACCCTTTTCAGAAAGGTCCACAATAGACAGTCTTCTGAAACCCAGAGCAAGATCAGACATTTCTTCACCAAGGATCGGAAATTGTCTTTTAATTCCGGATGTAGAATCTTCTCCGGAAAAAGATTTTCCAAGGCCGTTTTTACAGATCCAGAATCCTTCATCGTCAGGACCGCGATGTTGAATTGCCTGATTCATCTCCAGAATATTTTCAGAAGAAATATTTTGATAGAATGAATAATAGCCGCAGATTCCGCACATAATAAAAGCTTATAAGAATGTAAAAATAAGGAAATGTCTTTATGTGTAACCTTTACGAATGTTTATTTCTTCAAAAGTTTATTCTTCAAAAGCATTATTTCCTTTCTTGAAATCATATAATCTCTCCATCGAAAGGGTGTAGAATGGTAAAATTTTCTGAATAAAACAAATGAGGAAACCAGATAAGAGGAGGTAGTAGCAAAGCAGGCTCCAAGAATTCCCCACCTTGGTATGGCAATGAAAGAGAAAACTACCGTTACGACCAAACCTACAATGGATTTGATATTCAGGATTTTTAACTCTCTGATTCCTGAAAAGTAATGCCCCACCATATCACTTACAGCAATACCTAAAATGCCCGGCGTCAAAAAGAAAATAATCTCTTTTGTATCCCGGAATTCTTTCCCGAAGATGAACAGATACACTTCTGAAGGAACTATAATAACACCTGCCACAAAAACAAGCATCAAAGTAAATGTCAGTTTTAGAGAACCTTTAGTTTTAGCAATGGATTCTTCCCTGCTTTTACTGTTGACCACATCTGAATATAAAACCACTGCAATACTTCTGGTAATGGTCCAGATGGCCTCTGAAAAGGTCACTCCGATTGAAAAAACACCTACACTGGCAATTCCTTCAAAATATTCTAAAAAATAAAATGACAACCTGTAATTTAAAAACTGTACGAAAGCACTCAACTGGGTTTTCCAGCCATATTCAAACATATTTCTGGACACTACTTTTGAAAATGAGACTTCAGAGAGTTTACATTTTCTGATGATCTGAAAAAAACTTGTTACAAATAAAAGAACCAGGCAACCGATCTGTGCCATAAAATATACGGATACATCCTTGTATCCAAATCCATATACTAACAGCATGATAAAAACAACGTGTACCAATTGCTGTAACACAGTGTAAGTATTGAACTTCCTGATATTCTGAGTGCCTATAAACAGACCGATATTGGTTGACAGTAAAGAGGAGAATACTGAAATTCCTATAAGATACATCAGATATTCGCTCTGAATAGAGGTAAAACTAAATAAAAACGGAACGAAAAGACCAATAAATAAAGACCACAGATAAGCATACAGCAGAATTTTTTCCACCTTAAACCTTGAAGCAAAATAAGATGTACTGCTTCCTGAGAAAATACTGCTGAAAAAGCTTACCGCAGCAGCATTGGCAATCACAATAGAAATGGTACCTTTCCCTTCACTTCCCCACATATTGGTAGAAAAAATCACCAGTCCGAAACTTAGAAACAAGATCAGGAAGCGTGAAATGAAAGTTTTAATGATGGTAAGCTGCATGGCAATTATTGATCAATAGCTCTTTTCACAAAATCAAGAAAAGAATGATTGATTATTTTCCAGTTATATTTTTCTCTAAAATCCTTTTTTGCATTCAATGCATGTGTTTCGTAAAGGTGAGGATTTTTAACATATTTTATGATAATATCTGAAATTATTTTTTCATTTCCCGGATCTACCAGATACCCAAAGGAAAGTTTACCCATATGTTTCCGTATTCCCTTTAGGTTTGAATAGATCACCGGCTTCCCCGCTGCCATAAAATAAAACAGTTTTATAGGTAACGAATGATGATTCTCAAAGTTAAACTCCCGGAGATCAAAACAAAGATCAGCGTCACTAAATGCTTCGGTAAAATGTTCAAAAGAAGTTGGTTTCCTCACTTCAACACCATCAAAATTGTATTCGTTCAGTAATCCTGCAAAATAGTCTTCATCACTTTGTTGACGTGTCCCTCCGATTATTAAAACCTTGATTTTCAATGACGGCAGTTGTCGGCGTACTTGAGCAACGGCGTTAAAAAAGTTTCCAATTCCTTTATCTTTTGAAATATGGCCGGTATAGCACAGGGTAATCATACCGGGTTCAAGTTTTTTGATATTTTCACTGGTATAAGTCGGGTCAGGATAATACGGAAGAATGATGTGCTTTTTAAACCAAAAAAACCAGGCCAGAGGGAACTTTTTTGTCTGTTCCCCAAAAATAAAATGGGTGCTTAAGAATCCGGCATAAAGGTTAATGAGAAAGAATTTTACCGCATGAAAAATATTGAGGGGAAAGCGATAGCCTACAAGCATTGACATTGCAGGATACCATTCTGTAACGTCATAGAGGCAACTTACCTTGTGTTCCTTGACAAACTTTTTCACAGCAATGACCGCCAAAGGTTCAGAACAGATTATACAATCAGGTTGAAAGGCATCACAGACCCTCTGAAAAACCTGCTTTTTTATTGCAATACTTTCTTGTAAAACGGAATAAGCTTCTATTGAAACCCCATCAATAACACCCTGATAATCTGAGCACAAACTACAAATCCTGACTTCATATCCCTGCCTGCTAAGTTCTCTTGCCTGATGATAAAAAATTCTATCATCTTTATAGCTATGGGAAGTCGTCAAAAATAGTACCTTAAGCATTAGTTTTTCTGAGATGTATGCAAATATACATTAAAACAAAAAAGTGGAAAACACGTTTCCACTTTATGATTTATAAGCAAAATAAGCTTATCTACTTATTTTATAGAAGCTGCCCAGCTTTTTTCCAGAGGCAATACAAAATGGCTTAGAAAGTCAAGATAGGTATTTTTAGAAAAGTCAAAAACCTGGATATCTTGTGCCAGTTCTCCGTTTCGCAATTTATTTTTGAAATCCTGAAGCTTTAATGTTTTTATTTCTCCGTTTTCGATAAAACTTGCCTTCATCCTGTCGAAAAGTCCCAACTGGTACTCTTCATCAATTTCTCTCATTATTTTCCCTAATGCATCTATACTACATCCTGAAGCCATTTCCTTTTCCTCGTCTACACATACTATGATAAACTGGTTCTTTTCGATTTTAAAAGAAGAAGAAAGGGGGTTTCCCGTGCGCAGCCCATGTAGCCAGGAAATCGAATAATTTCTCGGTGATAGCCTTTGCTTCTTTTGTTTCAAAAGGCCTTGAAGCCGGGTATATAATAACTCTGTAGTCGTTGGTTTCTACAATATTAGATTCTTCGATTTTCATATCCAAACATTTATTTTTGTTACAAACCACCAGTTTTCACGTCCCTTTCGGATCGGAAAATCTTGCTAACGGTGATTCCGCATCGTATTAAATTAAAGTATAAAATTAAGAAATATTCCTGACTTTGTAATACATAAAAAACCCAGACAAAAGCCTGAGTTTTTATTTGTATTTTTAAATGCTGTTCTCTACAAATCGTCAGCTTCGGCAAGAAGCTCTACGATGTCTTTTACAGCTACTTCTGTATTTTTATTAAAGTGTTTTACCCCGTCCGTCATCATGGTATTGCAGAATGGACATCCGGTAGCAATTACTTTAGGTTCAAATGATAAAGCTTCTTCAGTTCTTTCAATATTGATGTCTTTATTCCCTTTTTCAGGTTCTTTAAACATCTGTGCTCCTCCTGCCCCGCAACAAAGACCATTGGTTTTGCAACGCTTCATTTCTACAAGTTCTGCATCGAGTTTTTCCAACAATAGTCTTGGTGCCTCATACTCGTCATTGGCACGGCCAAGATAACAAGGATCATGGAAGGTAATTTTCTTTCCTTTGAAAGCCCCACCCTCAATTTTTAATCTTCCTTCTTCCATTAAGGTTTTTAGGAACTGGGTATGGTGTACCACTTCAAAGTGCCCTCCAAGGCTTGGATATTCATTTTTAAGGGTGTTGAAACAATGCGGACATGCCGTCACAATTTTCTTCACCTCATAAGCATTCAGAACCTCAATATTCGTCAATGCCATCATCTGGAATACGAATTCATTTCCTGCTCTTTTTGCAGGATCTCCTGTACAACTTTCTTCCTGTCCCAGAACAGCGAATTCAACGCCTATTTTATTTAATATCTTGCAAAATGCCTTCGTAATTTTTTTAGCACGGTCATCGAAACTTCCGGCACATCCAACCCAAAATAAAACTTCGGGAGCTTTTCCTTCGGCAGCATATTCTGCCATTGTTTTTATATTGAAATCCATTCTAAATCAAATTTATCAATATATCAATGTAACAGTTTACCCATGATTTTAGATTGTTACATCTTTACATTATTTACATTAGTTTTCTGTTGCCCAATTCAGACGGTCAGCCTGGTTATACTGCCAAGGTGCAGCATTGTTTTCCACATTTGTCATCATCAGATTCAGTTCCTGCGGAGCCGCAGACTGTTCCATTACGAGGAATCTTCTCATTTCAAAAATAATAGAAAGCGGATCAAGCAGCACCGGACAAGCTTCTGTACATGCATTACATGTTGTACAAGCCCAAAGTTCTTCTTTTGTGATATAATCGTTCAATAACTTTTTACCGTCATCAACGAATTTTCCGTTCTTATCAATATTTCTTCCTACTTCTTCCAATCTGTCCCTAGTTTTCATCAGGATTAATCTCGGAGAAAGTTTTTTGCCGGTAATATTTGCCGGGCAGACAGAAGTACAACGTCCGCATTCTGTACATGAGTACGCGTTAAGTAATTGTACCTGATTCAGGTCAAAAATATCTTCTGCTCCAAATTTAGAAGGTGCTGCCTCTGCTTCCCCTTCGGCCGGAGCGGCATAAGGATCTGCATTAGGATCCATCATCAACTTAATTTCTTTTGTTACAGAATCAAGGTTGTTGAATTTGCCTTTTTTATCAAGATTAGCATACCATGTGCTTGGGAAAGCAAGGATAATATGTAAGTGCTTTGAATAATATAAATAATTCATGAAGAACAGAATCCCTACAAAGTGGAACCACCATGCTCCTTTTTCTGTGAAGAATAAGAATCCGTCACTAAAATTATTGAATATAGGGCCCAGTATAGCAGAACTGATCGGGAAACTTCCCAGCTCATGAAGAAGACCTCTTTGTTGCAATACCCAATCGGCAGCATTCATTTTAAAGAAAGCCATCATTAAGGCAAATTCGATGATAAGAATCCAGTTTGCATCATGTTTTGGCCATCCGAAAAGTTCTTTCATAGTCAATCTCTTGACACCATAAAAGTTTCTTCTGATGAAAAATACGACTACACCGATAACGACAAGAAGTGCTAAAACTTCTAATGTTGCGGTAAAGAAACTATAAAAGCTCTCACCGAAAACGGAGGCAAGAAAACGATGTGTTCCAAACAATCCGTCTACAATGATTTCTACCAGTTCAATATTAATAATGATAAAACCTACGTACACAAAAACGTGTAAAATCCCTGCAACAGGACGTTTTACCATTTTGCTCTGTCCCATAGCTACTCTTGCCATGGTACTCCAGCGCTCAGATTGTCTGTCGTTTCTTTTGATTTCGTGACCTAATCTTATATTTCTATAGATCTTCTGAAGGCTTTTGGCAAACAATCCAAATCCGGCCACTAATAAAATAAGGAAAATAATGTTATCGATGTACTGCATAAGGGCGTATTAGTCTTTATTGTTTTTACCGAAAACTGAGAAATTAATATATCTCTTAGGGTGTGCTTTCATATCTTCAATCAGTGAGTTCAGATTGGAAGACGCTGTATTAAGATTATTATAAAGTTGCTCATCCTTCATCAGTTTACCTAAACTTCCCTCACCTCTATCTATACCACCAACTACCTGATTCAGTTTTCCGACTGTAGCATCTAAATTGGCAATGGTAGCATTCAATTGTTTCGTATCGATACTTTGAGCAAGATTTCCGTATTTATCCAGTGTTACCTTTCCGCTTTGCATTGTTAGGCTTGCGTCGTCCAATACTTTCTGAAGTTTAGGATCATTGTGTCCTACCAGATTATTTACGTTTCCGGCAGTAGTCTGCAACGCACCCACTGTTTTGTTAAGGTTTGATAATAAAGCTTTGACTTCGGCTCTATTTTGTGCATCTACCAACAGGTTGGCATTTGCCATCAGAGAGTCTACTCTGTGCAAAACAACTTGTAACTGGTCTTTTACAGGACCTACCTGAGAAGAAAGGCTTCCCAGTGTTCCTAGTTTGAAAGCTCCTTTCAGAGTATCCCCGTCCTTTGCCGTTGCTCCGCCGTACATCAGGTTTACCCTCATTTCTTTCCCGGACATTAATCCCGGTTCGAAAATTTCCAATGTTGAATTTTTGGAAAATTCAAATTTGTTATCGACAGTAATTTTCACCACAAAACTGATTTTACCGTCTTTTGCGGTCTGAGGAATGATCTTATCAACCTGCCCCACCTTCAATCCATTGATTGATACGGCTGAAGACTGTGCGAGACCCTCCACATTATCATATTTTGCGTAAAATATATTATCGGTAGTAAAAAGGCTTTTCCCTTTCATAAATTGAAACAACACTACAAAGCCTACAATAGCTAAAAGTGCGATCACACCAGCTTTTAATTCTTTACTGAACTTCACTTGCTAATTTTTTTCTAATAAGCAAATATAGTACATTTTAAATAAATCTTTCCCGATATTGTTCTGCGTTAAATACAAAAAAAGCGACAAAATAATTTGTCGCTTTTATATTATTGAAATAAATTTCTGATTATTGTTGATTTCCAACTTTATTCCAGATCTCAATTCTGTAGTCCTGGATGTCTGCATTGTCCTGAAGACTCTTCATCCAAGCCTGTCCGAACATACCCGCATTTCTTTGAGTAATAGATTCCGTAAACTGCTTAAGGTCACCAGGCTGTTTGTTTATAGTTTCTGATTTTTTGATCAGAACATATACTCCTGTTCCTCCTTCAACCGGATTGGAAAGTTTACCTTTCGCTACTCCGAATGCAGCTCCTGCAACCTTAGGTTCCATAGCTCCTGCAACTGAAGGATTCAATAGATTTACCTGAGCACTTTGTTTTGTAGCAGCAAATAGTTTAGCAATCTGATCTAAGTTGGAAGCTTTTGCTCCTGCAATCTTATCAGAGATTTGTTTTGCAGCTAATTTATTTTTAACAATAACTTCAATCTGATCTCTTACAGATTCCGGATCAGCAAGACCTGCGTCCTGTTTTCCATTAAGGTATACTATAATTTTATCACCTGTTCCGTCTACTGTGAAGAACTCGGTATCACCTTTAGATCTTTTCTTATCGAAAGCCCAGGCTAAAATATCTCCGTCTTTTTCTGTTCCTAAACCTTGAAGCTGACCGTCAAATCTCTTTGCCATCTTCGGATTAGAGAACTGGTAATTTCCTTTCTTAGCAATATTCACAAAATCGTTGAAAGATTTACCCTGAACCTGCTGAATGAATTTTCTTGCATTCTTATCCGTTTCAGCTTCTGTAGCATCAGAAGGTTTGATTTCTTTGATAAGATTTGCCACCTTATAACCCATTGATCCGGATTTTTTATCCTCAATATTGATGATATGATAACCAAACTGAGTTTCCACTACGCCGGTAGCACCTTTAGGGTTGTTGGCAAGGTAAGTTAGGAACTCAGGAACAAACGGCGTTTCCGGAGTTGTCCAACCAAGACTACCACCTTGTGCTGCAGAGTTCGGATCACTTGAAAGTTTCAGGAATTCTGTAAATTTAGCAGGAGTAGCTTTTACGATAGCCCCGATAGAGTCTGCCAATTTCTTAGCCTGCTCTTTGGATCTTGTTACTCCTTCTCCTGCAGGGCTTCCTTTGAAAGCAATCAGGATGTGTCTTGATAATGTAGAATCAGAAGTCTTTTTACCTACCAGTTTAGAAACTACATAGAAGTTTTGTTCTTTGTAAGGACCAAAAGTCTGTCCGATAGCAGCGGTTGCGATCTGACCTTGTATCGTTGCAGGCAATTGGGTAGGCTTTACATACTGGGGGTTGAAAGGCATATCAGAATTAGCCATTACAAACATCGAATCATTCTTCGTGTTCTGGAAATTTTCTGTACCTCCGCTAGCGTCTGTACCTCCTGAGTATAATTTTGTAATTTCTTTCATCGCTGCTGCATCATCTGCTGCACTTGGCTTAGAAGGGAAATATACAATACCAAGATTTCTGCTTGGCTCAGCTTTAAACATTACAGGGTGCTGTTTGATGTAATTGGCAAGATCTTCTGTACTAACGTTAATTTTAGTTTTTTGAAGATATGCCGCATAATCAACCTTTACAAAGTCGATATCAGCAAGCTGATCTCTCTCCTTCATCATCTCTTCAGCTTCTTTTTTACCTGTTGTAATCCCTGCTGAAATATTGGTAAATACCTGTCTTGCCATCAATCTGTATTCAATAGTCTTTCTTGTCTTCAACCATTGAGTATATCCTTGAGGATTGGTATTTTTTAATGTTTCAATTTCTTTCTTTAGCTCTTGAGTTTTAAAATTACCTTTCTCATCAAAGAACTGTTGATTCTGAGCAAACATTTGATCATACTGGATCTGACTCCAGAAATAATCATCCGTCATTTCAAAGCCCAATTTCTCAAATTGTTGCTTGATAAGTTTAGATTGTACAAGTAACTGCCACGCCTGCTCTTCAAGACCGTTTTTCGGACGACCCTGTTGCTCAGCCTGTTGCTGCAACACGAAAAGCTGATCATTGAACTCTTCGCGGGTGATTTTCTCACCGTTTACTTTTCCTAAAACGTCAGGATTTTTACCAAAAACCTTGTCGATACTATCGGGGTTCACCAAAAACGCCAAAAGCGCTAAGGCTATTACTCCCATTAAAAGCCAAGGCTTACTCCTAATCTGTCCTAAAATTGCCATTTTATAAATTATAGTTTTTTATCAGTTTGCGAAAATACACATTTTTAAGAAATTACAGAAGCAGAAGTTCTTTATTTTGCTTTTTAATCTCAAAGATTATTAAAAAAAGGAAATTTTGACCATATTTTTTAGCAAAAAACAAATGGCATAAGTATTGTGCAATCTAAGACATTATAATATGCTACACGTTTTCAGGGCATATTATAAAAAATCACTTTAACGATTAAAAACGAAAATGACAATTTGTCATTCGATTAATTATGACAGAATTTGAAGATATTAGTTTAGAGGAAATGATCAGCGACGGATTTGACATCGTAACTGAGGAAATCAATCTTTCCGATTTTGCGGAAACTGATAAAAATTCCGAACAGAAAATATTCCCTATACTTCCTGTAAGAAATATGGTCATGTTTCCCAATGTGGTAATTCCTATTACAGCAGGAAGAAAAACATCAATACAGCTTCTTGAAGAAGCCCAGAAAAACGGAGATTTCATAGGAATTGTAAGCCAGAAAAATTCAGATCTGGAACAACCTACAGAAAAAGATATTTATACTACCGGTACTTTAGCAAAGATCATTAAGATCATTAAGCTTCCGGAAGGCAATATAACGGCTATTACAAAAGGATTTCACAGATTTAAGATCAAAAGAATCCTTGATAACCAGCCCTATTTCAAAGCTGAAATTTCAAAATTAAAGGATTCGAGACCAAAAAACCAGGAAGAATACGAAGCATTACTGGAAAACATCAAGGAACTGGCCCTTAAAATTATCGAGCTGGATCCGAATATTCCTAATGCAGCCAATTTTGCGATCAAGAACATCAATAACAACGATGACCTTCTTAATTTCATCTGCACGAATGCCAATTTCCCATCTTTGGAAAAGCAAAAGCTGCTTGAGGAAAAAAGCCTGATGGAAAGGGCTAATAAGTGCTACGAAATGATGCATGAGGATTTCAGAAAGCTTGAATTAAGAAACCAGATTCATCAGAAAACATCAAAAGACCTTGATAAGCAACAGAGAGAATACTTTCTGAATCAGCAGATCAGAACGATCCAGGAAGAACTTGGAGGCGGTCCTGAAAGTGATGTTGAGGATTTTATTGCCAAAGCAAAAACTAAAAAATGGAGCCGTGAGGTAGAGGAACATTTCCAGAAGGAAATCAACAGGCTACAGCGTCAGAACCCTAATTCCCCGGATTATAATGTACAAAGAAATTATCTTGATTTCTTTACAGATCTGCCTTGGGAAACGTATACAAAAGATATTTTTGATATCGCAAAAGCTGAAAAAGTTTTAGACAAAGCTCATTTCGGACTTGAGGATATCAAGAAAAGGATTTTGGAGCATATGGCTGTTTTAAAATTGAAAAACAACATGAAATCTCCTATTCTATTATTGGTAGGGCCTCCGGGAGTAGGAAAAACTTCTCTTGGAAAGTCTATTGCTGATGCTTTAGGAAGAAAATATTTTAGATTATCTTTGGGCGGGCTTCATGATGAAAGTGAGATCCGTGGACACAGAAAAACCTATATAGGTGCTATGGCCGGAAGAATTCTGCAGTCTATTAAAAAAGCAGGCACTTCCAATCCTGTAATTGTTCTGGATGAGCTTGATAAAATTTCCCAAGGAATTCATGGAGATCCGAGCTCAGCACTTTTAGAAGTTCTTGATCCTGAACAAAATAAGTCTTTTTATGATAACTTCCTTGAGATGGGCTACGACCTATCAAAAGTAATGTTTATTGCCACTGCCAATTCATTGTCAACGATACAAACTCCTCTTTTAGACAGAACTGAAATTATTCAGATTGCAGGATACACTTTAGAGGAAAAGATTGAGATCGCCAAAAGACATTTAATTAAGAAACAGCAGGAAGAAAACGGCCTCGATACCAAATCATTCAAGCTCGGGAATGCTGAACTTAAGCACATTATTGAAGCACATACTTCGGAAAGCGGAGTAAGAACTTTAGAAAAGAGAATTGCTTCTATTGCGAGATGGGTAGCTTTACAAACGGCTTTGGTAAAAGACTACGATCCAAAAATTTCGCTGGAAAAAGTAGACGAAATTCTTGGAGTTCCGAGACCGAAAAGTTTATCTGAAATTACGGGAGTTCCAGGAGTAGTAACAGGTTTAGCCTGGACCAGCGTTGGTGGAGATATTCTTTATATTGAAAGTATTCTTAGCAATGGTAAAGGATCATTAACAATGACCGGTAACCTCGGAACAGTAATGAAGGAGTCGGCAACAATTGCTTTAGAGTATATTAAAGCCAGACATGATGAACTGGGCATTGCGCAGGAAGATCTGGATAAGAAAAACATTCACGTACACGTTCCTGAGGGAGCAACTCCAAAAGATGGCCCATCAGCAGGTATTGCGATGTTGACTTCTATTGTTTCTTCTTTTAAAAATAAAAAAATCAAACCTCACCTTGCCATGACGGGAGAAATCACTTTGAGGGGGAAAGTACTTCCTGTAGGCGGTATTAAAGAAAAACTTCTTGCCGCAACAAGAGCCGGTATTAAGGATGTAATTCTTTGTGAGGCCAACAGAAAGGATGTAGAAGAAATCAAAAAAGATTATTTAAAAAATCTGAAAGTACATTATGTCAACAGAATGGAAGAAGTCATTGATATTGCCATTGAAAAATAAAACAATTTATAACATATTAACTTCTCAATAAAGAAACCCGTCCCGGTAACCGGGACGGGTTTCTGCTTTTGGATAAAATATTCCTATTTATGCTCAGGTGGAATAAAATTTGATATAATACCGGAAAAATATACCCTAATTGAGTTAAAAATTTTTCAATTCAGAAGGGATTTCTTATTTTTATTCCACACTGCACATTTCAGATTATGAATTTTCTTAGACTCCCTTTTCTGGTTAAACTTACATTGGTGGTTATTTCCATCATTGCTATTGGTTACCTTTTAGTACTGGAACAGACAATTATAGCTCCGTTCTTCTTTGCATTCCTTATGGCCATGCTTTTTTTACCGGCAGCCACTTTCATGGAAAGAAAACTGAGGTTTCCAAGGTCTGTATCCACAATGACTTCAGTTTTTATCATGTTGGTCATTTTAAGCGGGATTATTTATTTCTTTACGACGCAACTTTCGGATTTCAGTAAGGATATTCCTCATCTTAAAGAACAGTTTACAACCGTTTTCAATAATCTTCAGCATTGGGTATCCAAAACATTTAATGTTAAAGTTGATGAACAGGTAGATTATATTAATCAGGGGCTTAATAAACTCCTGTCTTCTTCGGGGGCTATTTTAGGATTTACGTTTGGGATATTCTCAACGGGGTTCGGCTTTATTCTTTTTTTCACTTTGTTTTTTATCTTCATTCTTAATTACAGAAGATTGCTGAATAATTTTATAGTGACTGTTTTCAATGAAAGACACAAAGCAAGCGTACAGGAGGCGGTAACTGAAATCCGTATTATGACCAAGAAGTATATCTTCGGGCTTTGTCTTCAGGTTATTATAGTATCCATTCTTACCGCTACAGTTCTCACTATCTTAGGGGTAAAGTACGCCATCCTTTTAGGGGTTTTAACTGGTTTACTAAATGTGATTCCTTATTTGGGAATTTTCATGTCGCTTATTATTTCGTGCTTTATCGCTTTTGCCACTGCTACTCCATCCACGTGTATTTATGTAGCCATCGGATATATTGGCATTCATGCTGTTGACGGAAATATTATCCTTCCGTTTGTAGTGGGATCAAGAGTAAAAATTAATGCACTGTTTTCTTTTATAGGAATCCTTTTAGGAGAACACCTTTGGGGTATTGCTGGAATGTTTCTTTGTATTCCGGCCATTGCGATCATTAAAATCATCTGTGAAAGAGTTGATGATTTAAAACCTTGGGGAAAATTACTGGGAGAAGAAGAAAAACCTTATAAAAAGAAAAAAAGTTATAAAATTTCGAAGAATATTACCTTAAAAGAAATGGACTAAAACATAGATAATCAATGATGAATGATGAATAATGATAAATCACAATCTATCATATAATCATCGGTTCTGATTAATTAAGAGTTTATATAAAAAGACTGCCTTTTCCAAGCCTGTCTTTTTTTATTATTATGAAAAATTCATATAGTATTCCTTAGCTGGTTTCGCGCCCCCGTCACTCTTATCACTCTTAAAAAATCATTCACCAACACAAAATGGAATTACACCAAAATCATTATTAACCATATATTTACAACAACCGCATATTTTTTTATTAAATTAAATAAATATATTTCATTTTTATCATACATTTGATGTAAAATATTTAATTATGAAAATCGTAAAATTCATTCTTTGCCTGCTTTTCGGACTTATGTTTATCAATGCCGGGCTAGACAAGTTCCTTCACTACAATCCGGCTCCTAAACTCACGGATGCCCAAATGAAATTGTATGCTGCATTCGGTGAAATCGGCTGGCTGCTGCCCTTGGTGGGAGTCGTAGAAATTATCGGAGGATTATTATTTATCTTTCCGAAGACAAGAGCATTGGGAGCCATCATTATTTTACCGGTTATGGTTGGAATCCTGATTCATAACCTTTACAGAGATCCTTCCTCAACCGGAATTAGTATTTCTTCCGTACTTTTCCTGATCAATATCTGGATGATTATTGACAATAGAGAGAAATATAAAAAACTGGTGAGTTAATACACTTCAGATTGCAGGTAGCAGATTATCAATATTAATCATCTGCTACCTGCTATTAATACATTATACGAAAGCACTGAAGCCGGTAATCGATCGTCCTACGATGAGCGAATTGATTTCTTTTGTTCCTTCGTATGAATAGATCGCCTCGGCATCTGCTACAAATCTTGCTACATCATATTCCAGCAGAATTCCGTTTCCTCCCATCACTTCACGTGCCCTGGAAACGATATCCCGGGTTCTTAATGTACAGAATACTTTGGCAAGCGAAGCGTGTTCGTCTTTTAAAATACCTTCGTCCTGCATTTCGGACAATCTGAAAACCATAGTCTGCATAGCGGTAAGATTAGATAACATTTCCACGAGATGCCCCTGTATCATCTGAAATGAAGCAATAGGCCTTCCAAACTGCTCCCTTGTTCGTGTATATGCCAATGCACTTTCATAAGCTCCCCTTGCACACCCTGTGGCCATCCATGCTACTCCGGCACGGGTCATTCGCAGTACTTTTCCTGTATCTTTGAAAGAGTTTGCGTTTTGTAAACGGTTATCCTCTGTAACGACGCAGTCTTTCAACGTGATCAATCCGTTCTGAACAATTCTTAACGCCATTTTTCCCTTGATTTTTTCCACAGAATACCCGGGATTATCTTTTTCTACAATAAAACCTTTCACTTCTCCGCTATCCAAATCCCTTGCCCAGATAATAACGAGATCTGCAAAAGTTGCATTTCCTATCCATTTTTTCTGCCCGTTAAGAACCCAGCCTTCATCAGTTTTTTTACAGGTAACGGTTAGTCCTCCGGCTGCACCGGATCCTACTTCCGGCTCTGTAAGTCCAAAAGCCCCGATTTTTTCAAACTTCTGCATTTGTGGAAGCCATTTTTGTTTTTGTTCTTCCGAACCACAGATATAAATTGAGCCCATCGCCAACCCGGACTGTACTCCAAAAAAGGTAGCGATAGAAGCATCAATTCTGGCCATTTCCATTGCAATAACACCTTCCATCAGAAAAGGCATTCCGGGGCAACCATATCCTTCATAGGTAACACCACATATATTCAGTTTTTGAAATTTCGGAATCAACTCGAAAGGAAATTCGTCTCTTAACCAGTAATGATTCACCAGAGGCTTCACTTCTTTTTCCATAAAATCTCTTACTTTAAGCTGAATTTCCCGTTGTTCGGGGGATAGTGTATGGTAGATATCATAAAAATCTCCGTCAATAGGGGGAAGTTCTTTCTTTTTTTTATCAGGATCAAGCATTTTCACTAATCCTGCAAGCTGTTTATCGTCGAGTTTTGAAAAATTATTCATCAGTTTTGGCAAATCCACTTTTTGGGAAATGGTGCTCAACTGATCAAAATCTATAGAAGTGAATAATCCGATTGCGTTTCTGATTTTAGAAAAGGTATTTGACATAATGATATATTGTGATTTGGTTTGTAAAAAGATAAGCAAATTTTGCTCCGAAACCAATTCACCATCGTTACCTATATTTTACAAATAACTTATTTACAGTAATTTACTTCGAAAAATCACTTTTACATTTTTTTTACTTCTGATTTTCAATCATTACAAAAGATCCATGCAGAACTTTGACTCAAGCAAAACATAAAGATCAACACTATGAAAACAACGTACATCAGATTATCAATATCAGCCATGATCCTTTTGGGAATATATTCATGTAAAAAAGGGGAAGCTTCTATCAATGGCCCGGAAACCTATACTTCTGCAGATTCAGCCAGTGCTATGGCATCAGACAGTGTTTCTTCAGCAGCGAGCATGAAAGTAGAAAACAAACAGTTTATCAAAACGGCAGACGTGAATATGGAAGTAAATGATGTCTATAATGCCACTATTTCTATTGAAAAATCAGTTCAGGAGCTTGGCGGTTTTGTCATCAACAGCAATCTGCAGAGCAACGTGATATCACAGGACACCTATAACACCTCGGATGAGGAAGCCATGTTGATTAAGAAATACCAGACGGAAAATAAGATGCAGGTCCGGGTACCCACTGAAAAGCTAGGGGAATTTTTAACATTTATCAATACTAATAAGTTATTTCTTAACTCAAGAACCATCAACGCTGAAGATGTTACATCCAATATCAAATACTCTGAATGGGAAAGCAAAAGAAATCAGAAAACCTCCGAAAATATAAACAAACTTAAAACTAATAAGGATAAAGTAAACCTGGACGACGAAAATATGTCGGAAGGAAATCTTCAAAAACTGGCTAATATAAATATGACAGATCACCTGAAGTACAGCACTGTAGATATTTATATTAAAGAGCCCAAAGTACGTATCGCAGAAATCGCTGTTACCAATACCAACAGTATTGATAATAAATACAGATATAATTTTCTCTATGATGCAAAAGACGGGTTTGTGTACGGCTTTTATCTGATCCAGAAAATCATCGTTGCCATGATCAATATCTGGCCGCTCCTGTTAATTGCCGGTGGAATCATCTATTTTTTAAGAAAAAGAAAAGTCACCAAATCGGAACCTTCTAACGCACAGAAATAAGACTATCCTAACCTAAGCGTTATCATCATAATTTTAGATTTTACTGAAAGCTATCTTTTTTGAGATAGCTTTTATACATCCGGCAAACAAATTCTATGTTGACATACTCCTAACTGAAACTAAAATTTATAGTGTTTTGCATGATTGTTTTTTAAAAAATTGTTATTTATCATCTTCAAATTTAATTGAGGTTTTATTTTTCCTTAAATTTGCAAATCAGAAATAAAGCATTATACGTTTAAAAATTTTTAATCAGTTAATTTATTTCTGAACCCATTTAATTCCCAACATATGCTATCAAAAATAAACCCTATACAAACCAATAGCTGGAAAGCCCTTGATGAACATTTCGGAGGAAATGACTTTGACTTAAGAACTCTTTTCCAGTATAATCCTAACCGTTTTACAGAATTTTCTTTGCAAAAGGATAACTATCTTTTTGATTATTCTAAAAACTTAATCGATTCAAGAACTAAAGACCTTTTATTGAATCTGGCCGAAGAATGCCAGTTAAAAGACGCTATTTCCAAAATGTTCTCCGGTGACAAAATCAACGAGACAGAAGGAAGAGCTGTTCTGCATACAGCATTAAGAGACTTCTCAGATCGCGAAATTTTTGTGGACGGAGAAAATATCAAACCACAGATCAAAAGAGTTCTTGACCATATGAAATCTTTTTCCGGGAAAATTATTTCCGGAGAACATACAGGTTTCAGCGGAAAAGAGATCACAGATGTCGTTAATATCGGTATCGGAGGGTCAGACCTTGGTCCTGTAATGGTTTGCTCCGCTTTAAAGCATTTCAAAACAAGATTAAACGTTCATTTTGTTTCCAATGTAGATGGAAACCATATCGCCGAAGTGGTAAAAGGCCTAAATCCTGAAACTACTTTATTTATCATTGCTTCCAAAACCTTTACGACCCAGGAAACGATGACCAATGCGAATTCGGCAAAGGACTGGTTCCTGAAAGCCGGAAAACAGGAAGATGTGGCAAAGCACTTTGTTGCCTTATCTACTAATATTGAAGAAGTGAAAAAGTTCGGAATCGCAGAAGAAAACATATTTGAGTTCTGGGATTGGGTAGGCGGAAGATATTCGTTGTGGAGTGCCATTGGATTAAGCATAGTACTTTCCGTAGGATATGAAAATTTCGAACAGCTTTTAAGAGGTGCTTTTGATACCGATCAGCACTTCCAGACAGCTGATTTCTCTGAAAACATCCCTGTACTAATGGGACTGTTAGGAATCTGGTATCGCAATTTCTACGCAGCGACAACCTATGCAATCCTGCCTTATTCTCAATACCTCGACAGGTTTGCAGCTTATCTTCAGCAGGGAGATATGGAAAGTAACGGAAAATGTGTGGACAGAAACGGCGAATTTGTAGAATATGAAACCGGACCTATTATCTGGGGAGAACCGGGTACCAATGGTCAGCACGCATTTTATCAACTGATCCACCAGGGCACAGAACTCATTCCTGCAGACTTTATTGCCTATACACAAAGTCCGAATAAAGTTTCTGACCACCAGGATAAATTATTAGCTAACTTTTTCGCGCAAACTGAAGCACTTGCCTTCGGAAAGCTGGAAGAAGAGGTTGAAGAAGAGCTTAGAAATACAGGAAAATCTGACGAAGAAATTGAAAGGTTGGTCAACTTCAAAGTTTTCCACGGAAATACTCCAACCAACTCCATATTATTCAAAGAATTAACTCCTTTTTCATTAGGTCAGCTTATCGCTTTGTATGAACACAAAATTTTCGTTCAGGGGGTGATCTGGAATATTTTCAGCTTTGACCAGTTTGGTGTGGAGTTAGGAAAAGTATTAGCCAACAAAATCCTTCCTGAACTCGAGAATAATGAAGCAGTAAGCTCTCATGACAGTTCTACCAATGGTTTGATCAATTACTACAAAGAATTTAAGAAGTAAAGTAAAAGTAAATAAATCTAATAAAGTAATAAAAAGTAAAAATGGCAGAAATTCTTGACGGACTGAAAGTATCCAAAGAAATAAAAGCAGAGATCAAGGTTGAAGTGGAAAAAATCCTTGAAAGCAAAAAGAAGAGCACCTCATTTGGTTGCTATTCTTGTTGGAAACAACGGGGCGAGTAAGGCTTATGTAAACGCTAAAGTAAAAGATTGCGAAGAAGTTGGTTTTCAGTCAAGCCTGATTAAATTCCCAAGCACAGTTTCAGAATCTGAGTTATTGGAAAAAATCGATGAGCTGAATAAGTCTAAAGCAGTAGACGGTTTTATCGTTCAGCTTCCTTTACCGGATCAGGTTGATCAGGAAAAAATCATCAATGCTATTGATCCCAGAAAAGATGTGGACGGTTTCCACCCTGAAAATTTCGGAAAAATGGCATTGGAAATGGATACATTCTTACCGGCTACTCCTTTCGGGATTTTAACATTATTAGAAAGATATAATATTGAAACCAAAGGGAAAGACTGTGTAATTATCGGAAGAAGTAAAATTGTAGGGAGACCGATGAGCATCCTTATGGGAAGAAAAGATTTCCCGGGGAACTCTACTGTTACTCTTACCCACTCCTACACCAAAGATATTGAAGAATACACTAAAAAAGCAGATATCGTTATCACGGCTTTAGGTGATCCTCATTTCTTAAAAGGAGATATGATAAAAGACGGAGCTGTCATCGTAGATGTAGGAATTACAAGAGTAGATGACGATTCTCCAAAAGGTTACCATCTTGCCGGTGACGTAGATTTTGACAGCTGTGCTGCTAAAGCAAGCTGGATCACCCCTGTACCGGGAGGAGTTGGCCCAATGACCAGAGCAATGTTGATGAAAAATACAATCATTGCATACAAAACGTCGGTTTATAACGACTAATTTTAAGATGAATAAAGATCAAGATATTTTATTAAAAGAAGGTAAAATGCTCCCTGTGATGGAGCATTTTTACACTTTACAAGGAGAAGGAGCACACACCGGGAAAGCCGCTTATTTCATTCGATTGGGAGGCTGCGATGTCGGGTGCCACTGGTGCGATGTAAAAGAAAGCTGGAACCCGGATCTTCATCCGCTGATGAATGCTGAAGACATTGCGGAAACAGCAGCAAAATACTGTAAAACAATAGTTCTGACCGGTGGAGAGCCTTTGATGTGGAATTTAGACCTACTGACATCCAAGCTGAAAGAACTCGGATGTACCATTCATATTGAAACTTCCGGCGCATATCCTATGAGCGGGCAACTGGATTGGATTACGTTGTCGCCGAAGAAAACCGGGCTTCCAAAAGAAGAGATTTACCAAAAAGCTAACGAGCTTAAAGTCATTGTATTCAACAACCATGATCTTACCTTTGCTCAGGAGCAGGCGGCAAAAGTATCTGAAAACTGCAAACTTTATCTGCAAAGCGAATGGAGCAAGAGAAATGAGATGTATCCTAAGATCACAGATTTCATCCTGGAACATCCTGAATGGCAGGCTTCAGTTCAGACCCATAAATATCTGAATATCCCGTAAAAAAACGTACATTAGCTTGCCGTATCTGATAACCCCCGATAGATGCAGAGAATTCGATACTCTAGATACCTGAAATCGATTATTATTTTGCTTGACCTGATGGTTATTGCATCTATTTTTATATTCTTTTTTATAAGCAGAAACGAAAGTTTAAAATACAGTGAAGAAACCTGGTACCAGAATGTTTTTTCTCTGATATTGTTATTTTTGTTCTGGGTGCTTTTAAGCGGCAGGACAAAAATATACAATATCGCCAGGAACCTTACCTATACTTTATTCCTGGAAAGGCTTTTTACCCACTTCCTGTTTTTTATTCTCGGTGTCCTGCTTATAGGGAAAGTAAGCAAAAACGTTTTTTTTAATACAGATATATATTGGCTGTCGTTTTATCTTCTGATCTGCATCTTTCTGACCAAATCGCTGATCTATTTTGCCATAAAATATTTCCGCTCACTTGGGATCAACCACAGGAATGTCATGTTTTTAGGAGATAATAGTTCCACTGAAATTTTAAAGAGTATTTTTAAAAGCCGTAAAGACTACGGATACAGGATCTTTACCTATGAAGGTTCGGAGTCTAACATCCACGAGTTGGTCAGTTTCTGGAAAAGAAACGGGATTCATACGTTGTTTATATCGACGGAAAACTCGTATAATGAGGAACTGGAAAACCAGATTTTTAAGCTGGCTGAAGACAATAAGATTCACATTTCTTTGATACCAAGTATTACGCAGAATGATTTTTTCCTGTACGACCTTGGTTATATTCAAACACAACCGGTGCTGAATCAGGCAAGATATCCTCTGGATTATTATTCCAACTTCCTGATGAAAAGAACGTTTGACATATTTTTTCTGTCCTGGTATTGCTTTTTATTTGTTCGTGGGCATTTCCTATTATCGCTATTTTAATCAAAACAACTTCAAAAGGGCCGGTTTTCTTCCTTCAAAAGAGATACGGTTTCCATGAAGAAGTTTTTAAGTGCATTAAATTCAGGACAATGGTCATCAATGATGAATCTGCCACTAAAACAACCATGGCCAATGATTCAAGAATAACCAGAGTTGGCAGGTTTTTAAGAAAAACAAGCCTTGATGAGCTGCCACAGTTCTTGAACGTACTAAAAGGAGAAATGTCTGTGGTGGGACCCCGTCCTCATATGTTGTCTGTAGATAATTATTACAAGCCAAAAATCGGAAGATACAGCTTAAGAAGTATGGTAAATCCCGGTATTACAGGCCTGGCACAAGTGAGTGGGTTGCGTGGCGACTATGGAGATGTAGAGGTAGATATGAAAAAAAGAGTTCTTGCCGATTCGTTTTATGTAAGAAACTGGAGCTTTGCTCTGGATCTTGTCATTATTCTAAAAACTATACTATTAGTTATCGGTGGAGATAAAAATGCAAAATAAGTTCAGGCTGATACTAAGATTGGTATAATTTTAACAGTAAATGACCATCAGTCTTTCATCTTGACACTGGCCTAATTAAATAAAAAAGTCTAATTTAGCGGTATGTTAAAAAAGTTTTTCACAGCAGTAGGGGAATATATAATCCTTCTGGGAAAATCCTTGCAGAAACCTCAGAAAATGAGGGTGTTCTGGAAGCTGTTCATGAGAGAAATTAATGATTTGGGAGTCAATTCTTTCGGGCTTGTAGTCTTCACATCGATCTTTGTGGGGGCTGTAGTTGCTATTCAGATGTTCAACAACTTTGATGCATCATCATTTCCCATTCCTCCTTCATTTGTAGGATATGCTACAAAAGCAGTATTGGTTTTAGAATTTGCCCCTACCATCATCAGCTTAATTTTAGCCGGAAAAGTAGGTTCATATATTGCATCCAGTATTGGTACCATGAGGGTTTCCGAGCAAATTGATGCCTTGGACATCATGGGTGTTAATTCTCCCAATTTTTTAATTTTTCCAAAAATTATTGCGTGCGTCCTTTTTAATCCGCTTCTTATTGCCATCAGTATTGTATTTGGTATCTGCGGAGGTTATATTGCCGGAATTTTGACAGGAAACTGGACAGAGAATGATTATATAGTAGGGATCCAGATGTATATGCCCAACCTGTTCATCTATTATGCATTTGTGAAAACCATCGTGTTTGCATTCATCATCGCCACTGTACCTTCTTATTTCGGATACAATGTGAAAGGGGGATCGCTGGAAGTAGGTAGAGCCAGTACACAGGCGGTAGTATGGACCATGGTGTTCATCATTATCTCGGAATTAATTTTAACCCAATTAATATTAAGCTAATGATTGAGGTAAAAGATCTTAGGAAAAGTTTTGGAGATGTTGAAGTACTTAAGGGAATTTCAACGTCATTTGATAAAGGAAAAGTAAACCTGATCATTGGGCAGAGTGGTTCCGGAAAAACAGTTTTTCTTAAAAGTTTATTGAATGTTTATATGCCTTCATCCGGAGAAATCCTTTTTGACGGGAAGGATATCAATACGATGAACCGTGAGGAAAAGCAGCATCTTCGTTCAGAAATTGGAACGGTATTTCAGGGAAGTGCCTTATTTGATTCCTTAACTGTGGAAGAAAATATCATGTTCCCTCTTGATATGTTTACCAATCTGACGTACAGAGAAAAAAAGAAACGTGTTTTTGAGGTAATCGGTAGAGTTCACCTTGATAAAGCTGATAAAAAATATCCTTCAGAAATTTCCGGAGGAATGCAAAAAGGGTTGCTATTGCAAGAGCAATTGTCAATAACCCGAAGTATCTGTTCTGTGATGAGCCCAATTCAGGGCTTGATCCCTATACATCAAAGGTTATTGATGATCTTCTGTATGAGATTACCAAAGAATATAATACAACTACCATCGTCAACACCCACGATATGAACTCGGTGATGACCATTGGTGAAAAAATTGTATACCTGAGATTGGGACTCAAAGAATGGGAAGGTAATAAAGATATTCTGATCACTGCAGGCAATAAAAATCTGATCGATTTCGTTTATTCTTCAGAACTGTTTAAAGAGCTGCGAGAATATTTACTTGAAAATAATAAAACGATTGAAAATACAATTACAAAAATAGACGATAATGAAAAAGGTACTTAGTGTAGCGTTAATAGGGTTTTCAATGTGGGCTTCTGCACAGATTTCACTGGCAGGTAAGGCTAATATAATATTTCCTACAGGCTCACCTTCGTGGTCAAATATCAAAGGAACCGTGAATGATGCTATTCAGGGAACAGGTAAAAACAATGTAGGGTTCAACGTGGGACTTTCATTAAAAGTAGGACTTCCTACTTCATTGTTTGTAATGCCTGAAATTTATTATACCCATTTCAAGAATGAGTTTACAACAGAGAACACTACGTTTGATGTGAAAAGCAACCGTATCGATGTTCCGGTTCTTTTAGGATATAATATTTTAGGTAATATGCTTGGCGTTTTCGTAGGTCCTGTCGGAAGTTTTAATCTGAACAAAGACAATACGTACAATGATTTTAAAGAAAATGCCAAAAATGATTTTACTGTGGGATACCAGTTCGGAGCTCAGCTTGAAATTAAAAAGCTGATTGTGAATGCGAAATATGAAGGAGCTTTCAGTAAAGATCAGAGAAACTTTATCAACAAAGTTTCAGGTTCTGAGATCAGATACGACAACCGTCCGAACCTGTTTATGGTAGGTTTAGGATATAAGTTTTAATCAACTATCGAAAATAACAACTGAAAAATCCTCAAGTCTAGACTTGAGGATTTTTATTTTGATTGTCCAGTTCAGCCTGGCGCTTTGCAATATCAGCAGCCTGCTTTTCCAGTTCTTCTTTCTCTTTTTGTAATTGCTTGAATTCTTTTTTCTTTTGTTCAGCTTTCATAGCACTTCCTTTGCTGACATAGCCAACCAGGCCACCGATGATAAGCCCTATCCCAACTCCTGCCATCATTCCCATGATATGAGAAATTTTAATTTGCTCTACGGCAAAATCAGTTGTAAGATAAAAAAGTAAAGCAGAAACAGCTAACAGTATAAGTCCGGTAATTGATAAACTCTTCATAATATTGTGTTTAGGTGGTTACATAAAAAAGCCTTACCAAATTTACTAAAAATTTAATAAGGCTTCACTCAAGATTAAAATTCTAATTATATTTTTCCTCCCGCAGCCTTATAATATTCCAAAGCTTTTGGTAAATCATTATTAATATCTGAGATTCTTGTTTCAGGATTTGGGTGGGTAGACAAGAATTCAGGTTGTCTTGCTCCTGATGAAGCTCCTTCCATTCTATTCCAGAAAGGAATGGCTGCCCTCGGGTCATATCCTGCCATAGACATCAGATAAAGTCCCATTTTGTCCGCCTCAGATTCCTGGTTTCTTCCATATTTCAATAAAGCAACCTGAGATCCGATCGGGTATACTTTCTGAAAAACGCTTGCCCATTGTGCATTGGAGATTGCTCCTCCTAGAATTGCTCCTCCATACTGGGCCATCATAGCCTGGGAGATTCTTTCGTTTCCGTGTCCTGCCAGTGCATGGGATACTTCATGACCCATTACTACTGCAAGTCCGTTGTCATCTTTTGTAATAGGTAAAATCCCGGTATAAACGGCTACTTTACCTCCCGGCATACACCATGCATTGAGCTCATTGCTTTGCAAAAGATTAAATTCCCAACTGTAATTGGCCAGATCTGCTGACCTTCCTATACTCTGATAATATCTTTCTGCTGCGTTTTTAATTCTGTTTCCTACATTCACCACTCTCTTTGCATCTGATGTTCCGGTAATCACTTTACCTTTAGACAATGTCGTTTTATATTCCTGTGCAGACATTGTTAAAATTTCTGAATTATTGGCCAGCTGTAAAGACGATCTTCCCGTGATCGGGTTTGTAGTACAAGCAGCGACCGACAGAGCAATAGCTCCAATTCCAAATAGATGTGTAAATTTCATATTTTGAGTGTTAATAATTCAACCTTAACAATTTTTATTCCAAAAAACTCTTGAAAGAATAAATTTGCATACATTTTGCTATTTAAATGTAATAATTATTCAATTATGAAAAAATATATTTCTCTTCTGATGATCTTTGGATTTCTTTTCTTATTTCAGAGCTGTGCATCACAAGGGTCATTAGATTCAAAAACGGTGGATACTCTGGTAGACGCTCAGGAGTTTACCTTCAATGCACAGAGGGCAAATCCTATGAATTATGATGTCATCAATGTTATCAATTCAATTCCGAATTCTGCTGCAGCCCGAATGTTGAACCTTAACGGGGAATATAGCATTGATGTTACTAAAAAAACAGTTGATGTTGTGCTACCTTATTTCGGAAGGGCGTTCAATACATCATATGGCAATACAGACAGTAACAGTTTTCGATTTACCTCAAAAGATTTCACTATCAATAAGTCTCAAAATAAAAAAGGAACATGGACTTTAAAGATTAAACCCAACGATGTAAGCAATGTGGATGAGATGAATATTGAAATTTTCAAAAACGGAAAAGCATTTGTCTCTATGAGAAGTAATGACAGACAGCCGATAACGTATGACGGTTACGTTTCAAAACTTGCCGTAAAGCAGGATAAGGCCAAACCTTAATTCCTATTTTCACTGGATAAAAATTTCTCAACAAATAATTTTGCTTCGGTACTTGGATTAGAAACCATTTCCGAAGCATTTTTTTATGCATAAGATAAGCTTCTTCCACTGTATTGCTTTTTTTCATGAGCGATAAAATATATTCCTGAACCCAATATTCAAAACGTTTTTCTGCCTGTTGGGTACGGACTTCTTCAAAACGTCCGGCTTTCTTTTTGAGATCAATAAATTCTGAAATCTTATCATAAATTTCCTTCAGTCCTTCATTGTGTAAGGCAGATCCCAGTAGAACAGGAATTTTCCATCCTTTTTCTTTAGCGGGAATAAAATCCAGTGCCCGTTTCAGTTCAAGTCTTGTATTTTTGGCTTTCTGCAGGTTATCCTGATCAACTTTATTGATAAAAATGAGGTCTACCATCTCCATAATGCCTCGTTTTATGCCCTGAAGCTCATCTCCGCCTCCGATAATTTTTAAAAACAGGAAAACATCGGTAATATCAGCAACGAGAACTTCAGATTGTCCTACTCCTACGGTCTCTATTAAAATATAATCGTATCCTGCTGCTTCACAGATCATCATGGTCTCAAAAGTTGTGTTGGCGACCCCTCCTAAAAATCCCGAGCTTGGGGAAGGACGTATAAAGGCATTTTCTTCTTTTGCAAGTTCTTCCATTCTGGTTTTATCACCCAAAATACTTCCTTTATTGATTGAAGAACTCGGATCTATGGCGAGGACTGCCACTTTTTTGCCCTGAGCAATAGCCAGCCTCCCGAAACTTTCAATAAAAGTAGACTTTCCGGCACCGGGTACTCCTGTTACTCCCACTCTCACAGAGTTTCCGGTAAAAGGCATTATTTTTTTTAAAAGGTCCTCGGCCTGTATTCTGTGGTCTGCTTTTTTACTTTCAACTAATGTAATCGCTTTTGCAATCAGGCGTTTGTTTCGTGATCGTATTCCTTCTATTAGTTCTTCTGTAGAAAATTTCATTGATTCAAAAATAATAATTAAAAAGGGAATGATCAATACCTGTATTTAATGAAACGCAAAAACAGATTCCATATTTACAGTCATCTGTTGTTGATCCGGCACTACTTTAATTTTTATTTCTTCTAAATTAAAACTACATCACTCAGTATCAAAGGCCTGAGGAATTTATTACATTTGTTATATATCAAAATAATACGTATGAAAAGACTTATTGCTGTTGCATCATTTACGAGTATCCTGCTTGTTTCTTGTACACCTAAAGCATCAACAGCTGCTGCAACTGCCGGCACTTCAACCTCTACAGCAGATCAGATTGCACAGGGGAAGACCATTTTTGAAAATTCTTGCGGAAAGTGCCATAAGCTGCCGGATCCAGCCTCACATAATCCTGTACAATGGGTGGGAATTATGAACTCGATGGCTCCAAAGGCAAAGCTTACGGATGAGCAGCATCAGTGGGTATACGATTATATCGTTTCTGCTAAAAAATAATCAACATCAAAAACAAATAAAGGTATGAAAAAGACAATTTTAATCGGCATTGTAGTTTCAGCTTTTTTGCTGTCCTGCGGACCTAAAAGTACGGCCGTAACAGGACCTAAGTATACCTCATCTGAAAAATTAGCTCAGGGGAAAACTATTTTTGAAAATTCCTGCGCAAAATGCCATCAATTACCGGAACCTACTAAACATGACAATCAGGGATGGATAAAAACATTGAGCAGAATGGCTCCAAAAGCGAAACTTAATGATGATCAACATCAAATGGTCTATGATTATCTGATTTCTGTAAACAAAAAATAAGCTTTCTCACGAAAGCTTATTTTTTGTTTTATTCATTATCTCATTTATCGTACGATCAATTTCTCAACCTGAGTTTTATCTCCCTGTTGGATATGAACCATATATACTCCTTTCTGGAATCCGTTGGTGGAAATTGCTTTCTTAGAACCGGCTTCCCTTGAATCGGTAAGTACTAATTTCCCTGACATATCAAACATTCTTATTTTAACTTCTTTTGAGGATTTATCGATATTTCCTACGAAGAATTCGTCATAAGTAGGGTTCGGGAAAACAACAAATTTATGATCTAAAGTCTTAAGATCTTGAGTTGCAAGTGTTCCGCATTCCGTCGGAACAGTGAAGTCCTGCACCTGATCGTTAAGGGCCGTACTACTTCCTGCAGAAGCATTTACGCCAAGACCTCTCTTAGCAAAAGCAGCCCAGATCATACACTTGTCTCCGCCAGCATTTCCAAGAGCATCAGCTTGAAGAAGGCCATCTCTTCCATCAATAAATGACGGATTACAGCTTTGTAATTTTAATCCATCTACTACTAATTGTAACACTTTAGCATTTCCGGAAGTATTGCTTGCTGTAACATCACTGTTGTATCCATATTTTTCTATATACTTCCAGGTAAGATCCCAGAGCATAGTAGCCCATACAAAACCTATAGAGTGGGATTCATTCATTGAATTGGTACTTCCATAGGTGAAACTATTGACTCCAAAATCAGGAGAGTATTTTGCAGGTCTGATCCCAACACCTGTAGTGGGCTCCCCGTTGGTATAGGTTCCCATACCTCTGGCTAAAGCAGACGTATCACCTGGTCTTGTTGTAAGCATCAGGGCAAAATAATCTGACCAGCCTTCGCCCATCTGCTCTGCTGAATTTAGACAATCATACCCTTGACCTGTTAATCTATTTGAAATGCCATGTCCGTATTCATGGGCTACAATTCCATTATCTAAACTTGAATGTTTAAAACCGCTATAATCGAAATCTAATGTGACATTCACTGCTCCTGCTGTGGCCTGCGCTACAAGATATTCTCCTTCAGCTTTTCCCATCATAAGAGAAGGGATCGTGATTCCTGTAACCGCATTGTCCCTTCCCATAGAAATAGGATCGGCATTAACAGGATCATAGAGAATAGCTCCGATTGCTCCTGCTTCCTGCATTTTTTTACTTTACTAGCAAAGCTGCAAGTTCCTCTTTTAGCAAGACCTATCTTCCCAGCCATACTTCCTGCAGCAATTGCAGTACAGGCATCGTCAGGTATTGCCACCATGATATTTCCTGTTACGGGAGGACCTCCCAATAAGAGAGAACCGAATGCCGCTCCGCCGGTAACTACTTTAGGCCTGCCTACCATAGATGAGGGGGAATTGTATTGATATCTGGAAATAGGATCTGCTGCACTTTGAGCTCTATCCCAGAGATACATTTGCATTCTCGGTGCTGCAAGATAGGTCTGACCGGAAATAACGACTTCATATCCTGAACTGAAATTGGCATTATTTAAACCACTTCCGTCAAATGCTTCCGCTCTTACGGCATCACCCTGCATTCCTCCTTTTCCGAAATTGTTGGTCTGATAATTCCTTGCTGGTTCGTTAAACCCGAATTTATAGAATATATCATGCATTTTATTATTCATATAAAATAATTGGGTTACTGCCGCATCTCTGTAGGTTAGTGGGTTTTCATATCTTCCGTCTGCAAAAGGAAAATTAAAGCTAAGACCACTTCCTCCATCTGGCGAATATCCTGCAGTATTGGTATTATTCTGGTCTGAATAGGCATAAACATTATTCCCTCTTGTATTCGTATAGTTATTGGTACCATCCGAATGCCATCCTTCCGGAGATGCTGCTATATCCCATGGGTTATTTACTATCGAACGAGCTCCGAATGTAGGTGCTTCTACAGGCAACGCAAAAACATTGTAGGATGCATTAGTAGGTGCAAGCCAATTCATGAATGTATTCTGATCAGCATTTGAATCTCTTTTTACCAATTCAACGTTTTGCAGATGTGAGTCTGTGTTACCTTCAAATTTACAGCTGATTGTCATATTGCTTTTGCTCAATACTTCACCAGTCTCTGCATCAGCAACAACATGCCAGATATCTGACGAGCTTTTATCTGATACAAACAATTCTTTTGATAAAACATGTACTCCATTCTTTTCAAAATAGACATTAGGAAGATAGTCTATATTTGCAATATTCTCTAATCCAAGTCTTTGTTTCAATGCATCTTCGGAAAATCTCTCCTGTACCTTTTTTTGTAGAGCGACTGTTATATTTTTGCTAAAATCATTATTTTCAGAGATGATCTTATCTCCCTTAATGATTACTTTTCCCAGTGCATTATAAACTCTCAAGCCATCATACGTTTGTTGCACATTAACAACATTGGCTCCTAAACTTTCGGATGGATCTTCATTCAAAATGATAAATCCACTTTTATTATTAGCATTATTTTTTTGGATTAATTGTCCCTTGTTTTGATAATAGTCCTGAATTAATTTTGTTGAATTCTGAGCATTAAGTTGTGTAAAGCAAAAGAACACCGCCACAGACATTGGCAATAAAGATAGTTTTTTATTCATACAATCACTTTTTATCAAACAAATCTATAAATTATTTATAATATTTGCTTCTTTTTTCTGAAATATTACAAAAAAAGAAAACAGAATATGTTTTCCTTTTTTATAGTTATAGTGGTTTGAAATTTATCGTACGATCAATTTCTCAACCTGAGTTTTATCTCCCTGTTGGATATGAACCATATATACTCCTTTCTGGAATCCGTTGGTAGAAATTGCTTTCTTAGAATCGGCTTCCCTTGAATCGGTAAGTACTAATTTCCCTGACATATCAAACATTCTTATTTTAACTTCTTTTGAGGATTTATCGATATTTCCTACGAAAAATTCGTCATAAGTAGGAATTGGAAATATGATAAATTTAGTCTCTGCCATTTTGCTGTCCTGAACTGCTAAAGTTGTATTACATTCTTGAGGAACTGTAAAGTCTTCAACCTGGTCATTTGCCACTGTTTTAACACCTGCTGAAGCGCCTACTCCCAATCCTCTTTTTGCAAATGCGTTCCAAATCATACATTTATCTGCGCCTCCGTTTCCAACGGCATCTGCCTGAAGAATAGCATCTCTTCCGTCAATAAATGTCGGGCTGCAAGCCTGTAATTTAAGACCATCCATCACAATCTGAAGTGCTTTGGCATTTCCTGATGCAGGGCTTGCCAAAACATCACTATTATACCCGTACTTTTCAATATACTTCCAGGTAAGGTCCCAAAGCATCGTAGCCCAGATAAATCCGACTCCGTGCGGGATCACTGCAGTATTCGTTTTGGCATACGTATAATCATTTACTCCAAAATCAGGAGAATATTTAGCCGGTCTGATCCCTACTCCGGTCACAGGTTGTCCTTTTGGATAGGTACCTACTCCTCTTGCAAGAGCAGAGGTATCACCAGGTCTTGTGGTAATCATCAGAGCAAAATAGTCGGACCAGCCTTCACCCATTTGTTCTGTTGTATTGGTTGCAGAAAGACAGCTATATCCTTGTCCCGTAAGTCTGTTTGAAATTCCGTGCCCATATTCATGAGCGATAATTCCATTATCAAAACTTGAATGTTTGAAGCCACTGTAATCAAAATTCAATGTGACATTCACGGGACCGTTGTTCAACTCTGCGACCATAAATTCGCCTTCTGTTTTACCAATATTGATGGATGGAATGGTTACCTGGCTTCCGGAATTTCCTGCACCCATACCTACAGGGGCATCAACAGCAGGCCTGTAAACAATTACTCCTATAGCACCGGCATTTTGCGCATTGAGTACTTTAAGTCCATATTCACAGCTCGTGCTTGTTATCAGAGCTATTTTATTGGTAAGACTTCCTGCTGCCGGCGCAGTACAAGCATCAGCAGGCACAGAAACGACAAGATCACCCGTAACGGCAGGGCCAAAAATAGGACCGAATGAAGCACCGGCGGTTAAGGCCTTAGGTCTGTTTACAATGGTTGCGGGAGCGTTATATTGGTATCTTACAATTGGATCATCTGCTGTTTGTGTTCTGTCATACAGATACATTTGCATTCTTGGTGCTGAGACCTGAATTTGCCCCGAAGTAGTTACTCTTTCATATCCGGAGCTAAAATTGGCATTATTCAGACCACTTCCGTCAAACGCTTCAGCTCTTACTGCATCACCTCCAATTCCTCCATTGGCAAAGTTATTGGTCTGAAAATTCCTTGCCGCCTCAGTGAATCCAAACTTATAGAATATGTCATGCATTTTATTGTTCATATAAAACAAATTGGTAACGGCGGCATCTCTATAGGTAAACGGATTGGCATATCTGTCATCCGCGAAAGGAAAATTAAAGTTCAGAACACTTCCTCCGTCCGGTGAATATCCGGGAGTATTGGCATTATCCTGATCAGAATAGGCATATACATTATTTCCTCTTGTATTGGTATAGCTATTGGTGCCATCCGAATGCCATCCTTCGGGGGAAGCTACCAGGTCCCAAGGATTATTGACAATGCTACGATTTCCAAATGTTGGTGCCTCTATAGGAAGTGGAAAAATATTATAGGAAGCATTGGAAGGTACGAGCAGATTACCTGCTGTACTATTAATCGTCTCCTTAAAATTGATTGGTTGATCTACCATATTTTGAGATTCCTGAATCTCCCCAGATTTTTCGACTGAATCTGAGGTATGATCAAAATGGCAGCTCAATGTCATATTATCTTTATTGAGAATTTCTCCCGAACCGGCATCCAATATAATATGCCATACATCTGAAGAGTTTCCGTCTGATACAAAAATTTCTTTGGAAAGAACATATACTCCATTTTTTTCAAAATAGACATCAGAAGCGTAATCGGCACTTGCAATTTTTGTTAATCCCAGTTGTTGCTTCAGAAAACTTTCCGAAAATTTTTGTTCTTTTTGAAGAGCATTAGCAATCACTACATCTCTGCTGAAATCATTTTTTTCAGAAATAATCTTATCTCCTTTAATGATTACTTTTCCTAAAGCATTATAAAGCTTCAGTCCGTTGTAGGTTTGTTGTACATTAACAATATTGGCGCCCAGGCTTTTGGAAGGATCCTCGTTTAAAATGACCACGCCCACTTTGTCATTGCTGCCATTTTTTTGCGTTAGTTTCCCACTTTTTTGGTAATAATCCTGAATCAATTTTGTAGAATTCTGTGCATTTACCTGACCAAAGGCAAAAAACGCCGCTACAGAAATTGGCAGTAAAAATAATTTTTTATTCATATAATCGCTTTTTATTCGATAAATCTATGAATTATTTATACCATTTCAAACAATTGTATGAATTTTATAAAAAATAAAATTTTACCGTTTGCTCTTTTTCTTCTTGTCTGTAATAACTGACTCGCTTAGCCATTTTTACAAAGGTTCAAAAGCGCGGTTATATTTCTTCTTTTTTCAGACAAGAGTATTTCTTTTTAATTAGGGTCACGGCTATATTTTTTTAATTCATTTCTTAGGGTACATCTCTTTTTTTTAAAGGATTTGTCTTCATAATTTTTTTTAAAATCTGTTCCGGAAAATGTCCGTACAGGGCTTCCACGCTGCACCTGTATCTGAAGTGTCCAGGTTTCTCTCATTTTCTTTTCCAATTGCTGAACGTGCATTGCCATCACTTTTTCTTTCAGCCGGACCACAGAAAGTTTTTTATTCTCCAACTGTGATCGTGAATCCTGTACAAATACAGATTGTCTGCTTGGAATATGGGTAGCCCTCACTGCGGTATTGACTTTGTTTACATTCTGCCCTCCACTACCCTGGCTTCTTGCCGTCTGGAACTTAATATCTCTTTCCCTGAAATCTATCTTTTCAGGATTTTCCAATTCAAAGACCCCAATAAACCAGTTGCTTCTTTTGTGCAGTTTTCTGAAGGTACTCTTCCCTACCCAACAAATGCTTCCCACCCAGTTTTTTAAAAAAAGGGATAGTTCTTCTCCTTTTAAGAGAAGAGTTACGGATTTCAACGTCAGGTTTTCATCGCCGTTTTCACGATGGATGATTTCGTAGTCTATCTTATTTTGTATTGCTTCTTCAAGAAAAGTTTTCAGCACTTTGGCAACAACCCACTGACATTCTAAAGGTCCTCTTCCGGAAGTTATCTGTATTAATTTTTCCATGTTATTTTGGTATTTCGCTTAATCTGGGATGTCCTAAAGGATCAATTCCCTTTTGTAATAAATCTTTTGCAGCCATTACTGCCCAACATCTGTCACTGGAATGGATATTTCTGTAAAAGGAAAGCAGCAGCTCAGGTTCCACGATTGTGAACCCATTCGATTCTACCGTTTCCAGGTCATTTCTTTCAAAAAAATCGATGGTAATTCTGTGAAATTTTTCGTTTTCCAGTTCTACTGTTTTCTCATACCTGCGGAAGTTTTCCTGACTTGGTAAATGATCGTAGCGGGTCCATACTTTCTGAAATCCTTCATTCTGCAGGATCATTACAACCTCAGCTACGTTTTTCTTTTTACAAAAACATCGATATCCTTGTGATCGTGAGCATGCTTATATTCTGTGTGCCCAGGTTCTGACATAAAATGCCAGGCCCATCCTCCTGATATGATAACTTTATTTTTAAGTTTATTTAAAATTTCAAGACCCAGCAGGATTCTGAATTCCGGCCATAGTTCTCCATATCTTTTTATGTTATGTGGTGCTCCCATTGCTTTGTTTTTTTAAGTGATAAGGCAGGCATCTGATTATTTCCTGATTATCATAATCTGTTTATCGTCTTTTTTGTATTGTTATTAAAACCTAACAGGTTTTTGAAACCTGTTAGATTTAGCCCCGATTGCAGCATTTGTCTGAGCTCATTTTTCTTTTGCAAAAGAAAAATAGCGAGTGCGGAAAGCGGGATTAAGCTCCTGAATAGCCAAAAGCTATCGGTCCATTCTTACAATTCTCGGTTGAAATGTTCCCAGAATATCTACCAGCTCGCTTTGTGCGTTCATCACTTCATGAATGTTTTTATAGGCCATCGGTGCTTCTTCTGCATTTCCACCCATTAAGGTAACGTTCTTGAGTTTCAACTCTTTTTTGATATCGTTTTGGGTGAAAAGACTTCTGCATTCTCCTCTTGAATGGGCTCTTCCCGCACCGTGTGAAGCAGAATTCAAAGACTCCGGGTTTCCTTTTCCGCGGACGATAAATCCTTTTTCGGTCATTGATCCGGGAATCATTCCCAATTCATTTTCGTTGGCAGGAGTGGCTCCTTTTCTGTGAACAATAACTTCTTTTCCGTTGTGAATTTCCTTCCATGCAAAATTATGATGGTTCTCAATCCTGGCTTTCACTCTACCGCCGACGGCTTTCACCAATCTTCTGTGGATGTCGTCATGGCAGGCGGAAGCATAGTCTCCGGCGAGGTTCATGGCAGTCCAGTATTCCAATCCGAGGTGTGTACTGAGGTCAAGCCAGGCAAACTGTTGTGCTTCTTTGGGTAGAGGGCATTGGTCTGCAGCTACTCTTGAATAATACTGGGCAATCTCTGCTCCCAATCCTCTGGAACCGCTATGAGAAAGTATTCCCAGATATTTTCCTTTGGGAAGGCCGATCTGGTCTTCTTCTTCAGTGATTTCCACTTCCCCGAATTCTACGAAGTGATTTCCACCGCCGGAAGATCCCATTTGCTTGATGGCTTTACCTTTTAATCTTCTTAAAACCGGAATGAGATCAAAAGTATCCCTTTCGAAAATCTCATGGTCTATGTGAGACTTATGGGTCTCATACATTCCGAATTTTGTATGTTCTGCAAGGGCTTTTTCATATTTATCCCTTGCTCCGTTGAGATATGAAACCGGCGTATCCAAAATACTGAGGCTCATTCTGCAACCTATATCCATGCCTACTCCGTAAGGAATGACTGCATTTTCTACGGCAAGAACTCCTCCGATCGGAAGCCCATATCCGCTGTGGGCATCAGGCATTAAAGCGCCCTGTGTAGAAACCGGTAGTTTCAGTGCGGTGTACAGCTGGTTTTTTGCTTCTTCTGAAATATTGTTCCCAAAGATCTGAAATGAGGCGCGCTGTGAATTCAGCTGTCTTTTTTCTGTCTTTTTTGAAGAAAGCAATGTTTCTGCGATCTGCCCGAAGGTTAAGTCTTTTTCAAAATTCTCCGGATTAATCAGGATTTCTTTTAAAAGAGATTTTACGTGATGAATATTTTTGGTTGCAAAATTTCTTTTCATGACTTCCAAAGCAACATTTACACTTTGATTGTTCGGATAGCCTAGTTTTAATATATCTTTTCCTTTTAGTTTTAAATTTCCCATTTTTTTGGTTTTAAATAATAGTCGGACTTATACGTCCTGAAAGCATTCTGCAATCTCTTTTGCAGAAAGTGCGCAGGTAAAATATTTCCCGCTTCTGATAAGATGTACATCTTCTTTTTGTGATCTCCACCGGTATGATTTACCATAGATTTTTTTGTGGATAATCCCTACTGTTTTATGCTGCTGCAGACAAGCTTCCAGCTCTGCAATTTCTTTTTCCATCTCAAAGTCTACAGGCTTATAGTGGGTAATCATATTGGGTCTTATCCTTAAGGTAAACCTCCATGGCTCAGTAAATTCGTAGTATACTTCGTTGCATTTCCGATAAGGGCAGTATTCTTCGTATTTCAGGAAATATTGTCTTTCCCTTGCTGTAAGTCCCAGTTTCGGATCATTCCAGGACCAGGAAGAGATCGTCTTGAGCTTTTGTTCTTTTTCGACATATATTCTCCTCCCGAATTTCCTTTTCTTTTTGAGAAACTGGCGGCTTTCGGAGTACATCCAGGTATTGATTTTCCTTAGAATTTCTTCAAAAAATTCTCCATCTTTGGATCTCATGACGTCATCCCTGACGACAAAGAATCTTACAAATCCCCTTTGATAAGGACTATCTAAAGGAATCGGCGGAGTATTTCTCTTTATTTTCCAAAGTTCTTCACTACGTTTAAACTTTTTTCTGATCTGTTTTTCTACATCTTTTCTTTTTGTTCTTTTTCTGCTCCTCAGATTTCTTAAGCGAAGGGACAGAAGGTAATCATTTTCCATGTTAAGACACAGGATATCAGATACAAGACCAATAAATAAAGATCTGTTTTGTATCTTTTCCTTTTTTCAACTAAAATATTAGTTGATGCATTGACAATGACGGACATATATTGTTTTGAGATTAGACTCATCCAATTTTTTATCCTTTAACGACACTAAAAGATTTCGGGGAAACTTAAGTTTGAAATATTGCGCAATAAAAAAACCCGAAATCTATATGACTCCGGGTGTTGATATTTCTTTGTACTATTATTCTAAGACTGTACCAAACCACGAAGCCTTACCACGAAAAGTGGCAATCCAACTGTAGAATTCTGTTTATTTCTGAACATTGCTTCGTTGTTTTTAAATGGTTAAACTTGATTTTCAGGTGCAAATATATAACTATTTTTCAAATGTTCAATTTTTTAAATCTTATTTTTGTGAAAAAATTAATTTCATGCATAGACTTTTGTTAGGCTTACTTCCGCTATTGTTTATCGGGTGTAAGAAAGAATCCACAGCAAAAAAAGAAGAAGTAAAGGTGTTGGACAAGGCTTGTTATTCAACCGGTTTCATGAAAAAAATCCTTGATCTTGATGAAATGAAGGAACAGGCTAAATTTCTGGATTCTCTGACTAATGGGAAAAGCGGCATTGCCTTTTTAGTAGACAGTACAAAGGTTAATGGTATCTGGAACTATTCTATTTCTGCGGGATATAACGGACCTGACCGTTTTGAAACGTATCATATTTTTCGGGCTTCGGGTAATGAATGTGATCAGCTGGAAATTATGGAACCTGTTTCGGGAGATTATATATCTATTGAAAAATGGAGAAAGGCAAAGACTGAGCCTGCACATGAAAAATCCGGCTTACAAAAGGGAAAATACAGTTTGCCTTTAGAAAGTCTTCCAAGAGTAGATGTCAAGTTTATAGAAACCGATTTCTTACCGGAAGGTTCAGAACAATATACCTGTGGGGAACCCAAGTTCAGATATTTTCCGTTAACGCAGTATAAAGGGATGGAGCTTATTCTCGTTCCGATGGATTGCGGAGATTTTGATTACCGCTACTACCTGCTTACTGTAGTAAAAAACAGCATCATCGGTGAAGCTTATGTAGAAGGCATTTGGTTCGATCCTGGAAAGGATGATAAGAAAGAAGAGTTCAGCAGCTATGAAATCAGTAAAAGCGGTAAGGTGACCGTCACTACGGATCATACCTTAGATGGGGAGAGCCAAAGCATCACCAAAGCATATTACCAGATTTTAGATGACGGTAAAATTGTTGAAATCAAGAAATAAAAAAGCTGCTTCAAAATTGAAGCAGCTTTTTTTATGGTATTGCCTGTCTACTGATTGGAAGACTGGGCTAATAATCGTTCTAAAATCTCAACCGCACATTTCGGAAGGTTGGTTCCCGGACCGAAGATAAAGTCGGCACCGTTTGCATACAGGAATTCATAATCCTGTTGAGGAATAACTCCTCCAACAACGATGGCAACATCGTCAGCTCCCAGTTTCTTAAGTTCTCCCACGACCTGAGGAACCAGTGTTTTGTGTCCTGCAGCGAGTGAAGATACTCCCAAAATGTGAATATCATTTTCTACCGCCTGCTTGGCTACTTCTTCCGGAGTCTGGAACAATGGAGCAACATCTACATCAAATCCCATATCGGCAAATGCGGTAGCTACCACTTTCGCTCCTCTGTCATGCCCGTCCTGGCCCATTTTTGCGACCATGATCCTTGGACGTCGCCCTTCTTCTTCTTCAAATTTCTGAGTCAGATTAAGGGCTTTTTCAAAGTATTCGTTTTTACCTGCATTCATGGCATATACTCCAGAGATGGTTTTAATGTTTGCTTTATATCTTCCGAAGGTTTCTTCCATGGCATCGCTCATTTCACCAAGAGTAACTCTTCTTCTTGCTGCTTCAATACACAATGCCAATAGGTTTCCTTTTCCTGTTTTAGCACTTTCACGGATATCGTTTAAGATTTGTGCCACGGCTTCAGGATTTCTTTCAGCTTTGATGGATTCAAGTCTTTCGATCTGTTTCCTGCGGACTTCTGTGTTATCAATATCAAGGATCTCGATGGCATCCTGCTTTAATGATGACCTGAATGAATTGACTCCGATGATAAATTCTTCACCACTATCAATCTTTGCCTGTTTTTTGGCTGCGGCTTCTTCAATTCTCATTTTCGGAATTCCGGCTTCAATGGCTTTGGTCATTCCGCCTTCCTGCTCTACCTCATCGATGTAGCGCATTGCCTCTTCAATCATTTGTTGGGTAAGGCTTTCTACTAAATTGCTTCCTCCCATAGGATCTACCACATCACATATTCCGCTTTCCTGCTGAAGAATAATCTGGGTATTCCTGGCAATTTTGGCTGAGTAGTCTGTAGGCAGGGCAATTGCTTCATCCAATGCATTGGTATGCAGGGATTGTGTTCCGCCTAATGCTGAAGATAGGGCTTCAATAGCTGTTCTTGTGATATTATTGAAAGGTTCCTGTTCTGTCAGTGACCATCCTGAAGTCTGAGAATGGGTTCTTAATGCTAGAGATTTAGGATTCTGAGGGTTAAACTGCTTTAAAAGGGTCGCCCAGATATATCTTGCAGCACGCATTTTAGCAATTTCCATGAAGTGATTCATTCCGATCGCCCAGAAGAATGAAAGTCTGGGAGCGAAATCATCTACATTCATGCCTGCTTTTATCCCTGTTCTTACATATTCAAGACCGTCTGCCAAGGTATAGGCCATTTCCAATACGGGAGTGGCTCCTGCTTCCTGCATATGGTATCCTGAAATGGAAATGGAATTGAATTTCGGGATGTTCTGAGAAGTATATTCAAAAATATCTGCAATGATCTTCATGGAAGGTGCGGGCGGATAGATGTAGGTATTTCTTACCATGAACTCCTTCAGAATGTCGTTCTGTATGGTTCCGGAAAGCAATTCCTGCTTTACTCCCTGTTCTTCGGCAGCGACAATATAGAAAGACAAAATCGGAAGTACGGCACCGTTCATCGTCATGGAAACAGAAATCTGGTCCAAAGGAATTTCGTTGAAAAGGATCTTCATATCTTCAACGGAATCAATGGCTACTCCTGCTTTTCCAACGTCACCTACAACCCTTGTATGGTCAGAATCATATCCTCTGTGTGTAGCAAGGTCAAAAGCTACTGAGAGACCTTTCTGACCGGCAGCGAGATTTCTTCTGTAGAAAGCATTGGATTCTTCTGCCGTTGAGAAACCTGCGTACTGGCGGATTGTCCAGGGCTTTTGAACATACATGGTGGAATACGGTCCTCTCAGGTAAGGTTCAATTCCTGGAGAAGTCTGTGTTAATTCTTTATTTTTAACATCTACAGCTTTATAAGAAGATTTCAACTCCAATCCATCTTTTTCGAATGGATAAATTTCAGTTTCCTTTTCAGTGATGTTAAATTGAGGAGTTTTGTTCTGAACTTCCCGTCTCATACTTTCAGATTTATTAGATGGCTAAATTTAAGCATTTTTAGAATAATAAATAAGCATTGCTATTCTGATGATTACGTGAGTTTTAAATGATATTCTCTCAAAATTAAATTCTGTTTAAAAATCTCATCAAAAGGCAATTATCACATAGTTGTCCCTTATTTACAATATAAATTTCAGTACCTTTGTCACTGCAAACTATAAACTAAAAACCATGAAAAAATTACTATTTTCTGCTGTCGCATTAATGGCTGCAAACTTTGCTTTTGCACAATTAACTCTAGAACATTCGTTCACCAATGAAGATGCTTTCGTTTATTCCAGCCCCACAGAAACATTTTACGTTTCAAAGACCACTGATCATAAACTAAAGGTTTACAATTCGAGCTATACACTTTATAAGACAGTAACCGTTCCAATGCCAGCAGGTTTTAATCGGTTAGATTTTTATGGCGAAGCATTTTCAATATCAAAAAATATATTTAATACTGACAGTAAATTTGAGTTTATGGTAAGCATTTCTAATGATACTTATACTTCCTATAAACTAATATTAATTAATGAAGATGGAACATTGATCAAGGATTTCCATACAGATCCCAATAAATTGTACGATGGAGGCTTTAACGTTTTTCATGATGGTGCAACGAATACAAATAAGTTAATAGTTCATAGTGGGACAGCTTTCAATAATAGCAGTATTCCACTCACCGAAGTTTATTCTTTACCAACTTCGGTTTTGACAGCTAAAGAAATTCAGGCTGGGAGTCAATTATCTGCATTTCCTATTCCTACTAATAAAATACTAAATGTTGTAAATCCCGGAAGTGGTGCGAATAAAATTGAGGTTTTTGATGTCACCGGAAAATTGGTTCTCAACCAATCTTTTTCAGCTTCAGAAGGTAAGATTTCAGTTGATGTAGAAAGCCTTCCAAAGGGAATATATATTTATAAGATCGGGACTTTGAGCTCGAAGTTTACGAAGAATTAATCAATGCAGTGTTAATAAATAAACCCCTGGATGAATTTCATCCGGGGGTTTTATATGATCAATGTTTATCTATCAGTCTTCCTTCTTGATCAGACTAATTTTTATAGTGTTCTGAATTAAAGCTTTACACCCATTTCAAACAATGCAAAAGAAAGCAGATCCGCGTTTTCACCGATTACCTGATCAGTTGATCTTCCGGCTCCATGCCCTGCATTCTTCTCGATTCTTAATAAAATAGGATTTTTACATGCCTGTTTTTCCTGAAGCTCAGCACCGAATTTGAATGAGTGAGCGGGAACTACCCTGTCATCATGGTCGCTGGTGATAATCATGGTGGATGGATAGCAGGTTCCCGGCTTTACATTATGTACCGGAGAGTAAGATTTAAGATATTCAAACATTTCTTTGCTGTCTTCTGCTGTTCCGTAATCATATGACCAGCCCGCTCCGGCAGTAAATTTATTGTATCTCAACATATCCAGAACTCCAACTCCCGGAAAAGCTACTTTGGCAAGGTCCGGACGCATGGTCATTGTTGCTCCCACCAATAAACCTCCGTTTGATCTTCCCGAAAGGGCCATATATTCTTTTGATGTATACCCTTTACTTTGCAGATATTCACCTGCTGCGATAAAGTCTTCAAATACATTTTTCTTCTGTTGCTTTGTGCCCGCATCATGCCATTTTTTACCATACTCACCGCCACCACGGATGTTCGGAACGGCGTAGATACCACCGTTTTCCATCCAGATCGCATTGACTACTGAAAAAGAAGGTTGTAAGCTGATGTTGAAGCCTCCGTAAGAATAGAGGATCGTAGGATTTTTACCATTAAGCTTAGTTCCTTTTTTGTAGTTGATCATCATCGGAACTTTCGTACCGTCTTTGGATGTATAGAATACCTGTTCTGAAACATAATCGTCGGGATTAAATTTCACTTTGGGTTTCTGGTATACTTCAGAGGTACCGGAATCTACGTTGAATTTATAGGTTGTTCCCGGAGTGATATAGTTGCTGAAAGAGTAATAAACGTCTTTTTCTTTTTCTTTTCCTCCGAAACCTGAAATATTTCCTTTGCCCGGAAGCGTAATTTCTCTGATCAGCTTTCCTGTTTTATCAAACTGCTTCACCTGATCAATAGCATCCACCATATAGGTCGCAAAGAAATATCCACCACCTGACGAAATCCCCAACACATTATCTGTCTGTGGGATCACATCTTTCCAGGTCTCTGGAGCCGGATTAGCGATAGTCGTTTTTACAAGACGCATATTCGGGGCATCTTTGTCTGTTGAAATGAAAAGGGTATCTCCTTCTGTATCAACAATACCGGCATTGATATCGAATCCTTTTACAATTTGCACGAAGTCGCCACCTTTCTTTAAATCTTTGATATACAATTCATTTCCGTTGGTTGCATTGGCTGCAGAAATGATAAGATATCTCTGATCTTCGGAAACACTTGCTCCCAGGTATCTTCTCGGTGTTTTTTCGCCTCCGAAGATCAGTTTATCTTCAGATTGTTTGGTGCCCAGCTTATGGAAGTATACCTTATGCTTATCGGTCATCCCGGAAAGTACTGTCCCTTCTTTAGGTTTGTCATAGCTTGAGTAATAGAATCCTTCGTCACCCTGCCATGAGATTCCGCTGAATTTTACATCCAACAAGGTATCATCGATCTGTTTTTTAGTGATGGCATCAATGATAATGATCTTGTTCCAGTCGCTACCTCCTTCTGAGATAGAGTAAGCTGCCAGATTTCCTTTTTTATTGAAAGATAGATTAGAAAGCGATGTTGTTCCTTTTTCAGAGAATTTATTGGGATCTAAAAATACTTCGGTAGCTTTGGTTTTATTATGGGTTCTGTATAATACAGATTGGGCCTGTAGACCGTCATTTTTAGAATAATAGGTATAATCTCCTTCTTTAAAAGGGGCTGAAATCTTTTCATAATTCCAGATTTCTTTCAGCTGGTTTTTAATTTTATCTCTGAATGGAATTTTTGCAAGGTAATTCTGGCTGTACGCCACTTCTTCATCTACCCATTTCTTAGTGGCTTCAGAGTCGTTTTCAAGATCTCTGAAAGGATCCGCCACGGTGCTTCCAAAATACGTATCATTCTGGCTTCCTTTTACTGCTTTAGGATAATTCATTGTTTGAGAATAAAAAGACGCTGAAAACAGAACTCCAGCGGTTAATAACATAGGTTTAAAATTCATAGTAAACGGTTTTCTCAAAAATACGTAAAGTCTATGACATAAAAAAAGTCCCGAAAACCGGGACTTTAATGTATTTTATTTTCAATTATTCTTTCGTTCCAAAGCTATCAAAATAAAAATCGGTAAGATCGGTGACAATCTGGTCCGGACTTCCGTTCCAATAGTATATTTTATCTCCTTCTTTAAGCTCATAAAGGGTAAACTCCTGGTCTGTAGTCACCGTTTTATCTGCATTTTTAAAATCCTGGGCGGCCCCAACCAAATATTTTTTAAGATCATCTGCTTTTATTTTCTTGGGATCTCCTGCAGGTGAAGGTGTAAGTTTTGAAGGAACCAGGAAGCTTACTGAATAGCTGATTTCAGCAATTTTCTGATCTTCCACATATTCATTAGGAACAACTTTTACGTTTTTTACGGTAAGTTTTCCGGTTTTAAAATTCCCCAGCATTCCTTTGAAATAGTCTTCGGCTTCTTTTTTACAGGCAGCAGCAGTTGCTTTAGGAAAAGCAGCAAGGAAATTCTCCACACTTGACTTCATCATCTCGTCTGAGCTTTCTTTAAAGTTTACCTGATAAGCATTCTGCCCTTCTACGGTAGGTCTTAAATAATCATTCAGCTTGTTTAAAGAAGTTTCATCATTATTTACAAATGTTCCAAAGAAGAGTTCAAATGCCTCCTTAGGTTTTTTCACTTCTGTCTGGGCTGACACATACTGTCCCATCATGGTAAGAAATACCAATAAAATAATTCTGTAGTTTTTCATAGTTTATATTATTACATGATTTGAAAAAGAAAAGCCTCCGAAAAATCAGAGGCTTTATTATATTTTTAAAACTTTTAGTAGTTTTCTTCTTCTCCCTTCATTTTCTCTGCATTCTCTGCCATGATTACCGCGTCGATCATTTCAGAAATATCACCATTCATGTAAGCATCCAGATTATACATTGATTTGTTGATTCTGTGATCCGTTACTCTACCCTGAGGGTAGTTGTAGGTTTTGATCTTTGCAGAACGGTCTCCGGTAGAAACCATTGTCTTTCTTTGGGCTGCGATATCTCCCTGAACTTCCTGCAATTTGATATCGTATAACTTGGCACGAAGCATTTCCATTGCCAATTCACGGTTAGCCAGCTGGGAACGAGCCTGCTGACAAACGACTACAAGCCCTGAAGGTTTGTGCGTAAGCTGAACTTTCGTTTCAACCTTGTTTACGTTCTGCCCACCGGCACCTCCTGAACGTGAAGTCTGCATTTCAATATCGGCAGGGTTGATCTCTACGTCTACTTCTTCAGCTTCCGGTAATACTGCAATTGTAATAGCAGAAGTGTGAACTCTTCCCTGAGATTCTGTTTCTGGTACACGTTGTACACGGTGAACTCCTGACTCGAACTTCATGATTCCGTACACTCCTTCTCCTTCCACTTTCATAATCAATTCTTTGTAGCCTTTTGCAGCTTCATTAGAATCGGTTACTTCATGTCTCCATCCTTTCGTTTTGAAATACATGGTATACATTCTGTAGATATCTTCTACGAAAATAGCAGCTTCATCACCTCCGGTTCCGGCACGTAATTCCACAATAACGTTTTTATCATCTGCAGGATCCTTAGGAATCAACAATACTTTAAGCTCTTCCTCTAACCCCGGGATCTTAGATTGAGCTTCCAGTTTTTCTTCTTTAGCCAGATCTACAAGGTCTCTGTCTGAACCATCTGCAATGATTTCATCTGATTCTGCAATGGAATCCAAAGCTCCTTTATACTGATCATAAACCCTAACAATTTTTCCCAAATCACTATATTCTTTGTTCAAAGAAGAATATCTTTTTGGTCTGAAATAACATCAGGCTGTATAATAAGGTCTGCAACCTCATTATATCTTTGTTTTATAGCTTCTAATTTTGGAATTAATGATTTAGACATTGTGGAAATTTTGTGGGTGCAAAGATAAGGATTATTAATTCAAAATTAAAGCATAATTTTTTGAGCATTAGGGGTAAAATCATAAAAAGATGAACATAGAGATCTGTGTATTCATCATTTTATGTTTTCAGGACTCATTCTACACTCCTCCAGACAGTCTTCTGTCGATTAAGTACAGAATAATTCCTACCGCAATAATTCCGAGTCCAATCAGGCTTTCTTTAGGATTATGGATGAAAGTAAAATAAAGGATATACAAGCTGAAGAGTAAAAAAACCGTAGGAAAAATATAAAAAGTATTGGATTTAAATATTCTTCTGTGCTCTTTCTTCAGAAAAAAAACCGTTGAAATGGCAAGACTGGCAAACAACTGCAGAATAAATGCCGTGTATACAAAGATTTCTTTAAAACTTCCCGTTAGGATAATAACCGTGGCAATCACCGCATGGGCAAAAATAGCTCTCACCGGAATTCCTTTTTTATTGGATGCTGAAAGAGGTTTCCATAGGTAAGTGCTTTTTGCAAAGGCCTGTGTCAATCTTGAACCTACCCAAAGATAACCACTGATGGTGGCGATAAGCTGTAGTGCAATAAAAATATTAACAATCTTCCCGAAACTGGTGCCCAGCATATTGACAGCTGCTTCCCCCATGACATCTTCTTTTCCGGCCAATTGACTTACCGGAGCATGTTTCAGCATAATGTAATTGACCAAGAGATAGCTGACCGTGACAAAAACAGTTCCTATAATCAGGGATTTTGGAAGGTTTTTCTGAACATCCTTAATCTCTCCTGCAATATATGACGCCGAATTCCAGCCGGTATAAGAATAGGTTACAAAAACAAGAGAAGTAGCAAAAGCAGGAAGCATGATTTCATTTTTCCAGCTATCACTAAAATTTAAGCTGTTTCCTATTTCCGGTGATTCTGAAAGGCTCACCCCCACGATCACCAGAACAATAATGAAAGCTATTTTAATAAAAGTAAAAAAATTATGAAATCTGCTGGAGGTTTTTAAACTAAAAGACAAAGTAATCGCGACCAGAAAAATTGCAGCGATGGCAAATCCGTTTCCAAATGAATAGTCGAACACGGAAAGATATTTAGACATCGCGAGCGCAGCGAGTGCTACGGGTGAGGAAAATCCGATGATCAAAGAAATCCAGCTGATCAGATATCCGAACAGCGGATGGTAGGTTTCTTTAAGGTAAATAAAATCGCCACCGTTTCCTTTGAAATGAGATCCCAGTTCGGCATAGCAAAATGCACCGAATAAAGCCAGGATTCCTCCGATAATCCACAAGAGAAAAATGCTGTACGTGTTGGTAATATCCGATAACTGAAACCCAAGAGTGGTAAAAATACCGGTTCCGATCATGTTGGAAACAACAATGGCTGCCGCTGTTTTCCAGCCGATCTGATGTGAAGCAGTGCTCATGTAATGATTAAAAGTTAAAATTAAGTCTTCCAAAGAAATAGCTTCCCAAAGTTCCCATTTGAACCGGAGCATATTTAAACACACCATAATAGGAATTTTCATATATCTGAAGGTCAGGAAAGACATCAAAAACGTTATTGGCTCCTACAGTAAAATTGATATTTTTTGTAATATCATATCCTACACTAAAGTCTGTAATGATTTTGGGTGAAAATTCCTGAACGCCTCCAAAGGGGTAGCCATCTCTTATCACTTTGCCAAAATAGGTATTTCTTATGAGAAAACTGAATTTCCCGATGCCATAGTTTAAGCCTAAAGATGCTTTGGTTTTAGGAGATAAGGATTCTATAATATTGATTTGATCGGGCCCAAAAAATTCGTTTTGTGGAGTTCCGAGATTTTCCGGAAAATGGAAATCTGTAATTTTTGTTTCGGTATAGTTTCCGGCAAGGCTGATATTCAGGTTACCGCCTCCAAGCTTCCAGTCATAGGAAACGACCAAATCAAGTCCTTTGGTTTCGGTATCAACGGCATTGGTAAAAAACCTTCCGCTTTCCACTTCATTTCCTTTGCCTACAATATCAGGATCTGATAGTCTGGCATCGGTAATATTGCTTGTGATGACAATTCTGTCTTTCACTTTGATGAAATATCCATCTAGTGTAATAAACAATCCTTTAGCCGGTTTCAGGGTAAATCCCACACTTCCGTTTACAGATGTTTCCTGCTTTAATTGATCAAATCCGATAACCTGGGCAGCTTTACTGTCATTATTAAAGATCCCTTTCGTCACAATTCCTGAACCGGAGGTAGAAATATCGGCATAGGAATTATTAAAGTACTGCTGCTGAAGAGAAGGTGCTCTGAAGCCTGTTCCTACAGCCGCTCTTAAAGCATAATTTTTTACAAATTCATAGCGGACTGCCAGCTTACCATTTAAAGAATTTCCAAAATCGGAATAGTTTTCAAATCTGGCAGCAGCATCAATATTCAGTTTTTTATTAAAATCATAGGATACATCAGCATACACCGCTGTAGAGTGCCTGTCTTTTTTCAATGCATTTTTAGGTGAAAAACCGATGAAAGACTGGGATCCTCCTGCTCCGATTACCGTTGAGCCTTGGGTTACAATATTTCCATTAGTGTCATATTGTGCATAAGACGCCTCATCTCCCTGCCTTATCTGGTATTGCTCGAATCTGAATTCACCTCCAAAGGCAAGGTTAAAATGGTTAATGCTTTTAGAAACATCAAGATTAATGGTATTCTGAAGAAATTCATGCGCCCCGGCATAAAAACGTGTAGGAGATTTTGCTCCCAGCGAAGCATTGTTGGTATTGCTGATATTGTAGTTGAAGGTATTACTTCCTAACGTATTACTCAGGTCAATCAACCAGTTATTTACGGCATATTTTGCACCCACGGCATAGGATACATCATAAATCTGAGATCCTACTACCGCCTGAAAACCATTGGGATAAAGCGACGGAACCACATTAAAAGTTTCACTTGGAAGCCTTCTGAAGCCATAGCCTTTTCCTTCTTTAACACTAAAGCCTCCGAAAGAATATAATGTAAAATGATCACTAAAAGGATATTCAGCATTAAAAAACAGTTGTCCCTGTCTGATCTGTGCATCTCCGATCTGAAAATTGAAATCACTGCGTGACAATCCGTTTTTTGCGATTAAGGCATCATCATAAGCTCTTGAAATCTGACTTCCGGTCTCCGCAAAATCGTAGGCAAAAGAGTTGTTATAAACCCCTGTATCAACCGGACTAACATCAGGCAAAGAAATCCCATTAGCACTGATAGATCCATTAGTATTGACGATATTCAGGTTCGATTGATCATAAATAATCAGATCATGGTTCTGTGTTCTGGTTGTTTTCCCTCTGTGACTTAACTGCAGTGAAAGATTGATATAACCGTCCCTCTTTCCTAAAGAAGTTCCATAATTCGCTCCTGCCTGGTAAGTCTCCCCGTCATTCCTTCCACTTAAACCATAAGTAATACTGGCTGAAGCACCAGGATTTTTTTTCAGAATAATATTGATTACTCCGGCAATGGCATCTGATCCATATTGCGCTGCGGCTCCATCTCTCAGAACTTCTATCCTATCGATGGCAATAACCGGAATGGTACTTAAATCTGTTCCCACTGACCCGTTTCCTACTGTATTCTGATAATTTACCAGAGATGTGGTATGTCTCCTTTTTCCATTCACCAATACCAGTACCTGGTCTGGTCCCATGCCTCTCAAAGTCACAGGGTCAATATGCTCCGTACCGTCCGAAGCAGATTGTCTTACTGAATTAAATGAAGGAATCAGATAATTCATCAAATCCTGAACGGTGATCTGTGGGGATGCTTTTTGTATTTTTTCAATACTGATCACATCTACCGGAATCGGTGTCTCCAGTTTCGTTCTTTTAAGATTACGGTTTCCAACGATAATGATATCTTCGATTTGTTTTCCTTTTTCCTCCTGCTCCTGGGCAGCGACTCCTATGGTCCCAAGCAGTAATACCGCGATGCTTAATTTTTTCATCTTTGTTCTTGCCAATTAAATACTAACGTTCTGACGGAACCTTCCGCAGATACATAAGACTTCAAGAAATGGAATTCATATAAGAATATTGACTTCACTTATCTCCCCCATCGGGTTGGAATTAGCACCTTTACACTTCTGGAACCGTGCAGGTTGCTAAGGTTTCATTGGGCCAAATCCCTCCACCTTTCTTGATAAATCTAGTGCAAAAGTAGACTATTTTTTTCAATAGGCAAAAAATGAAGTTTTCAGACTTCGTATATTTTGTATTCTTTCTTTAATTATATGCTAAGGTTCCTTTACTTTCTTTAATTGGAAAAAAGACCCATGAAAATATCATGAGCCTTCTGATAAAGTAATTGTAATGAACTATATTTTAACCGAAGATCCGGCAAGAATATTAATAGTGCTTGTTTGAGAATATCATTCCTTTATGATTTTTTTAAAGACAGACTGCCCTCCTTTCAGCTTTAATTCCAGAATATACAATCCGTTAGGAAATGAAGACATATCAATTCGATGATCTGAAATTTTTATGTCTAATTTTTGTCCGGCAGCATTGACAGCACTTACATTTTCAATTGCTGTGTCGGTTTTTATGAGAAGAATTCCCTTTGTAGGATTGGGAGATACGCCTACTTGAATATTTTTTAATGGAGTATCTGAAGTACCTAAACCTGATACCGTTTTGATACATCTTACTGAAGCTCCCTGCCCCCTGGGTCCTCCTGATGAAGGATTGGCAATAGTTGCTCCTATGTAAAGGTATTTTCCGCCGGATCCGGAAGTATCTGAGCTCCAGAAATATCCTCTTTGTCCCACAAACGTAAAATCCCCATTACCAGATCCCCTGTATCCTCCTGCCGGCAGTTTCAGATGACTGTTGTAAGCTGTAGCCGGGTTTGTGATGTTTGCGGCACTCACCAACGATGCCCACTCTGCCTGTAAAGGCATTCTCCAGTCAACCGCTATTGCCTTACAAGGGTCTACACCTATAAAATCGCTGGCATCTTCTTTAGATTTCCCACTCCACTCATCAGTAGCAGCGAAGCCTGACCACCAGGCAGGAGAGCCTGCAATATAGGATCCTGTTGTAATACCTGACGGAGTATTGGGAGATGGCGGTGAAACAACAGGAGAATTTCTCAACTGGTGGCCATCATCCCATCTGCCCCACTGAAAAAGATCTCCGTAAGAATCCTGATCCGTAGCTGATGTTGCCACCTTATCACTACCAAGATTCTGCTGAAGCCATATTTTCCCATCCTCGCCTCTTACGGTAGTATAGACAACCTGCTGCCCTCTATAGGTAAAGGTGACACACCCTAAGTCGCCACTGTTGCCTCCGGGATCGGTATTATTACAGTTTTGCGGCAGAGTCTGGGCATGCAAGACATATCCTGTGAAAGCGATGGATGCTCCGATGCCAATTTTTTTTAACACAAAAAATAAATTTTCAAGCATATCTATTATTTTTATTTATTCTAAATTTAATTTAATTTTGCGCAAAAGTACCGTACATTCTTGATCCGGAGGTTATCATTTTCAAATTTTAGTTATCCTGTCCGGAGTTTATCGATTACGGTTGTAAAAATGGGTTGTATGAGAAACGGATTCGTATTTAAATCTAAGGATATGGAGATCATGATGAAGGAGGTGTCGGCGGTTGAAAATACTACCAAACCCTTTACCACTGAAAGTCAATCAGGTTTTAATTTGTTTTTCCTCCTCCATTCCAATATGAATCTAAAGGTTCATGAGGATAGCAGAGTATTTTTACTTAAGAAAAATCAATACATCCTGTACCATGAATCAGAAGAAAATACTACACTGATATGGCCGGAAGCAAAAGAAACTTTAAAATATTTTCATCTAAGACTCAGCTATCATCATATTACCAACCTGATCAATCCTGCATCCAATAGAGAAGGGGCCGAAATCCTGGACAAAATGATCCATAATAAATTCATCTTTCTTCATAAAGGAACACCGCCGGATATGACTGTTGAGATGCACATGATCATCAATGAGATGGTCCATTATTCTAAGGAAGGAATAGTGCAAAAATTATTTATGGAAGCTAAAGTTATTAAGCTTCTCATCCTGATTTTTGAGCAGTTCAGTGAAAAAAAAGGCAATGACCTCATCTTTTAAAACCCCTGAAATTGTTAAGAGATTTATTGACGAAAATTATCACAGAAATATAAAAGCTGAAGAAATCGCAGAGCTGGTAGGAATCAGTCAGAACAGGATCAGAAAAGAATTTAAGACACAATATCATACGACTATGGTCCACTATATTTCAGAATTACGCATGCTGAAAGCCAGGAAACTGATTACAGACAAAGAAATTATGATTAAAGAAATAGCTATAGAATGCGGGTATGAGTATCTTCAAAATTTTACCCGGGCATTTAAAAAGAAATTTGGGGTATCTCCGGAAAAACTCAGGAATAATACATAAGAAAAACCGCCTAAAAAAATTAAGCGGTTTTATATATGTTGTTTTGCTTTGATATTACTTTTTCAGAATTCAGGTGAAAAAGCAATGACAGTCAATTAATGATGATGTCCGTGATCGTGAATGAAAGGTCCGTTCCCTTTAGGCTGGTTATAAACAACCTCTACACCTTCTTGCTCTGTAATAAGCTTTCTTCTGATATCTTCAGGGTCGAAAGGCTTCACTTTTCCGAAGTACTCTTTCAAACCTTCAGTCAGCCACATAGGGATAACTAATCCGAAGAACATAAAAATACACCAGAATCCTACTAAAAACATAGTAATGAAAAATACAGTCCAAAGGAACTGGTAGAACGGCCAAAATGCTGATAAAATCGTTATCATTCTCTTAAAGATTTTAGGCAAAAATAGAACTTTTTTCTTTTTTACACAAAAGATCAGGGTTCTATTTTCTTATTTATTTTTATTTTAAACTAATATTCAGACGATGAGAAAATAGATTGATAGATAATAGATCGTTTATCTGTCATCTTTTCGACTATTATCTATCCGTCATTTTTATCTTTTAGTGGGCAAGATCTGCAAAGAAATCGTTTCCTTTATCGTCAGTTATAATGAATGCCGGGAAGTCTTTTACTTCAATTTTTCTTACGGCTTCCATTCCTAATTCCGGGAAATCCACAACATCTACGGACACAATATTATCTTTTGCAAGGATTGCAGCCGGCCCTCCGATTGATCCAAGATAAAACCCGCCATATTTATGACAAGCATCAGTCACATCTTTACTTCTGTTTCCTTTTGCAAGCATGATCATGCTTCCTCCATTACTCTGGAACTCATCCACATAGACATCCATTCTTCCGGCTGTCGTTGGTCCGAAACTTCCTGAAGCCATTCCTTCCGGTGTTTTTGCAGGTCCGGCATAATAGATCGGATGATTTTTGAAATACTCCGGCATCGGTTTTCCGCTATCAAGGATTTCTTTAATCTTAGCATGCGCAATATCTCTTGCAACGATAAGGGTTCCGTTTAATTTCAATCTTGTTTTGATCGGATATTTTGACAGCTCCGCCAGAATCTCAGGCATCGGCTTATTCAAATTGATTTCAACTGCTTCTTCAAGGTGTGGCGGAGTATCCGGTAAGAATCTCTTCGGATCCTGTTCCAGCTGCTCAAGGAAAATTCCTTCTTTTGTTATTTTACCTTTGATATTTCTATCTGCAGAACAGGAAACACCCATTCCTACAGGACAAGATGCAGCGTGACGCGGTAGTCTGATCACTCGCACATCGTGGGTAAGATATTTACCTCCGAACTGAGCACCAATGGCACTTTCCTGACAGATTTTCTGAACTTTAGCTTCCCATTCCAGGTCTCTGAACGCCTGTCCTGCTTCATTACCTTCTGTAGGAAGGTTATCATAGTATTTGGCGGAAGCTTTCTTTACAGCAGCAAGGTTTGCTTCTGCTGAGGTTCCACCGATTACCAAGGCCAGGTGATAAGGCGGACAAGCTGCTGTTCCAAGATCTGAAATTTTGTCTTTGATGAATTCCTCAAGGGATTTTTCGTTCAATAACGATTTAGTCTTTTGATATAAAAAGGTTTTGTTGGCAGAACCTCCTCCTTTTGTCAGGAATAAAAATTCATAGTAATCTCCTTTTTTAGCATAGATATCAATCTGAGCCGGAAGGTTTGATCCTGAGTTTTTCTCTTCAAACATTGTTAAAGGAACGACCTGAGAATATCTAAGGTTTCGTTTCTGATATGTATTGAAGATTCCACGGCTTAAAAATTCGCCATCATCTACTCCTGTATATACATTTTCACCTTTCTTTCCCATGACAATAGCAGTTCCTGTATCCTGGCAAGATGGAAGTGCTCCTTCAGCAGCTACTGCAGCATTTTGTAATAAGTTGTAGGCAACGAATCGGTCGTTATCGGTAGCTTCAGGATCATCAATAATTCTTCTAAGGCTTTCCAAGTGAGATGAGCGCAACATGAAAGATACGTCTGCCATAGCTTCTTCAGCTAATAATTCCAATCCTTTCGGATCAACGGTTAAGATTTCTCTGTCACCCAGTTTTTCAACCTTTACATAATCTGATGTAAGCTTTTTATACACCGTATCATCTTTCTGAATTGGATACGGATCCTGATATCTAAAGTCCATTCAATTTTTTGTTTGTGCAAAAATACGGCTTCCATTAAAAAAATATGAGTAAAATCAGTCATTTCCATTGATATTTATAATGATTATAAATTGCAAATTATTTCGTTTATCAGTAACTTTATAAAAATTTCAACCACAATGAATTACAGAATAGAAAAAGACACCATGGGTGAGGTTCAGGTACCTGCAGATAAGCTTTGGGGCGCACAGACAGAGCGTTCAAGAAACAATTTCAAAATAGGACCGGAAGGTTCCATGCCGCACGAAATTATAGAAGCATTTGCGTATCTGAAAAAAGCGGCAGCTTATACCAACACTGACCTCGGGGTGCTTCCTGCAGAAAAAAGAGATATGATTTCTAAAGTTTGTGATGAGATTCTGGATGGAAAACTCAACGACCAGTTTCCTCTGGTAATCTGGCAGACAGGATCCGGGACTCAGTCGAATATGAATGTAAATGAAGTGATTTCCAACAGAGCTCATGTGAATAACGGAGGAACGTTAGGAGAGAAATCTGAAATACATCCAAATGATGATGTCAATAAATCTCAGTCATCTAATGACACTTATCCAACAGCTATGCATATTGCAGCTTATAAAAAGGTAGTTGAAATAACAATTCCGGCTGTGGAGAAGCTAAAAAATACTCTGGCTGAAAAATCAAAAGCGTTCAAGGACGTTGTAAAAATAGGACGTACACACCTGATGGATGCAACTCCATTAACTCTCGGACAGGAATTTTCAGGATATGTAGCTCAACTGGAATTCGGTTTGAGGGCTTTAAAAAACACTTTACCTCATCTTTCTGAGCTTGCTTTAGGAGGAACTGCCGTAGGAACAGGACTCAATACGCCAAATGGCTATGATGTAAAAGTAGCAGAGTATATTGCCAGATTTACCAATCTTCCGCTCATTACTGCAGAAAATAAATTTGAAGCTTTGGCTGCTCATGATGCTATCGTTGAAAGCCACGGTGCATTGAAGCAACTTGCCGTTTCTCTATTCAAAATCGCACAGGATATTAGACTCCTGGCCTCAGGACCGCGTTCCGGGATCGGAGAGATCCACATTCCTGAAAATGAACCGGGATCTTCTATTATGCCGGGAAAGGTAAATCCTACTCAGAATGAAGCGATGACGATGGTTTGTGCCCAGGTTTTAGGAAATGATACCACCATCTCTTTTGCAGGAACGCAAGGAAATTATGAACTGAATGTTTTCAAGCCGGTAATGGCGTACAATTTCCTTCAGTCTGCACAACTTATAGCTGATGCGTGTATTTCGTTCAATGATCATTGTGCTGTGGGTATTGAGCCGAACTACGAAAGAATTAAAGAACTGGTTGACAAATCCTTAATGCTTGTAACGGCATTAAATACCCATATCGGATATGAAAACGCTGCAAAAATTGCAAAAACAGCCCATAAGAATGGAACCACTTTGAAGGAAGAAGCCGTTAATCTTGGATTATTAACCGCTGAGCAGTTTGATGAATGGGTAAAACCTGAAGATATGGTGGGAAGTCTGAAATGATTTTGATATACTGAATTAAATGACAGAAAGAGATTGTTTTTATGACAATCTCTTTTTTTGTTGATTAATACATCTATTAAAAAATAATAATATAGAAAATAAAATAATCAACATAATTAAATTATTTATAAATTTATATCAAAACTAAGAACCAAATTACCAATATATGAAAACTTATTTATTACCATGGTTCCTTTTTAGAAAGGTTGTGCTTCTGTTTTTCATTATGAGTATAATGAGCAATTTATTATACTCACAAAAAGTATACGTCAGCAACCAGAATAACCAAATTTACGGCGTATGTGCCGGCTGCTCCGTTCAAAACCCTCAAAATGTTGTGGGACCTGATGAAAACAATTATACTTCCCTGATTATTCCGCTCGGATTAGCAGGCAGGATTGAGCAAATGCTTATTTTCCCAGCTGTAAAAACACATACAAAAGTTGCAATAGGTATAGGGAACAACCTTTCCGGTTTATCGGTACAATTACTGGCAGGGGTATCGGTGGAAACTTTTAACGGCAACGTCTCAAACAATGATTACAGGATCGTCAATAATGAAATGCTTACGATCGGACTATCAGGCCCTAATTTGAGTAAAGGAACTATAGAGTTTACCACTACAAAACCTTATGACCGGATCAGAGTAAGTTTAAATGCAGGGCTCCTAAACCTTAACGGAGGGCTCAATCTTTATTATGCCTATCAGCTTGATAACAGAATTTATGCAAACAGCGAAACCCATATAGAAGAATCCACTGGCTGCAATAACTGTAGTGTTCAAAATCCACAAAATGCGGTGGGCTCTAATGAAAATGATTATTCAAAATTAACTATAAGTACCTATGGAGAGCACAGAAATATTCAACAAACACTCTATTTCCCGACCACCCGCACCTTTACTAAACTTGTGGTGGGTGTAGGCAGCGATAATAAACCTATAGATCAGATTATAAAGGAAAGAGCCTTTATCAAAACAGTTACTGAGGACAATATAAATGCTGAGCTCATTTTAGCAGAAGTAAAAAAAGACCCTCAGAATCCCAACCGGGGAACATTGGAGATCTTAACATCAATACCTTATAAAGGAATCAATTTTACACTACACGGTATCAATGATAGCAATACCGGATATTACGTTGATGATTTGAAAATCTATTATGCCTATCAGGAAGAACTCGATATAAGCGCCTGCAAAAGCGTTCCGTTTGATCCGTTTTATTATTTTTCTTTTAATGGAAATACCAACAGTACAAAATTTGGATTCAGTCTAAATCCGCCTCTTTTTGTTTTCCCGGAATACAAAAATAATATAGCGTGTCAACAAGGACTCACTTCCACAACTACTCCATACATTCTTGAAAGCCCTGATATATCACCAGATCTTTACACAGGAGACATTAGTATTTCATTCTGGGCCAATATAAGAGAGGGTGATCCACCTGTTCCGGATCCGGAAAATCCAGGAGAATATCTTCCTCCTACCAAACCTCAGCCATATCTTAAACTAGAGGCTTTTGGTGAAAAGTTCCATATGTTTCCCAATAATCTTATGATCGGTGAGGAACTTGAGGGCGAACAGATCAGCCAACGAGGAGGATATGCTCACTACGTACTTGTTTTAAAAGCAGATGATTCAGACTTCGATAATGCCTGTGTCTATATAAACGGAATTCCTGGAGGTGGCTCTACTGATGAGAATGGTAATTGTACTGCATGGACCCAACAGAAAAGAATTAACCATAAAAAAATCAAAATTGCTCTTGACCGCGCAGATATTGATGAGCTGATTATCTATAACAAAGCCCTCAGTGAAAGTGAAATCCGACTGCTTTACCACTCGTATGGTATAGCTCCTCATCATGCAGCCACTGCATTAACATCATTATCAAAGAAAACACAGTCATCTGTACTTTCGTAGAAAGATATTCTAACCTTATCTCCTAACCCAACTACCGGACTGATAACCTTCGGAGGAAATATTTCTTTAGAAGATACTGAAGTTTTTGTGAGTAATACTTTCGGAACAGAAGTATTCCGCACCAGGTTAACATCAAAAATTATAGAATTACCTCAAACATTGCCTGATGGAGTGTACATCCTTAATCTTCAAACTAAAGATAAAAAAACATTTACCCGAAAAGTCTTTCTGAGAAGGTAAAAACTTAAGAGAATTAAAAATTAAATCCAAAAGATTATGAAAAATTTGAAAAAAATAAACCGAAACGACTTACAACAAGTCCTTGGAGGAACCAATGGATCAATCTGCTCAGGAAGGTTGCAATATCTTGTTGCTTTTAACGGATATTATGCATGCTGCAAAGAGCAGGTAGAAAATCCCTGCTCAACAACAGTGATGTGCCAGCTTCCGATTGGAATGTGCGACTAAAAAATGTAAAGGTCAGAAAATGTATTTTCTGACCTTTTACGATGCATCAATTTTTCACTCCTGCGTGGATGAAACCTGCTCTGAAAAGTAACTTTCAAGTTCTTGTAAGGTTTCAGGATTGGTCTGAATATCTTTTACCAGCCTGCCTTTATTTACTACTACAATCCTGTTGCAGACTTCCGTAGTATGTGACAAGTCGTGGCTTGAAATAAGAAAGGTAACGCCGTCCTGCTTAGACAATTCTTTGATTAAATTTTTAAGTTTGATCTGCGTAGACGGATCCAGATTGGCAAAAGGCTCATCAAGGATAATAATTTCCGGGTTGCCAATAATGGCACCTACAATTCCCACTTTCTTCTGGTTTCCTTTAGATAAGTCGCGAACGTACTTCCCTGATTTTAAGATTTCTCCATTAAAAAAATCATGAAAAGGTTTTAGAAATTCATCAACAGACGCTTTATTCTGTCCCCTTAGTTCGCCGATAAAATAAAAATATTCTTCCGGAGTGAGATATCCTATCAGGAAAGAGTCATCTACAAAAGCTGAGACTTTATTTTTCCAAACTTCTGATTTATTTACTTCAATTCCGTCAATACTCACTGAACCGGTAGTAGCCTGAATCAGGTCCAACATTAAACTGAAAAGTGTTGTTTTACCGGCCCCGTTATTTCCTACCAGGCCAAATGTTTCACCATTTGCAATTTCAAGGTGATCGATACTAAGAACAGTTGCAGCTCCGTATGTTTTGGATAAATTATGGATATTGATCATGATTTAAGCTTTATTTTTAAACGCATCAAGTGTGCTGTATTTTTCTTTTTTGTAATGTTTTACGATGATATCGAAAATCTTTTCCCTGAAGAGAAAACCCGCAAACCCTAACACCGCAATACTTATCACTCCTGCAGTCATTCCGAAGAAATATTTTGTAACTGCAAAAACGGCCATTGGAAGCAGCATTTTAGGAATCAGCAAAAGCATGGACACCATATTAAAACTATTCTTCTGCCCTAATCTTTTTTCTTTTGAATTCAGATCAATCTGACTTTTATTAAAAGCTCCCGACCAAAGAGTAAACTGGGAATTCACTCCCATATTGTACAATCCTGCCGCAAAAAAAGTAATATATACTTCCCATCCGAAATAGATATAAAATAGTGCTACTATAACCGACACTGCAGTTACAATATTCATCAGCCACCATTTTGCTTTTAAATAGTCCTTGTAAGGCACATTTAGGGTCATCATCAAAGGATAATATGAGCTGTCAAAAGCAGGAACCCTCTGCCCGAACAAAAACTGGAACCCTCCTGTTACAAAAAGTCCCATAAACATCATCATGGCCGGAGTTTTGTAAAGTGACGACGAGAACATCAGTAATCCGTAAAAAGAAACATAAAGCTTCCAAAAAGAATCCCTTTGGTTACTTTATTTCGCCTTAACATTTTAATGTCGTTATTGATAAAGGTACCGATGGCTCCGTATTTATTTAAAAATGCAATATTTTCAGTTTTTCCGACTGTTTTCTTTGCCTCAAGTCCCTGATCAAGATAAAATTCATTTCTGATATACCTAAAACAAAGCATCCATACCCCAACAAATAAGACAACAGGAACCAAAGCAAAATACCCGGTTTCATAAAAACTATAAAAAAACAGCTCAGAATAGGATAATATGGGAATGATATTATAATAGGCCAATGCACCCAGCCCAATGCAAACTACTCCTGCAGCTACCGCTACCGTTTCTTTATCGTTAAAAAAAATATTTAAAAAGCTATTCAGATAAAATAAGGCAGAAATCCCGATGAGCCATGTGAGAATTCCCGGCAAACTATAACCGTGAAAGAGGAGAATCCCTGCAAACGTGATGAAAAAAATAGAATTCAGCCAGCTGAAAGCTGATAAAAAAGTTTTCACCAGCATATAGTTAACCAGTGTGTTCTTTTTGATATTGAGTGTGAGGAATGGTTTGATATTCTGTGTAGGAATTTCCTGCCAGAGATATTTCAAGGCCAGATCTAAGATCCATGCAACAACTAAAAATTTAGAAACAACCTTCAGGGGGTCCTGATGTATTTTTTCCTGCACAAAGAAGTACACGAGAAAGGCTCCGCCTGCAAGACATCCTATAAAATAGAGAATACCGATCAACCGAAGGATTTTCATAGTGAGGTTAATCCCTAAAGAAGTGCCGCGAAAGAAGCTTTTGATTTCAAGCTTAAGGAACTTTAGAAACATATGTTAGTTTTTTACATTAGTCAGTATAATGCAAAATATGTTACAGTTTTTTAGCCCATTAACTCTTTTGCCTGCGCTAAAGCCGCCTCCGTAATTTTGCTTCCGGAGAGCAGTTGAGCGATTTCATTCAGTTTTTCGTCATCGCTTAAAGGAATGATTGTAGATTGGGCCTTCCCTGCAATATCCTGCTTTACTACCTTATAATTGTCATTTCCTTTAGCTGCAACCTGTGCAAGATGGGAAATTACGATCAATTGCATATCCTGAGACATTTCCCGCATCAGGTTTCCAATTTCTTCGGCTACTTTTCCGGAAACACCGGTATCAATTTCGTCAAGAATAAGTGTCGGCAGCTCATCGCTTTCGGCAATGATCTTTTTACAGCAAGCATCACTCTGGACCTTTCACCTCCGGAAATTGCTGTCTGAATAGGTTTTAGCGGAAATCCGGAATTGGCCTGGAACAAGAGCTGTATATTTTCTTTCCCGAATGGATTAAATTCAGTTGCATCTTGCAGTTCGATATCTACTTTAGCTTTTTCAAGCCCCAGCTTTCTGAGAAGTCCTTCTGCTTTTTTGATGAAAACAGAAATACTTTTCTTTCTGTTTTTTGAAAGTTTATCCGCAAGAGTCTGGAGAGCCTTTTCTTTTTCGGCTATGCTTTGCTCGGCTTCTGTAATCTGAGCCTCCAGCTCTGATGCTCCTTTCTGATCACCGGCAAGCTCGTTCCTGACTGCAATAAGTTCATCAAGGTCTGAAACATTATGTTTTAGGAACAAAGCATTGATCTTATTATTCAGCTCGGTAAGGTACATCAGATTTTCAGGATTGATTTCTACCTTTTCGGCTTCATTTTCCAGCTCGGAAATAATATCTTTCAATTCAACAAAAGAGGTTTCAAGTCTTTCATTAAGTTCTGCGAAACTGGTTGAAACTTCGGATATCCTAGAAAGTTTTGCCTTAGCTTCATTAAAAAATGAAAGAATTCCGATTTCCTCCTGATGAAATCTTGACAGGATCTGACCTACATTTTCAGAAATCATCCCTGCATTTTCCTGAATGGAAAGCTGATTCTGAACTTCTTCAAAATCCACCTCATCCAGTTTTAATTCTTCCAGCTCATTGAGTAAAAATTCTTTGTAGTCACTTTCTTTCGTAGTTTCTGAAAGTTGAGTCTTTAGTTTTTTAAGCAAGACTTTCAATGTCTGGAAATCTGAAAACTCGCGTTGATAGTCTTCAATAATTTTTTTATTTTCAGAAAGACCGTCTATAATTTTAAACTGATATTCTGAAGTGAAAAGGTTTGAGGTTTCAAACTGGGAATGGATATCGATAAGCTGAGAAGACAGTTCTTTGAGAACGTCCAATGTTACCGGAACGTCATTAATAAAGGCTCGTGATTTTCCTGAAGGAAGGATTTCTCTTCTTATAATGGTATGGAGTTCGTAATCCAGATCATTCTCGATAAAGAATTTTTTGAATTGATTATTCAGCGCAAATTCTGTTTCCACAACGCTTTTTTCTTCTGCTTTGGATATTGATTTTACATCGGCTCTTTCTCCTAAAATAAGTCTGAGGGCACCTAAAATAATAGATTTACCGGCTCCTGTTTCTCCGGTTATTACCTGTAAACCGTTTTTGAGAGATACTTCAAGAGTATCAATTAAGGCAAAGTTTTTAATGTAAATTCTCGAAAGCATTGATAAATGACTGGTTACTTTAAATGCAAATATAAAACTTTAGATGTCAGGATTCAATAGCAGAAAACAGAGTCTCTACACTTTCCATTTATTCCACTTATTGTCAATATTTTTCGGGGAAAGGATAATCATTGTTTGCTTTAAATCGTTCAGGATAATTCCTCCGTTATTTCCGGAGTTGAAAATATTAAAGATTTCATCGCTTTTACCATCCATAAACAGATTGAAAAAATAACTCTGCTGGAATGTGTTTTCGTACATTTTCAGCTGCATCAGTGCATCAAAAATCACTTTCTTTGCTGGAGTCTGATCCTGATTGAAGAGATTATCCAATCCTGCCCTGTGATAGGTATACATGGTAGAACGCAGCTGGTTCCAGTTCGGATTCATGATTTCATTTATCAGTATCGAACGGCTTCTTGGTTCATTGATGGTGTTCCAGCCATCATAGTTTCTATTTTGGGAGTTCTGGGCGATCTGCTGGGCTTTTGTAAACCATTGCGTTCCTCCCATAGCCTGAAAGCTGTCTGCATCATATCCTAAGATCATATAGACATAGAAACTGATAATATCGGTAAGGTTTTTACCGGAAAACTGCCTTTCGTTAAAAATAAGGTTCTCGTTTTCAACATATTCAAAAGACAGTCTCTGATCCTGAAGGTTAAGCAAAGGAGATTCATACGTGGTATTGAAAACAGGACGCACGGCCTGAATCACAATTGAGCCCTGATACCTGTTACCATCTTTACCGGCAATAACAAGGGCAAAGCCACATTTGATTTTTTCAAAATTCTGAAGCTTCTTCCCTGTCCAGCTGGTATTATTGATAAAGTCTCTGAGACTTTTTTCCAATGCTTTATAGGCCTGCTGGTTACTTCCACCCAACTGCTGGGAATTGACCTGAACGGTCGCCAACAATTCCTGGGAAAACCCGGAGGTATAGATGAAAAACAGAAAAAATAAACTGATAATTTTTTTCATTGCCTTATTAATAATTGAGAACGGAAATTTATTAAAATTATTTTAAAAGTTGAGATTCTACAAAATTGAGAATATCTTTAGCTACATCTTCTTTTGATTTCAGATTAAATTCTTTCTTCTCCGTTTTCGTAAATATTTTGATTTTGTTGGTATCGTTCTTAAAACCAGCTCCCTCATCACGCAGGGAATTTAAAACAATCATATCCAGGTTTTTCTTTTCCAGTTTTCCTTTGGCATTTTCCTCTTCATTTTGGGTTTCCAGGGCAAAACCAACCAAAAACTGGTGGGTTTTCTTTTCACCCATTGTTTTAAGGATATCCGGATTTTTAACCAGTTCGATGGTAAGGTTTTCATCATTTTTCTTGATTTTTTCCTTTGCTATTTCTTTCGGGGCATAATCTGCGACCGCAGCACTGGCAATCCCGATATCGATTCCGTCATAAAATTCAAATACTTTTGCCATCATTTCTTTAGCAGAAGTCACTTTATGCAGTTCAATCTTTTTATCATGAAGATTTTGGGAACTGGGTCCTGAGATCAGAATGACTCTCGCCCCTCTTTTTGATGCTTCTTCAGCAAGAGAATAGCCCATTTTCCCCGAAGAATGATTTCCAATGAACCTTACCGGATCAAGGGCTTCGTAAGTAGGTCCGGCAGTAATTAAAACCGTTTTACCTACAAGGTTTTTACTGAGAGTACTTTCGGTGAAAAAACTTTCAATGCTGTTACAAATTGTTGCCGGTTCCGCCATTCTTCCCTGTCCTACAAGCCCGCTTGCCAACTCTCCGTTTTCTGCAGGAATAATGATATGCCCGAAACTTTCTGCAAGCTCAAGGTTTTTCTTTGTGGAAGGGTGTGCATACATATCGAGATCCATTGCAGGAGCAATAAATATCGGGCACTTGGCAGACATATACGTCGCAATGACCAGGTTATCACACATACCGTGAATCATTTTAGATAACGTATTGGCAGTACAGGGAGCAACAATCATAACATCGGCCCAAAGTGCCAATTCAACATGACTGTTCCAGGTTCCGTTATCTCCATAAAAATCTGAATAGACCGGTTTTCTGGATAATGTAGACAAACTTAGCTTTGTTACAAATTGTTCTGCATCAGGTGTCATAATCACCTGTACGTCGGCTCCTTTTTTCACAAAATCCCTTATCAGGAAATGAATTTTATAAGCCGCAATTCCTCCTGAAACGGCGATCAGTATTTTTTTACCGGAAACACTCATTTAGTTTTAATTTTTGAAATACTAAAGTACTTATTTTTTCCCACAATCAGGGTTTAAAACAACAAAGGTCATAAAAGAAACCGATTCTTTTATGACCTTAATTTATTAAAAAACAAAAAAGATTATTTTCTGTCTTCTGTTTTTCTGAAATAGATATCTTCATTCAACCACTCTTCAATAGCAATTGAAGTGGGCTTTGGAAGTTTTTCGTAATGTTTAGAGATCTCAATTTGTTCTCTGTTTTCGAAAACTTCTTCTAATGTAGAATTGTGAACGGCAAATTCATCCAATTTGTTGTGAAGTTCCGTACGGATCTCCGCATTGATCTGCTCTGCTCTCTTTCCCATGATAACAATAGCCTCATAGATAGAACCTACTTTATCTTCAATCTTATCCTTGTCGTAAGTAATGGTATTTACTTCTGCTTTTGTATCTTTTACACTCATTTTGAGAAAATTATTTTTATTTTAAGATGGCAAATTTACGAATTATCTTTGAATTTTGAAAGTCGCTGCAGGTGGAGGGGTCTGAAGTGCCGCACTATCCCTCTGCATCTGCTTTGCCTGCTTTTCATTACTGATCTGATCTTTAACCTGCTGCTCACTTTTTGTCTTATCAGCCATTTTTGCAGCTTCCTTTTTTTGCTTTTCTGTTAAGGCTGCAATTCTGGCTTCAGTTTGTTTCTTAACGACAACGAAATCTTTCTTTTCTTTTTCCAGCTTTGCTCTTAAATCGGCAGCTGTTTTCGAATATTCTGTATTAGGAAGCTCTTTCTCTACCAATTTAGCATACGTAAGTGCACTTTCAATACGCTCATCCTTAAGACTATAGACAGATCTTACAGCCAATTCGTAACGGGCTTTCATGATATAGTCATAAATTTTCGGACGAAGTTTTGTACTTGGAAAATCCTCCAATACGTTTTCTAAAGCTACGCTGGCTGCTTTGTACTCACCCATTTTAAAATATTGACGGCCATTTTCATACGCCTTAAATTCTAATTTATAAGACAATTCGTCAATCAGCTGGGTAATATTCTTAGACCTTTCAGAGTTTGGATAATTGGTCAGGAAGTCCTGAAGCTCGTTAATAGCCAATTCTGTACTGGTTTGGTCCAGGTTATAATCCATAGATCCTTCATAATAACAAAGTGCCGACATATAGGCCGCCTCCTCTGCTCTGGGATCTTTTGGAAAATTGACTGCAAAATTTTTAAATTGGTGCCCTGCCAGCTTATAACTCTTATCATAATAATTGGCATAGGCGGTATTGAATCCTACATTAGGGAAATCATCCGTTCCTGCAACAAGATTGGCAAGCCTGTCGTAAAGAGCCAATGCATTTTTCCAATTTTTCTTGGCAAAGTTATCATTTGCCGCTTTTAAGATAAAATCTTTATCAGCACTCTTCATTGCTTTTTCCTGGCGACTAACACATGAAGCAACCACTGCTACAGCAAAAAGACCTAAAATATATTTTTTCATATAAAAAATTCAACAGTTTTCGGATTATACAGCCGATTTACTAATTTGCAAAAATATAACTTTTTTGTCAATAGATTTTTTTTATGAATATTTAACGTAATTTTAGTCTGCAGCGTATCCTAAAATCGCAAAAACACTTAATAAAAGATTCATTCTCACTTTTTTCTCAGCTTCTTTTGTATAAGTTTCTTCGTTTTTACTGGGCACATAAAGTTCATAAAAGTTTTTATTCCTGATCACAAATAAAGTAGACCCGATGATCATGGTAAGGATATCTTCAGGTTTTGGGGTAAAGGTAAAGACTCCTGAGGCCACTCCTTTTTTAATCACCTCATCCAATTTTTTTACAAACAGCTGATAGAAATCTAAAAGCTCATCTTTTAAATTTTCTGTGTGACGCAGCTCCTGGGTGACAAATCCATGGAAATAGTTGTATTTAAACAATTGGGACACGATATACTTGATCATCTCACGCATCTGCATTTCCGGTTTACCATCTTTGATTGTATCGGCAAATTCAGAAAAATTTTCTCTGGTTTTCAGTACCCGATACTGATAGAGGTAAGACATCATTTTTTCCTTTGAGCCAAAGTAATAGGAAATCATCGCGACGTTGATATTGGCCTTTGAGCAGATATCTCTTACAGAAGTTCCTTCATACCCTTTTTTAGCAATAAGTTCTTCGGCAATATCGAGTATGTGAATCTGTTTTTCTGTAAATTTTTTTTTCATAAAGTGCAGTTTGAGTAAAGTTAAGAAATTTTTAACACATTTATAAACGTATGTTTAATAATTTTCTATTAACTGCAAATAATATTATTTTTGAAAATGGAGTTTTTTGATTTTCACCACCATAAAAATTATGTCAGAGACGGAATTTACAATTTAAACATTGGGGAAATACCGCCGGATATACCATATTCCATAGGCATTCATCCTAATGATATTGATATTCGCCATAAAGAACAGCAGGTTGACTGGCTGAGAACTACCATGTTTGAAAATTGTTTTGCGATAGGTGAATGCGGCTTAGATTCATTGGTTCCTATTGATCAGAAAATACAGGAAGATTTTTTTTTACAGCAAATAAAAATTTCCAATGAAGTAAAAAAACCGCTTATCATACATTGTGTGAGAAAATTTTATGAAGTCATTTCTTTCAAAAAGAAGGCTGAACAAGCCATGGTGATACATGGTTTTAAAAAAAAGACAAATTGCAGAAGATCTTCTCGCTCATAATTTTTACCTGAGTTTTGGAAAAGCTGTTTTGTATAATCTATCTTTGCAGGATATTTTAAAAAACACTCCAACGGAAAAAATCTTTTTGAAACTGACAATGAAGATTTTAAAATCGAAGAATTGTACCGGAAAGTTTCTGAACTGAAAGGAATTTCTTTGGAACAACTCAATAAGCAAATTGTAGAAAACTTACATACGATAACAAATGGATAAATACTGGCTGGAAAGAACGGAGCTATTGGTAAAGGAGAAAGGATTGGAAAAGCTTAAAAAAGCCAACGTCCTGGTTGTAGGACTGGGTGGTGTAGGGTCTTTTGCCGCTGAATTCCTTGCCAGGGCCGGAGTCGGGAATATGACGATCGTAGATGGGGATACCGTAGATATTACGAACATCAACAGGCAGCTTCCTGCATTGCATTCCACAGTGGGGAAGCATAAAGTGGAAGTGGTAGCAGAAAGGCTTCTCGATATCAATCCGCAGCTTAACCTTATCAAAATCAATGAGTTTCTTAATCCTGAAAGAATGGATGAAGTGCTGGATTCAGAAAAGTTTACTTATATTCTGGATTGTATCGACAGTGTTACACCTAAAGTCTGCCTGATGAAAGCAGCAAGAAGGAGAAAAATCAAAATTGTAAGCTCAATGGGAGCAGGTGGGAAGGTTGATCCAAGTAAAGTTGTGGTAAGAGACATCAGTAAAACTCATAATTGCTTCCTTGCGAGACAGGCGAGAAAACGATTAAAGAAGGAAAAAATAAATAAGGGAATAAGATGTGTATTCTCCACGGAGATTCAGAACGAAGAAAGCCTGAAAATGACCGACGGAACAAACTACAAAAGGTCTTTCTACGGAACCATCAGCTATATTCCTGCTATTTTCGGGCTGTATGCTGCTGCTGAAGTAATTAATTATTTAGTGAAAAAAGACTAATGCAGAATTTTAAATATCCAGTCGCCGAAAAACTCAAAAAAAAGATCGAGATCGGTTTACTTTTCGAAAAAGGTAAATGGCGAACCTCCGGAAATCTGAGAATAATTGTTCTGAAAGACAAACCGGCACTTCCCGTAGAAGATGGCAAATTTGGAGTTTCTGTTTCGAAAAGATACTTTAAGAAGGCCGTTCACAGAAATCGTGTAAAAAGGCTTCTCAGAGAATGCTACCGACTGCATAAAGATATATACCGGGAAGCTTTCGGTGAAAAAACGCTGGCCATGTTATTCTGGGTTTCTGCAGAGATGCCTGAAAAGTTTCAGGATGTGGAAGCACAGTTTTTAAAGCTTTGTGAAGCACAAAAGAAATAATCATTTTTAGTACAATATTGACCTACCTGCTGTTTTTACGGCAGGTTTTTTTGTAATGTAATTTCCTTTAATATGGCTTACATAAAATGTATAGATTTCCAAACCTGGTATTATTTGGTATCTTTTTAGCCAGAAGACAGGGTACGTCACCTATTGTCCTGATCGCGGTATTCTTACGTTATCTTTTCTTTTGCGCATTGTATATCACTTACTTTTTGTAATTTTAAGGAAAACAATAAATCTGAAAATTAATATGTTAGACAATATTCCCTATTTTTCGTATATCATCAGTGCCTTTATAGGTATCGGATTGGCGGCTGCTACAGGTTTCAGAGTCTTCCTCCCTATGTTCATCGTCAGTCTTGCATCTTACTTTTACTGGATTCCGATGAATCAGGAATTTGAGTGGCTTGCAGGGTTACCAACCCTTATCACCACAGGAATTGCCACGGTAGCAGAGATTCTGGCATATTATATTCCTTTTATAGATCATTTACTGGATACTATTTCCATTCCTTTGGCAACTGTAGCAGGCTCTCTGTTATTTGCCAGTCAATTTGCAGAACTGGGAACCTTTCCACAATGGGCATTGGCATTAATTGCCGGGGGAGGAACTGCTGCAACCATCAGTTCGGGATTTGCCGGGATACGGGCCGCATCTACTGCAACGACGGGAGGGCTTGGAAATTCTGTAGTAGGAACCACTGAAACGGCGGGGGCAGGAATTATGTCTGTTCTGGCGATGGTGATGCCCGTTATAGCAGCTGTTTTTGCTATAATTCTATTAATTTTCGTCATTGTTTACGGACGAAAAGCGTGGAGAAAATTAAGCATAAAAAGAAAATCACTGATCCGTCATAAATAAAAAAGGTGCAGTTTTATTACTACACCTTTTATTTTAGTTTTTACTTCTGAAATCTTTTATTTCCTGAATTTTAGATTCAAAATACTTCTTTTTCTCAGGATTTTTCTTAATTAATATTTCAAATGCTTTGATCGCTTTTGTGTAAAGCTTTTGCTCAAAATACAGATTAGCCAGTGTCTCGGTCATCAAATGTGAAATATCATCATTTTTTTCTTTAACAACGTATGAGCTTTCTTCTTTTAACTGACTGATTCTTGGATTATTTTCGATGAATGTTTCGATCGCTTTTTCCTTGATGACTTCTTTTTCCTTTTCAATTTCATCGGTTCTGCCAATCTTCAGCCAGCTTTGCCATGTATTGATAAAACCAGGAACATTACTATCAACAGGAGAGGTGGTATTTTTCATAGTTACTTCCTGCTCTTTTTCATTTTCTGCAGCTTTTTCTTCACGTTCCTTCTTCTTCTCTTCAACGTTTAACGTTGAAATATCTGTACTAAAGAATGAAACGTTCATCACCGGTGCTTCCTCTTTTATACTTTCTGTATCGGAATTTTGTTTACTTTCTGCACTACTTTCCGGTTTCATCTCCGGAGCATCGGTTATTTCCTGGGACGCCGGAGCTTCATGGGAAAGCTTTACATCAGCAACAGTCACTTCAGGTGTTTCTTCTGCTTGTTTTTCAGGATGGGAAGGAGCTTCTTTTACCGGTGAAGCTTTTTCTACAGGAGCTGGAGTTTCCGTCTTTTTATGAATTAATGAATCAGGCATATTAGATTCTACATGCATCGGTCTCCAACCGGTTGACACTTCAGGTTCAACCTTTGCCGGCTCTTCTGCCACTTCCGGCATAACTTCTTCCGGAGATGCCTGCAATTCATTATTTACTTCTTCTTCAGGTTCAGATGGCGGTTCTTCGGTCTTTGGAGCTTCTTCTTTCTCTGTAGACCAAAAATGGAAACTTTGGGTATCTGCAAAACTGATTTCATGATCTTCAACTAATTCAGGATCTGCCTTTTCTTCCAGAGAAACGGATTTAGTTTCTTTCATTTTTTTCTCAACTTCTTCAATCAGACGTCTCATTTCGTCTTCATGTTTATTGATATTCTGCTGAGAAATATCGGCAAAGCCAGTAGTTTCTTCGGTGTTGACCTGTATTTTAACGTCAGGCATAAATTCCTCCGTTTTATGAAAACTCAGCTCATCATCGGATTCTTCAGCTTCCTGTTTCTGATCAACAGGTGAGAAGTCTTTATTTTCAGCAGTGGTTTCAGGTTCTACAACTTCTTCAACTCCAGTTTCTTCAGTATTTGTTTCAGGTAATAAAGATTCTGTTTCGTGAAAACTTACATTCTCTTCATTATTGATTTTTTCTTCCTCTTCTCCTGTAGAAATCTGATCTTCATTGACAATAGTTTCAGCGCTGAAATCTTCCCCGGCAGCCTCTTCAATTTTCTGTTGACTGTCTTCTTCTAAAGGTTTTTCTGCTGCAGGTTCTGATTTCTGGGTTACCAGTGTTCCAGATTCCAGGGTAGATTCAATATCTATGGTGTCAGTATTTTTATCATCAAGGAAATTTTCTTCCCCTTCAAATAGAATTCTGTTACGTTCGCCGTTCACATAGATGTGTTCTGCTTTATTCAGCGTTGGTACTATACACTGTTCTTCTTTTACTTCTTCAACAGGCGCAGATTCCTGTCTTTTAATAGGGAATCCTTTATAATAAGGATGTTTGGCAGGTTTATCATCTGCTTTAACAGGTTGTTTCTCCGCTACGGGCTCAGCTGGTTTGGGTTCTTGTGTGATTTTACCGTTGATCAGCTGATAAAGAATCTTTTTATCTGTAGTGTACGCAGCCGTTGTAGAAAGTTCCTTCTGATAATTTTCTTTTTCGTACAGATGAACTCCATACAGATGAAGTGCCCTGATATTTTGAATATAAGGAAAAGCATGAATTTCTTCTTTCAAAAGACCAAGATCTTCCGACTGAATATTTTTCGGATTTTTTATTAACTCTAATACTCTGGGATTCATCTTACCAATTCGCTACAATATCGTTAAATATCTTATTTATAATTCTTTCGGTCACAATCTTCACTTGGGAAGCTTCGATGTCACTTTGTGATAAGTTGCTGTTAAAAGCGGCTTCATCACTATAGGTTCTGTCAAAACTGGAATCCGGATGTATTTTATTTTCATAATGTACTTTCACCGTGATTGTCAGTTTGTTCTGAGCCTGTTGTATTACTCCTCCGGATGGATTAGTCGTTGTATTGGAGCTGATTGTGGTGGCCCCTATGGTATAATCTGTAATTTCTCCTTCGATGAGAATATCAGGATTTTCTTTCGTTCCTTTCAATGTAGTTCTCTGAAGAAATCTGTTCTGAATATCAGTAGAAAACTGTTGTGACAATGCAGGGTTTACAAGAGAAGCATTGTTAGGAAACTCATTGATCTGAACCGTTTTCTCATCGGTCAGTGAGGATCCTGTAAAGCTATAGCATGAATTTAAAACTCCCAGCAAAGCAAAGAGCATCACCATTACTAATGGCTGTTTCAGATTTATATTTTTTATTCTAGTATTCATTTTTAGATCCGATTTCAGTAATTTCATCATGCTCGATTTGGTGGATAGCATCTTCATAAGCAAAATAATTGGCGGTATACATAAATGGCATCGTCAGAAAAATCCCTATACCACAAGCCAGAACACCTATCTGTGATAAAAGACTCACAACCAGCGAAAACAGAAAAATAGAAAGTAAATTTCCTTTGGTCATCACCTTTGAAATATTCCAGGCTGTTTTGATATCATTCATTCCTTTTAAACTGATTAATGGAACGATGTAAAATGCCTTCAGCACAAAATAATAAATAGCCGCCACCATAATGAATATATACGGAAAGACAAAAATCATAGCCGCAGGATTGGGATTATCCGGCTGTGACATCGCTCCTGTTAATGCCAATACAATAATCAAAGGAATATACAGCAATGCTATTCCTCCAAAGATAATAAGCTGAAGTATAAAATACGGCATAAAATCTTTAAAATCAAAAATATCCCCGGGACTTGCAGGTTGGTTTCTATGGATTCTCTGAAGGTATTTATATAGATTACCCATCGCTAATACTGCACAAAAAGGAATAATGGACATAATACAGCATACCAAAAATGCTACAAAAATATTTCCGAAATCTTTCTTTAACAGTTCAAATCCTTTATTAATGTATTCTCCGAGTTTAAAATCGACCGGTTTAGGCATTACATTTACTTTCATTATTTAGTGTTTTGTTTAATCTTCCAGGTTGTACTGTTTTATTTTTCTATATAAAGTTCTCTGTGAAATTCCCAGTTCGTCGGCGGCTCTGTTTCTACGTCCCTTATGCTTTTCTAACGCTTTAATAATCAAATCCTTTTCATTATTCTGAAGAGAAAGAGATTCCGGTCTGTTTTCTTCAACTTCAATATCTTCCACATCTTCATAGCTATCATCAGGATTTGAAATAATCGTTGGATTCTGCACTACCGGCTCTTCATTATTTTCAAAATAGAGCAAAGATCCTGAATTTACCTGAGGCTGGGTTTCAGGGGTATAAATTCTGTTGATCAGATTTTTCTCATGGCTGCTCAGATCTCCTGTTCCTCTGTTCTTTATCAATTCCGAAGTTAAGGATTTTAAATCATTGATATCATTTCGCATATCAAAGAGAATTTTATACATAATTTCCCTTTCACTTCCGAAATCGGTCTGTTTTGATGTATTGGGCGTATTCAAAACCATTGGAAGGTGGGTTTCCATCGGAATATACTCGGAAAGTTTTTCTGCACTGATATTCCTGTTTCTTTCCACAACGGTCATTTGCTCAACAAGATTTCTCAGTTGTCGGATATTCCCCGGGAAAGCATAATTTTCGATGTAGTGGACGGCACTGGGCTCCAGTTCCAGTTCAGGCATTCTGTATTTTTCTGCAAAGTCAATTGCAAACTTTCTGAAGAGCAGATGAATATCTCCTTTTCTTTCCCTTAAAGGAGGCATATCAATCTGTACGGTATTCAAACGATAATATAAATCTTCCCTGAATCGTCCGTCATGAATAGCCTTCATCATATTGACATTGGTGGCGGCTACAATTCTTACGTTGGTTTTTTGAACCTGTGATGAACCCACTTTCATAAATTCACCGCTTTCCAGTACCCTTAAAAGGCGAACCTGCGTTTGTAAAGGAAGCTCACCTACCTCATCTAGAAAGATGGTTCCTCCGTCTGCGACTTCAAAATATCCCTTTCTTGTAGCTGTTGCCCCTGTAAATGCTCCTTTTTCATGTCCGAATAATTCGGAGTCTATAGTTCCTTCAGGTATAGCACCACAGTTTACGACAATATAGGGTTGGTGTTTTCTTCTTGATTCTGAATGGATAATTTTTGGAATAAACTCTTTTCCTACTCCACTTTCTCCTATTACAAGAACAGAAATATCCGTAGGCGCTACCTGAATGGCTTTTTCTAAAGCCCGGTTAAGTGCCGGGAAATTCCCGATAATTCCGAAACGATTTTTTATGCTTTGTAACTCGTTGCTCATAAGTAAATTTTTGATTATTGATTTAATGGTAATCTACAGTTCTTCAATCTGTTTTCTGTAGATTTTGTTAAAATGATGCGTGTAACCATCTTTCATGGTCTTACCGGCATCGTACGTCTGCAATGCTAACGTTTTTAAATCCAAATAATCCTTGTTTCTGATTTTAGAAACTTTACTTTTAAAGTATATATTCTCGGCAAAGTCGTATTCTCTGCTCTGTTCTTCAAAATTTTCAAGGGCTTTGTCATACCTTCCCAACTCGAAATACGTCACTCCCAGTTGGTAATGGTCATACATCCCTTTTACATAGGCTTTTCTAGCTAGCAGCCTTTCAATAATCCCGGCAGCTTTCTCTTTTTGCCCTAAGGCGCTGTAAGACATAGCTTTTACTATGCCTAGATTATAATCTCCATTCTGAGACCTTCCAAGATCTTCAGGATAGTATTTTTTTAAGGCTTCAAGGTCCCTGATGGCACCACTATAATCACGAAGAAACTGGAATTTACACCAGCCCCTGTAGCCCAGGTTCTTCTTAGGATCCAGCTCTACGGCTTTATCAATGAGTTTTTTCCAGGTTACAAAATCTCCGGATTTAAGGTATGGAACGGCTTTTTCTTTAAAAGCAAAATCATTGGTAGGGCACAATTTTATCGCTTCGTCAAACAACTCCTGCGCATATTGTGTCCACTGAATTTTCTCAGCAAAATTAGATTTCTCACAGGATTCCCTGCACTGGTCTGTTGTAAAAGTATTACAATTGACCTGCGCCAAAGAAGTACTGTATATCAGTAAACCTAAAAAACTAAGGCAAAACTTCAACGATTTCTCCATTTTCTATTTTATAGGTCAAATATTGATAATAATCTATTTTTTTTACTTTCCATTTGCTTTATTACCCAGCCATTCAGAGATTTTGTAAAGTTTAACAAGTTTGTTGCTAAGCCTTTATCTAATTCCTTTTCGTCATATTCCGGATTCTTTTGCTGAACTCTGAATAGTCGGGATTTTCCTTCACAATTTACTAAAAATCTGACGGTAATATATCCGTTAGTATCTTTATTTCCTTTTATTTTTGATTCCTTAAGCTGTTTTTCAATAGAAATTTTTTCTCCTTCATACTCAAATCCTTTAGAATCATTATAATACTGACAGGTAGTATCCGGATCACAGATTTTAAAATGAATATCATCTTTCTTTTTATCAAACTCAATATCACCGACATGTCGATTATATTTTGATAGCTTACCAGCAATCTGACAACTTACCGTAGTGATGAAGATAAAAAGAGAAACAACATATTTTAAAATCATGCTTCCAGCCTGCCTAAAAGCGTACCCTGTGTATTGTCATAAACAAAAACATCCACGAGGTCACCAATTTTCTGTCCTTCCAGTTTATCAAAAACACAGACAGCATTCTGAGAATTTCTTCCTTTCCATTGGTTTGCGTTCTTTTTGGAAGTTCCTTCAATTAAAATCTGATGTACTCTTCCTACGTAAGACTGCATTCTTTGTCTTGAAAGCTCTCCCTGTAGTGCGATCACTTCCGAAAGGCGTCTCTGCTTCACCTCTGCTGGAATATTATCTTCCATCTTTTTGTGAGCAGGAGTTCCCGGTCTTTCTGAATAAGCAAACATATAACCGTAATCATATTCTACTTCTCTCATCAGACTTAAGGTATCCTGATGATCTTCTTCTGTTTCGTTGCAGAAACCTACGATCATATCCTGAGAGAAAGCTACTTCAGGCACAATTTCCTTAGCTTTTCTGATCAGATCAAGGTATTCTTCACGGGTATGCTGTCTGTTCATCGCTTCCAGCATGTTGTTGCTACCACTCTGAACAGGAAGGTGTACATATTTACAGATATTATCATGTTTTGCCATCATTCTGAATACTTCAAGGCTCATATCCTGAGGATTGGAAGTAGAGAATCTGATTCTTAATCCAGGAACTGCTTTAGCGACCAGATCAAGAAGTTGTGCAAAATTGACAGCCGTAGCTTTCTGCATTTCAGAAGCTTTGGCAAAATCTTTTTAGGACCTCCTCCATACCATAAATAGGAGTCTACGTTTTGTCCTAAAAGGGTAATTTCTTTATATCCGTTATTCGCCAGATCTTTACATTCTTCTATGATGGAATGAGGATCACGGCTTCTTTCTCTTCCTCTGGTAAAAGGAACTACACAGAAGGTACACATATTATCGCAACCTCTCGTAATAGTTACAAAAGCTGTAACACCATTTCCTCCCAAACGAACCGGATTAATATCGGCATATGTTTCTTCTTTTGAAAGAATAACATTAATGGCATCTCTACCATCGTCTGTTTCTTTTAAAAGATTGGGAAGATCTCTATAGGCATCAGGACCTACTACAAGGTCGACAAGTTGTTCTTCTTCCAGAAATTTGGTCTTTAGCCTTTCCGCCATACATCCCAAAACGCCTACCGTCATATTCGGTTTCTCTTTCTTAAGGTTTTTGAACTGTGAAAGACGCATTCTTACGGTTTGTTCCGCTTTTTCACGAATGGAACATGTATTTAAAAGGATAAGGTCTGCCTCTTCAACCTTCATTGTAGTATTATACCCTTGTTCATTAAGGATAGATGCAACAATCTCGGAGTCAGAGAAGTTCATCTGACAACCGTAGCTTTCTAAAAATAGTTTTTTAGAGTTTTCAGGTCTTTCAGCAATCGCAAAAGCTTCCCCCTGTTTTGTTTCGTCTATATATTTTTCCTGCACGATAATCAATTTAAGGTCCGGAATTTAAAACTCAGGAGATTATATAAGATGAATTTTAAAATACGAACAGATAAGTTTGCAAAGATACAAAATATTGTGACAGAATGGCAGCGGTATCTTTTTCTAAATATTGCAGGAAATATTTGCCGGTATTCTATTGAAATTTAGCTGTATACTTTTATTTTAACTGAATATCGTTAAAAATGCATCCTAATAACCATTCCCAAAATTAAGAACTATCCGTAGATTTGTCTGTACCGGAATCCCATTTTTCGTTGCAGGAATCCACTTCTGTTTCACCTTTTTAAAAGCAAATCTGATTTCTTCCATCAGTTGTTCGCTATTGGCTACTTTAGGTTCTATATCACGAACCTTGGTTGACCCGTCTGTTTCAACAGTAAAGAAAACCGTGAATTTCCAATTAATTTTGTAAGCATCAAAATCAACATATCCTTCAACATTTTTACGGACTTCGTCACTGAATGACAACACTCCGTTGTTTGGAGGAAAAGATGCTCTACTTATAAAATTACCGGTATCATAATTTTCTTTAAAGTTTTCAAAAAAATCGGAAGGGAAAAAAGGAAAATCGAAATAAGCCGTTACTTTCTTTTCATTAATTTCTGCAGGTTGCCAGTTTCGAAGTTGACCTAGTGCTTTCACAATCAAATTATAGGCACATTTATTTTTTTCAGCTTTTTCTATATCTGTTTTTTTACGTACCAAAGCCGGTTTAGAATTCTCATCAATTCTTAAAGTCACCCAGTACATTTCCTTTTTATTCTCACAGCCGGACATATTGTTTTTAACAAAAACATCCTGAATATCTTTAAACATCTGAACATTTCCTCCCTTGTAGGCATTCTGGCCCGGAGGATAGTCTCCAATCTCTTTCCTTTGTGCTGAAATAACAAAAAGAGAAAATATTGAAAGAACAATAGTTAATAGTTTTTTATTCATACTTATATATTACATATCTACTGAAACAGAAGTAAAGTTCATTTTAAGTTTCAAATCAGACTTTACAGGTTGTCCGGCACATGTTGCAGGTTTCCAGTCTTTCTTAATTCTTCTTATCACGTATTGCATATCATCGAAGAATACCTTACTGTTTAAAACTTTGGGAGATCCGGTAATATTACTCACCTTCCCCGCTTCATCAATCGTTAAGGTAAATGTAAAATCACCTGTCAGGGTATAGAAATCTGCATTGAGATAGGTGTACATATATTTACTCAAAAGATCTTTATATGCGGCAACACCTCCTTCAAAAGACACAGGCTTAAAGTCATTACATTTAACGGCGATCTGCAGGAAAGGTTCCTGAATGTCAATTTTAAAAAGATTCTTATTGCTCTCCACGATAAAAGAATCATCCCTTTCCTCAATGTCCTGGGCAAAAGAAAAATTTGCGACGCAAAGAGCAAAAAATAAGAATATAGTTTTCATAATTTAATTTGGACCATTAATTATTGAGCAAAGGTAAATATTTACCGGGCTTATTAAAAAGAAAAACTTCACACAAAGTATGAAGTTTATATGGATATGATTGAAAATTAAAATTGTAATCCTATTTCTGAGTTATTACAAAAGACCTTTTATATGTTTATAGTTGCTTTTTACCGTCTCGAATACTTCGTCCATTTTTCCGCCGAGCATCAGTTGTGCCATAGATTTGGTCATTCCCAACACCTGATCAAATTCAATTTTAGGAGGCAGGGCCAGCGCGTTAGGGTTTGTAAATATATTCAGAAGATAAGGGCCATTATAATCCAGGCATTCCCGGATGGCATTTTCCACCTCTTCGGGATGATGTACATTTTTTCCCGGATATCCCATTGCCTGTGCGACCATAGCAAAGTCCGGATTGATCATGTCGGTTTCATTGTCGGGCATCCCTCCTACTTCCATTTCCAGTTTTACCATTCCAAGGGCCCTGTTGTTGAATACAATTAGTTTTACCGGAAGTTTATACTGAAAAATTGTTGCCATATCTCCCAGCAGCATAGAAAGTCCACCGTCACCACACATGGCAATAACCTGCTTGTCAGGATGAGCTAGTGAAGCTCCAATTGCCATAGGCATCGCATTAGCCATAGATCCGTGATTAAAGGAGCCAAGCATTTTCCTCTCTCCGGTTCCTGTAATAAATCTGGCACCCCAGACACAGCACATCCCCGTATCTACTGTGAAAATAGCATCTTTCTTCGCAATTCTGTCTAAAGTATGAGCAACATATTCCGGCTGGATCGCATTCTCTTTCCCGAAATCTTTAACATATTCGAGTTGATTTTCTTTTACTTTTCCATAAAATTCCAGTTGTTCATTGAGAAAATCAGCATCCGTTTTTTCATTCAATAAAGGAATTAATGCTTTAAGGGTTTGTTTGACATCTCCCGCAAGCCCAAGCTCCAATTTTGCTCTTCGTCCCAGTCTTTCAGGGCTTTCATCGATTTGTACAATCTTATTTTTTACGGGCATAAACTTCTGATAAGGGAAATCCGTTCCCAGAAGAATCACCAGATCCGCTTCATGCATGGCGTGATAAGCCGAAGGAAATCCCAATAGCCCTGTAAGACCAATTTCATTAGGATTATTAGGCTGGATCGCCATTTTTCCACGAAACGAGTACCCAACCGGAGATTTTAAGAGCTTAGACAGTTGGATAACTTCAGAAGCTGCTTTTTCCGCGCCTATTCCACAATAAAGGGTCACTTTTTTACTTTCATTGATCAAGCCGGCAAGATTCTTCAATTCATCATCTGACGGTCTGATGACAGGATTTGTTTTGAAGATTTGAGTTGAAGTCGTTGCCTCTTCTGCATCCAGTTCTGATACATCACCGGGAAGGCCGATCACAGCAACCCCTTTTTTAGAGATAGCATGCTGAATGGCCGTCTGGACGGTCCTCTGCACTTGTGCAGGCCGTGTAATCATCTGGTTATAGTGACTGCAGTCGTCAAACAATTTGATGGTATTGGTTTCCTGGAAATAATCCATTCCCATTTCATCGCTGGGAATCGTAGAAGCAATCACCAACATCGGAACATGGGATCTATGGGCTTCGTAGACTCCGTTAATTAAATGAACATGCCCCGGGCCGCAACTTCCCGCACATACTGCAAGACCATCAAGCTCCGCTTCTGCAGCAGCAGCATAGGCACCTACTTCCTCATGTCTCACATGAATCCATTGGATGCTGCTTTTTTCACTGCTATATTAAGGTGATTAAGACTATCTCCTGTTACCGCATAAATTCTTTTCACATTAGCTTCTTCGAGCATTTCAACGATCTGCTCTGCAATATTTTTAGCCATAATTCTTTGATTTGATGATTATTTCAGGTAAAACAACGTCATTAAAAGTTGTCTTTCTATCAAATTTAGCTAATTAAATTGAACCTGCCGTAGCGTTTCAATGTTAAAAATTTGTAATTTTTCCAGTATTAGACCTAATATGTTTTGAAAACCTGTTAGGTTTAGCACCGAAAATATCTGTTACTATAATCAAGATTCATCATAATGAAACAATCAAAGTGGGTATTGAAAATAAAAACGGCTGCCAGATGGGCAGCCGTTTACGTTATATTTTTATGTTTTAGATAACTTCGATCTGGTTTCTCAACAAATCTTCGAATTCATCTCTTTTACGGATCAGGTGAGCTTTTCCGTCAAGGAATAAAACCTCTGCAGGCTTCAATCTCGAATTAAAGTTTGAACTCATCTCAAAACCATAGGCTCCTGCATTATGGAAAGCAAGAATATCTCCTTCTCTTACTTCGTGTAATTTTCTGTCCCATGCAAATGTATCTGTTTCGCAGATATTTCCCACTACCGTATAAATTCTCTCTGCCCCTTTTGGATTGGATAAGTTTTCGATCATATGGTAAGAATCGTAGAACATCGGACGGATCAAATGATTAAATCCGGAATTTACTCCTACGAAAACAGTGGCTGTCGTTTGTTTGATCACATTAGCTTTTACCAAAAGGTATCCGCTTTTTCCAACTAAAAATTTACCCGGTTCAAACCAAAGCTCGAATTTTCTTCCTGTTGATTTTGAGAAATCGCCTAAAACTTTTTCTACTTTTTTACCTAAGGTTTTAACATCAGTTTCTTCTTCCGTATCCTGATAAGGAATTTTAAAACCACTTCCCATATCCAGGTATTTCAGATTTGGAAAATGCTCGGAAAGCTCCAGCATAATGTCCAGGGCCTGTAAAAATACATCGGGATCTTTAATTTCACTTCCCGTGTGCATATGAAGTCCCTCCACGTTCACGTTTGTACTCTTCATCACTCTTTCTATATGACGAAGCTGGTGGATGGAGATTCCGAATTTGCTATCGATGTGTCCTGTTGAGATTTTATAGTTTCCTCCTGCAAAAATGTGCGGGTTGATCCTTACAAAAATCGGGTATGAATTCCCGTATTTATTCCCGAATTGCTCAAGAATAGAAATATTATCAATGTTAATATGAACTCCGAAAGTCATGGCTTCCTCTATTTCAGCAAGATCAACGCAATTGGGAGTAAACAGTATTTTTTCTTTTGGAAATCCTGCCTTTAATCCAAGCTTAACCTCATTAATAGATACACAATCCAAAGAAGCACCCAGGTTCTTGACATACTTAAGGATATTGATGTTTGTCAACGCTTTTGCTGCGTAGAAGAACTTTGTGTGTTTTAAAAAAGAAGATGTAAGTTTCTCGTATTGACCTTTGATGGATTCAGCATCATACACATACACCGGGGTGCCAAACTCATTGGCAATCTTTAATAATTCTTTTGAATTCATAATTTCATTTTAACATAAAAAAAGGCAGATCCTTCGAAAAAAGAGTCTGCCACATTGATTATTTTTTATGCAAGACAACTCTTTTAAATATTCCAAACCTTAGAAAACCTAACGGCTCCCTTTTTTCCAGTTTTAATTTGTTTAAAATTTTGCATTGCTTGTATTTATTTTTTGCAAAAATACTATTTATTTTTTATTTTTAGAACATTGATTTGAAAAGGATTGGCCCCGGATCAATTTCTAACCTCTCAGTTTTTCTATTATTTAGGTAACGGCAACGTTTCAAAATCACCCCGTAGCAGAGCCAGTTGTAATTCATTATTCAGGTCAGCGGAAGACATCGGAAGGTCAATTTTGAGTTTTGCCAGCTTACTCAGCGTTTGAATCTGTGTAAACAGCTCATAGAAGCCAAAAGACAGAACTTTTCCGTTTTCAATGATCAAAAATAATTTTTCGCCCAATTTTCTTCCTGTACCCAGCCATAATTCATTTCTTTTTTTGAATTCTATTTTTTGCTTAAGCACTGTAACCTCGTTAAATTCTTCTTGAGCGCCAATAAACTGAACTGCTTTTGTTCCCTGAGTGAAAGACCTGAACTTGAGCAAAGGTTTTTCCGTTTTATTCAGGTTATTTTTTTCAACGACGTATTTATTGTTTCTGAAATAAAGACCGAACGGAAACACTTCTTTCTTTTTGATATTTTTAGAATTAAGAATAAGCTTGGCAATAATATCCGTGCCGGTAAGTTCAAAGTTAATCTGCTCTACACCACTCTGGATTTTTTCCCATTTTTTGGATTTGGAATTAAAAACTTTCTTTGAAAATTTATTAATGTCCTGAACGTAATCTGAGAAAATGATTTTTCCGGCTTCATCCTGAAAATAAACAAAACCTTTATCATTTGGAAGATCCTGGGTTAATACTTTGATCTTGTTTATGTACGTTTTTGCATTGGTCTCCTCATGCTGCTTCTGAATGATCTCGTTTTCGGTATCTTTTGATATCAAAAGCTTAAACAATTCCAGGGTAGCCCTTGCATCTCCTTCAGCCCTGTGATGATTGGTCAATGGAATACCCAGTGATTTTACAAGTTTTCCCAGTGAATAGCTCACCTCATCAGGGATCAGTTTTTTCGCTAAAGGAATGGTATCTAAAGTATTGATTTTAAAATCATAACCGAGTCTTTTGAACGACTGGCGAAGCATTCTGTAATCAAAATCAATATTATGACCTACCAGCGTCGTATTTTGAGTAATTTCAATGACTCTTTTGGCCAGTTCGTGAAATTTCGGAGCAGTTTTAACCATTTTGGGAGTAATACTGGTTAATTTCTGTACAAAGGGAGTGATATCACTTTCAGGATTTACCAAAGAGATAAACTGGTCAGTTATTTTCTGACCATCATACCTGTAAATGGCAATGTCTATAATGCACTCATTTCTATAACCTGCACCATTACTTTCTATATCTATAATCGAATACATTGATTTCCCGTTAACTGCTGTTTTATTTATTTAATTTCTTACCTCTACCTTTTATGCCTGAATATGGCAATATTTTTCCCTATCAGTAAAGTATAACCTGCTAAAATAACAAAAAATATATCAAATACAGCAGGCTATAAGACTTTATATCCTGAGACTTACCTCCTTCTTCCTCCTAAACCAAACATTCCCAGAATGGCTTTAGCTCCTTCTCTCATTAAGGTATTGGTAAAAGTTCTTCCTGCCTGACTCTGTAAAACCTGCTCAAACATGCCTGGTTCTTCTTTTACAGGTTTGGTCTTTTGTGTGGGTGCAGAATTTTGTACTGCCTGTTCCATTCTGCTGGTTAGCATTTCATATGCAGATTCTCTGTCAATAGCTTCTTCATATTTTGCTACTAATGCAGACTTCCCCGTTAGTTCGGATATTTCGGCCTCATTCAAAACATCCATTCTTGATTCCGGAGAGATCAAATAGGTGTGCACCAATGGTGTCGGAATACCTTTTTCATCCAACGCTGTAACAAAAGCTTCCCCGATACCTAAACTCTGAATCAGTGTTGAAGCATTATAATATTCTGTTGTAGGGTAATTTTCAACCGCCTTGGAAATTTCTTTTTTATCTTTAGCCGTAAACCCTCTCAATGCATGTTGTATCTTTAAACCTAACTGAGACAGTACATTTTCGGGAACATCACCCGGAATTTGTGTAATAAAATAGATTCCGACACCTTTGGAACGGATCAGTTTTACCATGGTTTCAATTTGTGACAGGAGAGCTTTTGACGCTTCATCAAAAATCAGGTGGGCTTCATCAATGAACAGCACCAGTTTGGGTTTTCCGCTGTCTCCTTCTTCAGGAAATGTCATGTAGATTTCTGCGAAAAGCGAAAGCATAAAAGTAGAGAACAACTGTGGTTTATTCTGAATATCCGATACTCTTAAAATATTAACGACACCTTTTCCATCTCTTGTCTCCAGTAGATCCTGTACATCAAAGCTCAGCTCGCCGAAAAAGTCTGCTGCTCCCTGCTGCTCCAGTGCCACAATAGATCTTAAAATTGCTCCCAGAGAAGCTGACGCTATTGATCCATAGTTGGCTGCAAGTTCTGCTTTTCCCTGAGCGTTATCAGTCACATATTGCAATACTTTCTTTAAATCTTTAAGATCAATCAATGGAAGACCTTTGTCATCGCAATATTTGAAGACGATAGACATAATGCTTTGCTGGGTATCATTAAGCTCAAGGATCTTACTGAGTAACACCGGTCCGAATTCTGTAACCGTTGCCCTCAACTTCACCCCTTTTGCTCCTGAAATGGTCATTAATTCTACCGGAAATCCCTGCGGAGTATAAGGCAGCTGGGTTTTTGCATATCTTTCTTCAATAATGGAATTCATCTGGCCGGCTTCTGCAATCCCGGAAAAGTCGCCTTTTATATCCAGCACCATCGAAGGAATTCCCTGATGTGAAAGTTGTTCTGCAAATACCTGCAAAGTTTTTGTCTTTCCTGTTCCGGTAGCTCCTGCAATAAGACCGTGGCGGTTAATGGTTTTCAAAGGAATCATAACGTTGACTTCAGGAACTACTTCCCCGTTCAACATTCCTTTACCCAATATAATATGATCTCCTTTTGGAGTATATCTAGCATTTAGTTCTTCAATAAATTGTGTTTTGTCTGCCATCTGATCACTTTTTTTAACTTATAAATATAAAAGTTTTTGTAAAATATTTGGTGATATTTCCCGTCGAAATTCTATTACCATTGGAAATATTTCGCATGACATAAGCAAAATCCAAACCATCTCTGCTGAAATATTGATTGCAGCCGTTAAGAAAGCATTTATAAATATTGGACATGATAAAAAACAGTATTTGTAAATTGTCACTATGTAAGGCATTCTTTTTGCTTAAAAACAGGGATCATTAAACATTCGTTTAACATAGTATTGAAAGAAACTATCAATGGAATTTAACATTTCATTTAGAATCTATCTAATACTTTGTATCTTTAACTATTAAAAATAGACCCAATGAAAGTTGAACAAATATATACGGGCTGTCTGGCTCAGGGAGCTTATTATATTGTATCAGAAAATGAGGCGGCCATTATTGATCCGCTCAGAGAAGTCACTCCTTATCTGGATCGTCTGAAAAAAGACAATGTCACTTTGAAATATATTTTTGAAACGCACTTCCACGCAGATTTTGTCTCGGGACATCTGGATTTGAGTAAAAAGACAGGAGCTCCTATTGTATATGGGCCTACCGCTGCTCCGGAGTTTGATGCTATCATTGCGGAGGACGGGCAGATTTTTAGCATCGGAAATGTAAAAATAAAAGTATTACATACTCCCGGCCACACTATGGAAAGCAGTACTTATCTTTTAATAGATGAAAATGGTACTGAAACAGCTATTTTTACAGGAGATACTTTATTTTTGGGTGATGTAGGGAGACCGGACCTTGCTCAGAAGGCTACCAATCTCACTCAGGAAGATCTTGCAGGAATTTTATACGACAGCCTTCAGAATAAAATCATGCCGTTACATGATGATATTACTGTATATCCGGCCCATGGTGCAGGATCTGCCTGTGGAAAAAACATGCAGAAAGAAACAGTAGATATTCTTGGAAATCAAAAAAGAACAAACTATGCCCTTAACCAGCCGGACAAAGAATCATTCATCAGAGAAGTGCTGGATGGGCTGACGGCTCCTCCGAAATATTTCGGAATGAATGTAGCCCTTAATAAAGGCGGATATGAAAGTCTGGATGTTGTGATGGACAAAGGATTACAACCCGTTGCACCTGAAGATTTCGAAGCTCTGGCAGAAGAAACAGGCGCCTTGATTCTCGATACCCGCGGAGCTGCTGAATTTCATAAAGGTTTTGTACCGAATTCCATCAATATAGGCCTAAAGGGAGATTTTGCACCCTGGGTCGGAACATTAATTGTAGATGTAAAACATCCTCTGTTACTGATTACCGATGAAGGAACCGAAGAAGAAGTTATCACAAGATTAAGCAGAGTCGGATTTGATAACGTTGCAGGTTATTTACAAGGAGGATTTACAGCATGGAAAAATGCAGGTAAGGAGATTGACGAGATTAAAAGAATTTCACCTTCAGAATTTGCAGAACAATTTACCGACAAATCCACTGTAATCGATGTAAGAAAACTGACAGAATATTCAGCAGAACATATTGACAATGCTTACAACAGACCTCTCGATGCTATAAGTGAGTGGGCACGTACTATTGATGATTCGGAACATTTTTTCCTTCACTGTGCAGGAGGATACAGAAGTATGATTGCGGCCAGCATCCTTAATTCACATGGCATCAGGAATTTCACTGAAATCGAAGGTGGTTTTAACGGAATTAAAAAAACAGAAAAGTTTCCAACTACTGATTTTGTATGCCAATCCAAAACCTCTTAAAATGAGAACTAAATTTTGGGGATTACCGGTGATTATAAGCCTTATTGTAATTGCCTGTAAGACAAATCAGTCGGGAAATATTTCTACAACCAACATCAAAGAAATAGTAAAAAGCTCCGATGTGACATTGGTTGATGTTAGAATTCCTGAGCAATACACTGCAGGAACAGCAAAAAATGCCATTAATATCCCTTTGGGTGAGCTTCAAAATAATATTGAAACTCTTAAAGGAAAAAAAGTTGTTGTTTTCTGCAATAAAGGGATACAGGCAGATCAGGCGATGGAGATCTTAAAGAAAAACGGCGTAGAAGCTTATGACGGAACCACCTGGAAAAATGTAAAAGCAATCCAGGACGAAGGGGTAAAAAAATAAACTGATAAAAAACTTAACTATGTCACAAAAATTTCAGGAAATAATCAATTCCGAAAGACCTGTACTTATCGACTTTTTCGCTACTTGGTGCCAGCCATGTAAAGTACAGTCTTCTGTTTTAAATACAGTAAAGGAAAATATCGGCGAAGGAGCCAGAATCATCAAAGTAGATGTGGATCAATACCCTGCTATCGCCGCACAATATGGTGTACGCGGAGTACCTACCCTGGCCATTTTTAAAAATGGGGAGCTTTTGTGGAAAGAAAGCGGAGTACATGATGTCAATACATTAACTCAGCTTCTGCAGCAATATATCTAATAAACAAAAGGCTGAGAAAGGATTATTTTTATCCTGCTCAGCCTTATATTTTACCACTGGAGTGAAAACTGGTCCCGATCATTTAGAAAACTGAAATGTTCCCTGAAATCTATTAATTCATCCATATTCAGCTCGGCGGATACTATATTTCCATTTTTATGGGAAATCTCTTTTCCATCAGCAAAAAAACAGTGAGAACTTTCCTGATATACCAGATTATTTCCGTCTGTTCCTATTCTGTTAAGGCCAAAAACAAAGGAAAGGTTTTCAATCGCTCTGGCTTTTAAAAGATGTTCCCATGCCCCTACTCTTTTTCAGGCCAATTGGCAACATACAAAATGGCATCATAGTCATCATTATTTCGTGCAAAGACAGGAAAACGAAGATCATAACATACCTGAAGCAAGAACCTTATTCCTTTATATTCAACAATAATCCTGTTTTTTCCCGGTGTGTATACCTTATCTTCCCCGGAAAATGAAAATAAATGCCTTTTATTATAGAAAGCAGTTTCGCCATCCGGCTGTACAAAATACATCCTATTGTAATATTTGCCATACTGTTCTACAGGAGCACTTCCGCAGAATGCTGCATTTTTCTCCTTTGAAATCTTTTTTAAAAACTCAAAAGATTCTTCGTGTCTGTCCGATACTTCAGAAGCTTCCATACAAAATCCTGTTGAAAACATTTCAGGCAGGAGAAACAGGTCAGCATCCTGGTTTTGAAGCCCGCGCTCTATTGCTTCGAAATTTTTAGTCTTATTTTTCCAGATGATATCTAAATTGAGTCCGGCAACTTTCATCTTTTTATTTTTAAATTATTATACGATCTATGTATAAAAATACAATTTTATAATTACAAACAACAATTGTACAAATAGAATCACACGAAAAAGCAGTGCTCTTACAATAAAAATTTAAAAACCAAGGGTAATTTTCTTAATAATATATTAAAGTCAATCAAATTTATAGCAATATATATCTTTCGGTTTTATTTTTGATGCAGATATTTTTTATTAAAATCATTAAAATTTAAAAAATTTATGAAGAAATTGGTTTTTATGGTGATGGTTTTCTTCTGTGGTGCAATGGCTAGTGCGCAGGCATATACAGGTAAAGGAGATCAAAAAATTCAGCTGGGTCTGAGTGCCTGGGGATATGGAACCGGGGTAACAGGAACTTATGATTACGGTCTCAACAAATTAATCTCTGTAGGAGGTGGTCTTAATGCTTACTTCAGCAACTATAAGGACAATGATAAGGACAACAGGGTTTTTGTTTTCGGGAGGGTAAATTTTCATTTAAATGAAGCATTAAATCTTCCTGCAAAGTGGGATATCTATCCCGGCGTTGATGTGGGAGTATTGGGAAAAGACTTTGGAATAGGAGCTCACATTGGGGCACGCTATTTCTTCACTGAAAAAATTGGTGTATTTGCAGAGGTAGGTAATAACGGAAGCCTTGGAGTTTCTTTCAATTTATAATCAAAACGTCTTTAAATATGACAAAGCTTCTCGTTTAGGGGAGCTTTTTTATTTGGCATAGTTTTGATAATTGTTACCTTTGCAAATTAAAATCTAAAATTTATTAATGGAAATAGCAATCAAACTCTTTCAGTTCATTCTGAGTATCTCTATATTAGTACTTCTTCACGAGCTTGGGCACTTTTTACCTGCGATATGGTTTAAGACCAGAGCAGAGAAATTTTTCCTGTTTTTTGATCCTTATTTTTCCATTTTCTCTATGAAGAAAATCAATGGAAAATGGCAATATAAATTCTTATCAAAGAATCTGCCTGATTCAGAAGTTATAGAAGTTAACGGAAAGAAGGAAGAAGTCCCTATCGATATATCAAAACTTCCCGATAATGACTGGAGAAAACATCCTGAACAGACAAAATACGGAATCGGATGGCTGCCTTTCGGTGGATATGTAAAAATTGCCGGGATGGTAGACGAAAGTATGGATACCGCTCAGATGAAAAAACCGGCAGAACCCTGGGAATTCAGATCTAAGCCGGCATGGCAAAGATTAATTATCATGTTGGGTGGGGTTACTGTAAACTTTTTCTTAGCATGGTTGATCTATAGCTGCCTTTCTTTCTTTAACGGAGAAACATATACAGATATTACAAAATTCGATAATGGAATTGAAGCCAGTGCAGCCGGAAAGAAAATGGGATTCCAGAATGGGGACAAAATCATCAGCGTTGACGGAAAACCGGCAGAAAGGCTTGAAAACACCTCCATTAATATCCTTTTAGGAAATAACGTTACGGTACAAAGAAACGGACAGGAAGTAACGTTCCCGGTTAATGCAGACGGTGTAGCAGATGTTTTAAAGCAAAAAGAAGCCAAACTGTATATCAGTCCAAGAATCCCAATGGTTATCGACTCCTTGGCGACTCCATCTTCCCAAAAATCAGGATTGGCAAAAGGCGATAAGGTGGTAGGAATCAACGGAAAAAAAGCCGCATTCTTTGACGAAGTAAGTACACTTTTAAATGAGAATAAAGGAAAAACCATCACAGTAGACGTTGAAAGAAATGGTGCTTTACAAACAGTACCTGCAGTTTCTGTTGACCAGAACGGAAAACTGGGGGTTGCTCTGGATACAAAATCCATCGCGAAATCTATTGTAACCAATAAAAAATATTCGTTTGGAGAAGCTATTCCGAGAGGATTTGTAAGGTCTATCGATGCACTGACTACACAGGTTAAGCAGTTCAAGATCATGTTCAATTCTAAAATCCAGGGGTATAAAAATGTAGGCGGGCCGATTGCCATTGTAAAGAATATGCCTGTTGACAAGGATGCCAATGGAAGTTTTACCATTAACTGGGCTGCGTTCTGGAGTTTTACCGCTATGTTTTCAGTATGGTTGGCTTTCCTGAACCTTATTCCTATTCCTGGTCTTGATGGTGGACATGTTTTATTTACATTATATGAAATTATCGTTGGAAAACCGGTTCCTCAGAAAGTGTTGGAAAATGCTCAAATGATTGGAGTTATCTTCCTGTTAGGCTTGATGTTAGTGATTTTCGGAAGTGACATTTTCAAGATATTTACAGGGAAATTATAATTTTTTGAAAATTTTTCTAAAAAATATTTGTAGGGTATAAATATTCGTCCTATATTTGCACCACTTAAAACAAAGGACATTCCTCCTTAGCTCAGTTGGTTAGAGCATCTGACTGTTAATCAGAGGGTCGCTGGTTCGAGCCCAGCAGGAGGAGCAAAAAGACTTACAGAAATGTAGGTCTTTTTTTATTTTTGACTATTTATATTTTTGTAATAGTAGTAAAATGACTTCAATACAATAGTTTAGGGATTAATCTCAAAAGTTGTGAACAACACAAAAAGTTTGTTTAATCTAAATAAAAAACATTCTGTACTTTACATCTCTAAGCTGTTTTCTAAAGTTTTACAAAACGTAAAGATATGATGCGATTCCTTATTAAACTGCATGGATATGTGTGCGCTCAGAAAGAATCAATGAAATTGATTCCAACCTTTGCTTGCTCAAAATATAAATAAGAAATTTAAACCCTTGCGTTATATTTTTTAAATAATATCATTATCAATTTTCTAAATTTCCCAGTTTTTAAGACTGACCAAAAAACGTACTGAAGCGTTGGGTTTATCAACGCAACTCAGCCCATTATTTTATCTTAGTGCTACAGTACAGGATGACTTAGAAGTTGACTACAAGATTTTTTTATGATGATAACAATACAATCCTCCTCGCACTTAGTAAATCAAAAAATATCATATTGCCATTAAGTAAAGTATAATTATCCCATTTAATCCTCCACTAATTTCATAACAGCTTTTAAACTGGCGAAAAAAAAACAAAATATTTCTAAGTGATTTTCAATAACTTTAGTGAAAAATAGGCTGGAATAAAGGAGAAAACTTGCTTCGTACGGATATTCATATTATATTTGCAGCACCTTAAACAAAGGAAATTCCTCCTTAGCTCAGTTGGTTAGAGCATCTGACTGTTAATCAGAGGGTCGCTGGTTCGAGCCCAGCAGGAGGAGCAACTGAAAATGAAACACTTACATTAATTTGTGAGTGTTTTTTTATTTTTTCTAAGTACAACGACGCCAGATCCTATACAAGAATATTTTAACTGATTTTCAGATATTATATTAATTCAAAATCTCTAAAAGAGGAAAATATGTTTTAAATTTCATAAAGTGATAGCTGACCTTCACAAAAGTATTAAAGAAAAGCATAATCATTTCCTGGAACCACTGAACGACCGGCATGAAACATCAGTACAATGAGAGTGGATGATGATCATAAATCTCTAACAGATTTTCACTGTTAGTCGGGCTAAAATTAAGAATGTCGATAATACGCAATAGCTATCTTAGGATGAAAAGCATACATAAAAGTTTCAAGATGATCTTGATCCGTGCCTTTACTGAGAAGATATTTGTTGTCGATAATATCAATAAGCAAAAGAGTCGGAGTGTAAAATGTGATCCCCAGCTTGTGCTTCGATGCTTCTTTTATATTGGAACTGATAAGATCAAGCCTGAAGGTCTCAATCGGGAAAAATGTAGTTCCTAAAACATCAGGCAGACTTTTGATACTGCCATTGAGCTGGGCAACATAATTGGAGACGACAGCACTTAATAAAAAAGGTATTTTTGCGGCACTGGGATTCTTGATCAAAAGTTCCCAATAATTGTCTACAGTATCTTTTTTATCATCAAATACCTGATGCTGAACTCTATATTCAAAATATGTATCTTCAAAAATATATTTATCCCAAGCCAACGTAGAGCTTTGGTCAATGATAAGTCGGAAAGCGAGTTTTATCTGAACCATAATGATTCTGTTTAATTATTGTTGTAATTAATTTTTCACTGAATAACCTAGATTTCAAGAAAAACAATCAGTAAATTTTCACTCAAAGCATCAAAGTCTAATGTTTTAATGTCTTGCAATAGAATAGCATCCCGCGATTCCATGAGTCTGTCCTGAAACTCACATGCGCCATTGATAACGATTCCGAAAATTGATTTGTTTTCTTGCTTCAATTCGTACTTTTGTTTTTTTCTTCCGTCATAAAGCCCGATAAAGGCAGGGAAACTCAAGCTTCCTGAGAGTGAAAACAATTCATTTTTTTTCTTAATATGTAAATTTTCCAAACAGATAAAACTCTCACTATTCGGATTATGTATTTCAAAAATAATTATATCCGTACACCCATCCATAGAAGCGTTTTTAATTTCTAACCTGTCTTTTTGAATATAGTTTAAAATAATAATCTGGTCTGAATGAATCTCGTGCGGGAAAGGATCAGTAATGATTTTACCATAGAGAACGAGAATAACGATTTGGGAATGTGCTTCATAATCCAGATAAAATGTTTGTCCTTCATTGAGGATAACTTCAACAAATCTTTTAAGCTTCAATTTTTCATCTGTCAGTTCTATGGTACTGATGATAGAAGCATGTGTTTTGCGCCAGGATCTTGTATCGGAATTAAATATAGTCGATTTTTCTGTTGTTAGCATAGCATTATATTTAATAATTACACAAAAACCCATTGTGTATTTTGAATGTAGCTCTCTCGTTTATAATATTTTAATAAAAACAATATCAGATAGAAGAAATGGATTTCTTACATTAAATTATCCTACTTTAATAAGCTATTTTAATTCTAACTATTAATTTTTGAACCAAATTATCAAATACACAACGAGTTAAGTCAAAGCTTTAAGCAGAAACTATGAGCGTGATCGCTCCCACATAGCCGTCATTAATATTTCCTGAAATATTCAAAAGTTGTGCAGATACTCCATCATAGAAAAAATCGTCCTCCGAGTTGTATCTGTATCCATGCATTCCTTTGTAACCGGGAGATTGATTCACTTTCACTACGGCGCTGTTAGGGTCATCCGGGAAAGCTAATTGAGTAACCAGTAGAGAATTGCCCTTGCTGTTGTAAATGTGAATATGCAAATGGGTAGCTCTTGTTACGTCTTCTACCGTATACCATCCGGGAAATATGGAGGTGAATTTTACTTCCCCATTCACGTTTGTAACTTGCCTTCCTCTTAGAAAATGCAGGTTTGTGTAGTCTATAATTTGGAGTTCGTCTCCTCCGTATTCCGAATAATTGCCATCTTTGTCACATTGCCATATATCAACAAAAACACCTTTCAGATTGGAGCACTCTGTATTTCTGTTTTTAATTGTAAGATGAATTTCAAAAGGGACACCGGTTCTGTCGCCAACAATATTTATCCGCTCTAATATCGATGGAGTTTTTGTAGGAAACGGTCCTTCCAGGTCATAATTGGTAAGATTACAGTTTGTATTTTCTTCTGTAATTTCATTTTCACAACTGATCAAGACAGGGGCGGCAATTGCCGTGACTCCGGCCAAACCAAGATTTTTTAAGAAATTTTTTCTGTTCATAATTTTTGTTTTTTATTTCATGAAAAATAACCATATGTTTCACAAAAAATTGATGAGTCCTTTTTGTGGAAAATGTGGTAAGGAGCTTTCAAAGAGTAGATATTAAAAAAGAGGTAATACCTAATCCAGTTGAATGAATGTCAGCGGCAATATACAAAAAATAAAATATCACACAATGTGGAAATAATTTCAAAAAAATTATTGAGAATAGCGTACCACATAGTTGATTTCCTTAAATCTATGATTTTTATCTGTTAGTCAGGAGGTTCGCTGCTTCGGGCAGGAAGAGCAAAGGCACTTACAGAAGTGTAGATCTTTTTTATGCATTTCCGGGATCTGCAAATTATTAAAAAGGCTGTAATTATAATTTTATATTAATTCACTGATTCTTTTTATATTAACCCGTTAAATTCCATCTTTAATTATAATAAATCTAGTATAATTTTCGTTACATTTGCGGTCTTACGTGATAGATTAATTTTTTTTAATTTTTTTCTACTTTTTTTAAATAAACTGCATACTTTTTGTTTGTGCTAATTGCTTGAAGAACCGAATGATGTTAAATAATAACCTTAAACACAATTTTTTATTTTTTTTCCTGTTTTTGACCGGCTTCTTATACGCTCAGAACAAAGCCAGCGGCAAGGTTGTTGATGCCAAAAATAAGAAAGAACTCAACAAAGTTGATATTTTTATCAACAACGAAAAAACTCCTGTCCTCACAACGACAACCGGTAGTTTTAGTGTTCAGTCAGACAGCATTATCCATAAGCTGAAATTTTCCAGAAAAAATTATGCTGCAGAAACAGTAGAAATCACCCCTGAAAATGCAGAGAATATTTTCGTTCAGCTCTCACAGGCTAAAGTAAGCGATATCCAGGAAATTGTTATCACCAGCGGAAAATCTAAATACAAAAACAAAAAAGAAAACCCTGCCTACGCCATCATGCAGAAGGTATGGGGACACAAAAGAAATAACGGTCTCGAAAAATTTGACACCTATTCATACAAAGAATACGAAAAGACTCAATTTGATCTGAATAATCTCGACAGTGCATTTATGAAGAAAAAAATCTTCAAAAAGCTGGACTTTATTTTTGATTATGCAGACTCTACGGCAACCGGAAGACTTGGGCTGCCTATTTTCCTGAATGAAGCCGTGTACGAAAATTATGGTAAAAACAAACCTGACAAAGACAGCAAAAGAACACTGGTTGCTCAAAAAACTTCAGGATTTCAGGATAATCAGGTGATCACGGTTTCAGCTAAAAACCTTTATCGCGATATCAACATTTATGATAATACCCTAAATTACTTCGACATCGGTTTTCAAAGCCCGGTAGGAACCGACGGGTTCAGCGTATACGACTATAACCTTACAGACACTATCAGCATTCGGGGCGAGAAGGCTTTTCAAATAAGATATCAGCCTAAAAGAAAAGACATCCTGGCCTTTCAGGGAAATCTTTATATTGATACAGATACTTATGCAGTTCTCGGAGCGACATTGAAATCTACCCAAAAGATCAATGTGAACTTCGTTAACAGCGTATATACCCAACTGGAATATGATAACCCCGACGACGCTACATTTCTTCCTAAAAAGCTTGTAACAGAGTTTGAAATGAGCCCTTTTTCAAAAAGAAAGGCTCCAAGAGTATTATTGCCAAAAGATCAGTGGATTATTCGGATTATCAATTTAATAAACCATTAGATCCTCAGGTATTTAAACGAAAAGAGGAAGAGTATGATGATAAATTTGTTAATAAAGATGATGCCTATTGGGTAAAAGCAAGACCTGACACGTTATCCAAATCAGAACAGGGTGTTTACAAAATGCTGGATCAGCTTCAGCAAACCCCGAAATTCAATCGGATGGTCAAGCTATTTGAAACCCTTGGTTCGAGGTATTATAATGCTTTTAAAGGAATCGATATCGGTCCTATTTTTTCAATCTACGGAAGAAATGAAGTGGAAGGAGACAGAATCAGGCTGGGAGCCAGAACTTATTTCGGGCTTAATGATCCGTGGAGAGTTCAGTTCTATACCGCCTATGGATTCAAGGATCAACAGGTAAAATATGGCGTTGAAGCACGCTATATGTTTAACAGGCTTAACCGGTTTATGATCGGAGCCGGAACCAGCAGAGATATTGTACAGCTTGGAGGGCAGCTTACATCAGGAGATGGTGTTGCTTCCCGTTCTTTATCTTCCAGTACTTTTTTTGCAAGAGGAGAAAACATTTCGTTAAGTTCTGTCAATCAGACCAGCGTTTTTGCAGCTATTGAACCCTGGAAAAACATTCAGATAAGAGTAGACGGAGTGATGCAAAGTATCAAATCTGCCATTCCGGAGAAGTTTAATCTTATGTATTATCAGAATGGTCAGCTTAGACAGACGGTGAACGATTCGCATGTTACCTTCAGCATCATAGCCAAACCTGGGGCAAAATTCTCACAAACCGGGATAGACCGATATCAGGCAAGAAACCTTGCTCCGACAATTGTTTTGAGGTATACCCGGGGGATCGAAGGATTGTTCAATGCTGACTTTAATTATGACAAATTACAGTTCATGTTTTACAAACCGTTTTTACTAGGAACATTGGGAAAGACGATTGTTAATTTTGAAGCCGGTAAAAATTTCACTACCGTTCCTCTTGCCTTACAGAATATCATTCCCGCTAATCTTTCATACGGTTTAGCGCCTAATACATTTTCACAGCTTAACTATTACGAGTTTGTGGCAGATGCTTATACAACCCTGCATTTAGAGCATCATTTTAACGGGAAAATACTTTCGTACATTCCTTTGATTAAAAAATTAAAACTAAGGGAAGTAGCGTTTATCAGAGGAGCTTACGGAACATTAAGCGATGCCTCTAAAGCCATCAACGTAGAAGGTTTTAAATATTCTGCACCAAGTGAACATATCTACTATGAGTACGGATTTGGTATCGAAAATATAGGAATAGGAAATCTGAGGATTTTCAGGGTAGATTTTAACTGGAGAGGAAATTACCTCGACAGACCGGGGATTTCAAAATTTGGTATTAAAGCCGGATTCCAGGTAGGATTCTAAATAGATAAATATAAAGTTGGGCGGCTTCTTCGAAGCCGCCCAACTTTATATAAATAATTTTAAATTATACTCTTATCTTCAGCACGGATTGCATGCTTCTACAAGTAAACAATGAGCCTTTTGCCAAGGGGTCCATCTGCACCAGTCCTCACAGGTATCTGTAGGTGAAGGGCAGATTCCTGCGCCTCCTTTAATTGTTTTTAAACTTTGCTTTGCAAGCTTTCTTAGATTTTTCATACGTATTAGTTTTAATTTGGTGCCTACTCTCTATGCTTTTCGGCTTCCGCAATGTATTTGATATATGATCTTTAACAAATATAAAAATATTTCACATCCGGCAGACTATTTATAAAAAAATTAACTTTTGGAGTGAAAACAAAAAAAATCCTCAACAAATGTTGAGGATTTAATTTTATAAAACGCTTATAACTATGCGTTTGGCTCTACAGATACAAAAGATCTGTTGTTTGCTTTCTTTCTGAAAACTACTTTACCATCTACTAATGCAAACAAAGTGTGATCTTTACCGATTCCCACGTTATCACCTGGGTGGTGCTGAGTACCTCTTTGTCTAACAATAATATTTCCGGCAATAGCTGCTTGTCCTCCGAAAATCTTCACACCTAATCTTTTAGAGTGAGACTCTCTACCGTTCTTGGAACTACCGACTCCTTTCTTGTGTGCCATTTTATTACTGGATTATTTATTAAGTGCTTTAAATTGATCGATATTCTTAATGATTGCAGCATCTACTTCCTCATGAGTAAGAATATTCTTTTCTAATTCAACTTTAACCGCTTTACCTAAAGTAATTAAAGTTTCTCTGTTCTCTTTAGACTGAGACAAATTGTTTTTCTTTAAGTGATAGTTCAACTCGTGATCTTCACTAAAGTTAACAGTTGCGTTGTCAGAAAGAACTTCACCTTTCACAGTTTCTTTTTTAGCAGCTTTTTTAGCTCCTCCTTCAAAACCTGTAATACCAGTGATTACGATTTGAGTTAAAGATTGTCTGTGACCATTTTTCACTTGGTAACCTTTTCTTCTTTTCTTTTTGAAAACGATTACTTTATCAGCTTTAACGTGGTCAAGAATCTCTGCTTCTACAGTGATCCCACTTACAGCTGGGGCGCCTACAGTGATTGCTCCGTTTACAGTAAGAAGAACTTTGTCGAAAGAAACTTTTCCTCCTTTATCTCCTTTTAAACGGTTCACAAACAACTTTTGGTCTTGCTCAACTTTATATTGAAGCCCTGCTATTTCTACAATTGCAAACATTGTTTATAAATTTTTAGTTATTTCGAGGTGCAAATATAAGAATTATTTTATAAATAGCTTACAATCAAACTAATGTTTTTTTGATTTTTTTCTATTCACTCCATTTTGAATAATTTTAACAATAATATATTCACACGTATGAGAATATTTATTAACTTCGTTTCACCAAAATTGAATTTAATATGAAAAAATTTAATCTCTGCTTACTAGCAGGCGTTGTTGCTGCAACATTCCTTACAGCATGTAGCGATGACAAAATGGACGAAGCTGTCCCATCACAACAAGAAACTCTGAGCGCAAAAATTGAACAACCCACAGATCGTGAAAAATCCTGTGCTTATGTAGACAACAACTGGAGTTCATCAGCTGTATTGCTGACCGGGCTACAGAATTCTACAGACACCAGTTTTATGAACGGTCAGATGACTAAAATTGCCAGCATGTGGGGTAGAAGCAATCCTACTTTGAGGTTTGTAAATGATCCTTCCAATTACAATTCCACCTATAATGCGATCTCCTACTCTACAGGAAAGATCTATTATGGTTATGCAATCTATTATGATGCTAAAGCAAAAGGAGGAGACATCGTAAACGCCATGATCCTTGCTCATGAGTACGGACACCAGCTGCAGTACATCTTCGGGCTTCCTTCGGTAAATGAAAATACCGCAAGACCAAATGAGCTTGAAGCAGACGGGTTTGCAGGATATTATTTAAGAAGACCAAACGGTTACAACAAAACGAACTTCTCTGAAATTGCTGCCGCTTACGAATTTGCACAAAGCATCGGAGATTATCAGACCACAAGCCCCGGGCACCACGGAACACCCGCACAAAGAAGATCGGCGGTTCGCTTAGGATTCCTTCTTGGTCAGTACGATCTTAATGCTTCGAATTTTGATTATAACTTCTTCTATTATTATCAAGGTGTTTTAAATGGCACCTACAAAATGGCAAAAAACACTGTTAATCCAGAGATTGATGCTTATATGAGCAAATATATAGATGAGTTGCGAAAAATTCAAACCGGAGAAATTTCTGCGGAAGAATTTAAAAACCTTAAATAGACAACACATTCATTTTTAGCATATTTAAGAAAGGAGGCAGACATTAAGTCTGCCTTTTTTATTGATTTTATTAGCATATTATTGCCTATATTAGCAGCCTTATTATGCTGTGAATAATTTTTAATAATAAAAAACTCACACTTAATTGAATATTTCATATATTCGTTGTACACAAAACATAACATGATAAAAAAATCATAAATCCCTATTTATCAGCAGTTGTGGTTGAAAAATTCATAAAGCACACTGTCTGATAAAAATTTTACATAACCGAACACATTCATTTTAGCATATTTAAGAAAGGAGGCAGAATTTAGTTTTGTCTCTTTTTTATGGTCTTGGGAAAATAGCGAAACTTTATTTACTTTTGATCCATATCTACTATTATGAACAGAGATCTCTATATTGATTTTGCCAAAGGGCTGGCTACCTTATCTATTATATTCATCCACACTGCTTTCTGGTCGGGCCAATTTTATATTCCTGCAGAAGTGAGGGTATTTTCTCTGGTTTTTGATGTCGCTCTTTTTTATGCCTTAAGCGGCATTACTTCCGGATCCAATATTGAGAAAACTTTTTACAGATTATTAAAATTACAGATCACTTATATGATCTTTGTAACCTTTTATTTTTTCTGGATTATTTTTTCAAAGTTTTTGGCTTAACATTCTTTTCAATGGATTGGCTACAGCATTTTTACTCAACCTTTGGATCCAAATATGCAACAACCAGCATTTCAACATCTCCTCAATGGCAGAATTTAGGCAACTGGTACCTTCATCAATATACCAATGCAGATACTTTCCCGGTTGTCATGGGCAGTTTTTGGTACTTGAAGGTCTATTTTGTCCTGACCGTCTTTGGAGTATTAATTTTAAAATTCTTTCCGAAACACATCAATTGGTTTATCGGGGTTTGTGCAGTCCTTACTCTCCTATTCAATATTTTTCCGGAATATTATCCAACCGGACAGGTGGGTTATGTGGCATTTTATCTTGCCGTATTTTTAATAGGAAACAGAATGCGGGGGAAAAAAATTCCTGCCAAAACAATTCCTGTACTGTATGCTGCTGTCGCCGGAATATTGGTTTGGATGTTCTGGTATTACGGAAACGATATCTTTTATAAAATCAATAAAAATAAATTTCCACCTAAAATCCCTTACATTATCTGGGCTCAATTCTCTCTTGTGACCTTATTTGTTCTTTATAACAGATTAAAAATCACCAAGGAAAATTGTATAACCTATATTGGGAAAAATGCTATTTTCTTTTATTTCGCACAGGGAATCAGTTCTTCGCTGATCTATTTTCTGGTGGTTCCCTTGAAAGAAAATATGCCCTGGTGGGCTTTGATGATCATTATTTATGTCATCAATATCATTTTGGCATTCATCATCTCCGCAGGGTTGAAAAAAATAGATTCTCTGGGTTGGAATATTTTGGAATTCCTAAGAAGAAAAACGAGTTTTTAATACTTTATCGATCAAATTGAAATAAACTCAGCATTCTTACTTCAATTTGTTTAAATTTACAAAAAATTTACAACATGTTTAAGTTGAAACTACCTACCGACCCAAGGTGGGCAAATATTGCAGAAGGAAACATTGAAGAAATTTTAACGGATCATGCCTGGTGTGAACAAAAAGCGGCAACCAATGCGATTACATTAATCACCATGCTGCCTGAATATCCGGAAATTGTCACAGAACTTCTCGCTATTGCTCAGGAAGAGCTGGATCATTTCCAGCAGGTACATGAGATCATTAAGAAAAGAGGCTATACCTTCGGAAGAGCAAGAAAAGATGATTATGTCAATCAGTTGGCTAAGTTTATCATCCAGGGAAGCCGGGAAGATCTGATTGTAGATAAAATGCTTTTCGCCGCAATGATTGAAGCCAGAAGCTGTGAAAGATTTAAAGTCCTTACTGAAAACATTAAAGATGAAGAATTAAAGGTTTTCTACAGAGAATTAATGATTTCCGAGGCCAATCATTATACGACCTTCATCGGGTTTGCCAGAGATCTGGGAGAAAATCCCGAAAAAGTAAATAAACGTTGGGAAGAGTGGCTGGACTACGAAGCCAGCATTATCAAATCCTTTGGAAACAAAGAAACCATTCATGGATAATAGATAACGGTAAAGAATATACATTGAAGAAATCAAGCTTTGAACATATAGCCAATTTATTTCTGAAAAACTTTTTTCAGGGATTGCTTATTATTGGACCTATAGGACTTACCATTTTTGTGATCTGGTATATTGTAAGCGCAATTGATAATCTTATCCCTTCGCTTGCCCATCAGATTCCGGGGCTTGTTTTTGTATCAATAATATTATTTACAGCTATTTTAGGATATTTGGGAAATAAATTTGTGGTAGGAAGATTCTTTTTCGACACCATGGACAGTCTCCTGGAAAAAACGCCCGGTGTAAAACATATTTACACCCCCACCAAAGACGTCATGTCTTCATTTGTGGGAGATAAGAAAAAATTCAACGATCCTGTATGGGTAAAAACCAATGAGAATCCGGAAATCTGGAGAATCGGCTTTTTAACCCAAAAAGAAATGTCAGACGTTGACAAGCATAATTATGTTGCAGTATATTTACCCCATTCCTATGCTATTTCAGGGTGGGTAATTGTTACTGAAGAAAAAAACATCAAACCTGTAGTGGGGATGACTGCAGCTTCGGCTATGAAGTTTGCAGTAAGCGGCGGTGTAGCCGGATTTCATTCTGACGAAAACATCTTTAAGGCTCCGGAGTAATCCTCTCCTCTTTCCTTACCGTACATTGATGAATTTGAAATTATTTTCAGACAGATTTTCTTTACAAACAATTTAAAAACATACTTTAACACATGAATTTACCGTACGCGGAACCTTTCCGCATCAAAATGGTGGAAGAAATCCGCCAATCTACAAGAGAAGAAAGAGAACAATGGCTTAAAGATGCCAATTACAACCTTTTCAATCTAAAATCTTCTCAGGTTTTTATCGATCTTTTAACGGATTCAGGAACAGGAGCTATGTCTGACAGACAATGGGCTGCGTTGATGACCGGAGATGAAAGCTATGCAGGATCCCGTTCTTTTGAACAGCTTCAAAATACAGTGGAAAGAATTACCGGTTTCAAATATTTATTACCCACTCACCAGGGAAGAGCAGCAGAAAATGTTCTATTCTCTGTATTAGTCAAAGAAGGTGATGTAGTTCCCGGTAACTCTCACTTTGATACCACCAAAGGACATATTGAATTCAGAAAGGCCCATGCGATCGATTGTACGATTGACGAAGCTTTTGATATCAATGACCTTCATCCATTCAAAGGAAATATTAACCTTGAAAAACTGGAAGCAGTTTATAAAAGTCATCCCAAAGAAAACATCCCTTTCTGCCTTATTACTATTACCTGCAACTCTTCAGGAGGACAACCTGTTTCTCTTGAAAACATGAAGGCTGTAAAAAAACTTTCCGATCAATATGGAATCCCTGTATTTTTTGATTCGGCAAGATTTGCAGAAAATGCATATTTCATCAAAAAAAGAGAACAAGGTCAGGAAAACAGAAGCATCAAAGAAATCTGTAAAGAAATATTCTCGTATGGCGACGGAATGACCATGAGTTCTAAAAAAGACGGACTTGTAAACATAGGAGGGTTTATTGCTTTAAATAGTGAGGAAATCTTTAGAAAAGCATCCAATTTCACGATTATATATGAAGGGTTTATCACCTATGGAGGAATGGCCGGAAGAGATATGGCTGCGCTGGCTGTAGGCCTTGATGAAGCAACGGAATTCCCTTATCTTGAAAGCAGAATCTCACAGGTTGAATACCTTGGAAATAAACTGATTGAGTATGGAATCCCTGTTCAGAAACCGATTGGGGGCCATGCCGTATTTATTGATTCTCTAAATTTCCTTCCCAATGTTTCCCGTGAAGAATATCCTGCACAGACGTTAGGACTTGAAATTTATAAAGAAGCTGGAATCAGAACGGTAGAAATCGGAACCCTATTGGCAGACAGGGACCCTGAAACAAGACAAAACCGTTATCCCAAACTGGAACTGGTACGTCTGGCAATTCCGCGAAGAACATATACTAATAACCATATGGATTATATTGCTGCAGCAATAAAAAATGTATATGAAAGACGCGAAGAGGTAGCAAAAGGATATAAAATCACCTGGGAACCTGAAATATTAAGACACTTTACCGTACAGCTTGAAAAAGCTTAACATATAAACCGGACTTAGTTCCGGTTTTTTTACGACTACGCATATCCGGAAATTTAAAAGAAAGACCTCAGCTGAAAATATCTAACCCATTGTGATTACTATAGTTCTCACCTATAATTTTTTTAACATTCCGATTGTATGGTCCTTAAAATCCTATGCTCTTCATTTAAATTATTAAAAATCAGCAAACAAATTAATTTATTTTTTAAGAATAGTGAATGTTTTTAATTTATTTTTGCACCAGTCTAATCAATAGGCAAAATATTTTAAACACTAACCTGAAAAAATCCTTTTATTCCGAAAATGAACAAAATTGCTGTCGTAGGCGCCGGTATTTCCGGCTTAAGCATAGCGAATTACCTGGAAAAACACAAAATAAACTATCATATTTATGAAAGAAGACAAAAAGAAGACCTGGCAGGTCATGGTTTCCTTATTCCACAAGAGGGAATCGAATACCTGAGTCAGATCATTGATCCGTCTTTGCTGTTTAAACATGGCAGTTTTTTAAAAAAATACACCCAATATTCTCATCAAGGAAAAGTACTTGGCGAAAAGGACCTCAACAACGTTTTTGCTATTTGCAGATCTTCACTGATAAGGCTGTTATCTCAACATATATCTCCGGAAAAGATAAGCTACGGAGAAACACTTGGTTTTGACAGTACAGATAAAGGAAAACTTATATCCAGTGAGGGAACTGAGATTACTGCAGATGTTATTATTGTTTCCGACGGTTCAAAAAGCCGTATCAGAAGAGAAATTTTCAAGAATGAGAAAATGAGGGCCGTCAGGGAGAATGAAGTAGTCAATATCATTACAAACCGGCAAATTGCAGATAGCATTGATCATGACTTTATGAAATTCCATCATGAAGACGGCGGATTAACTTTTGGCATTCTTAAACTTTCAACGGACACCATTCTCTGGTATTCACAATTTGATAATGAAAAATACCGGATCGATGAATGTTCTCCTGACCATTTAAAAAAATATATGCTTGAAGTCTTTGATGAATGGCATCCTCTGGTGGTATCGATCGTCAGAAAATCAGATTATGAGAACGTTCATTTATGGAGAGTTTATGAATTGGAAGAACTCAATCCGTTTTATAAAAATAATGTTGTTTTTATAGGAGATGCAGCTCATCCCCTCATTCCTTTTACAAGCCAGGGCGTTACCTCCGCACTGAAAGATTCTTTTATTTTAACTAAACATCTCGTTGAAGAAAGCAATTTACAGGAAGCCTTCAGAAAATATGAATCGGATAGAAAACATGAAGTTGAAACCCATATCCAAAACGGAAGAACGCTGTTGGATCAGTTTCTCCTTCCAACAAGCCAACAGACAGAAAATATTTTACCCATTTCTTATAAATAAAAAAATATGTTTACCAACAACGATATCAACTTTGAAGCATTAAAAAGAAAGGCCTATAACGGAAGATGGGCAACACTGGATGACGGAATTATTCCTTTAACGGCTGCTGATCCGGATTTCAGGACGGCCCCGGAAATTGAGCAGGGAATTATTGAATATATTAAGGATGGCTATTTGAGTTATGGTCCGTTCTCTGGACTTCCTGAGTTTAAAAAAAGCGTTGCGGATCATTTTAATACAGAAAAGCACGGTTCGTTTACTCCCGAAAACGTACTGGCGGTCAATAGTGCAGCGCAAGGAATGTACCTGGTTGCCTCGTATGTCCTGAAGCCGGAGGACGAAGCTATCATTTTGGATCCGGTAGATTTTTTGTTTAAAAAGTCCGTGGAAGCTGCCGGCGGAAAGGTAAAACTTTGTCCTGTAAATACCACAACCGGGGTCATCGATTTTGAAAAATTATCAACATTGATCACCCCGAAGACCAAACTTATCAGCATATGCAATCCTCATAATCCATTAGGAAAAGTCTATTCTAAAGAAACATTAAAAAAGATTTCAGAAATTGCATCTGCGCATGATTTGTGGGTGATGAGCGATGAAATCTGGAGCGATATCATCTATGACAACAAAGAATTCTACACCTACTCTTCCGTTTCTGAAGAAGCAAAGAGGAAGAGCTTTACGGTCTATGGGTTTTCGAAGTCATTTGGAATAGCTGGATTAAGAATTGGTGCTGTTTTATGCAATGATCAGGAAATTCTGGAGGATTTTACGGAAAAATCAAATTTCAATTCCACTATAGAAGGGGTTTCCACCTTATCACAGATTGCCGGAAGTGTAGCATTGGAAAGAGCAAAGCCATGGTATAAAGAATTTCTGGCCCATATACAGCACAACCGAGATTTCGCCTATAATATCATAAATCAATCTGAGATCTTTACAGCAGATCTTCCTGAAGCTACTTTTGTCGTATTTCCAAAAATAAAAAATGGAATGACCAGTGAAGAATTTGCCAAACATGCCCTCCAACAGGGCAAAGTAGCAATTGTTCCCGGCTCGGAAAGGTGGTTCGGAAAAGGGGCTGAAGGACACGTTAGGATCTGCTTCTCAACCTCTCAGGAAATCCTGGAGGAAGGACTTCACCGAATTATCTCTAGCTTTTAATATTAAAATTTTTCACTAAAATTCATTAAAAAGTTATTTTTATACTAGATTTTATTATTAACAATAAAATTTTAAAAATTTCATAACAAATAAATATTTTCAATGATATTTTAAATAATTATTGATATTTTTGAATTAACCACTATTCAAAACCCTCAATATGAAAATAAAATACATCAGCATTATTTTTCTTGGTGTCTCTTCACTATCATATGCCCAACAGGTACAGGATACCATAAAAGAATCAAAGATAGATGAAGTAGCCATCACCGGAAGCCGGAATAAAAAAGAACTGTCATCAATACTCCTGTCCCTATTGACATCATTGATATCAAGCAGGTCAGCCAGTCGACAGGCCAGGTGGAAGTGAATCAGCTCCTGCAGTTTGCCGCCCCGTCTTTTAACTCCAATAAACAATCGGGTTCCGATGGTGCTGATGCAGTAGATCCGGCGACTTTACGAGGTCTCGGACCCGACCAGACTTTGCTTCTATTGAATGGAAAAAGATATCATCAGTCTTCTCTGATTAATCTTTTCGGGACTAAAGGGCGAGGAAATACGGGATACGATATGAACACCATTCCCATCGGTGCTATAAAAAGAGTGGAAGTTCTGCGCGACGGAGCTTCAGCTCAATATGGGTCAGATGCGATTGCAGGGGTAATCAACGTCATTCTGAATGATCGTAATAAAGGCTTTGAGGGAAATGCATTCTATGGGATGAATCTTTTTAAAAGCCCCGGAAACAATGATGTGGTTTCGGATCACAAAATCGATGGAATAACATTTAATTTTAACGGAAACCTGGGAACTCAGATAGGATCTAAAGGTGGATTCGGAAATTTCACTGCAGAATTCAGCACCAAGGATTATGCGATAAGAAACGCAAATCCGGAAATCTATAACGATCCTGATCCTGCCCCCAGACAACGTTTCGGAGATGCCAAAGCGCAAAATGTATATTTCTTTGGCAATATTGAACTTCCTCTGTCTGACGGTCTTAAGTTTTATTCCCGTCAGGGGTTTTCACATAGAAATACAAAAGCTTATGCATGGACCAGAACAGCGGCTGCCGATGGAAACATACCCGGGATCTATCCGAACGGATTTAATCCCATTGAAAACACAAGTATCACCGACTTCACTTTTGACAATGGTTTAAAATTTAAAGTAGCTGACTGGGAGGTAGATTTTTATAATGCATTTGGAAACAACAGGTTTACTTATGAAATTGATGATACCGTCAATGCTACTTTAGGATTAAAATCTCCTACCAGCTTCAATGCAGGCGGACACTCTTTACTCCAAAATACTACCGGATTTAATGCCGTCAGACAGTTCAAAGTACTGGAAGGGTTAAACATTGCCTTCGGATCAGAGTTCCGATATGAAAAGTTCAATATTATCAAAGGAGAAGAGGCTTCTTATACCATGTATGATATTAACGGAAATATCGTAACCCGTGATACTCCGACAAATCTACTGGTAACCAACCCGATAAGCGGAGCTGTAAGACCGGGCGGCTCCCAGGGCTTTCCTGGATATTCCACCGATATTGGAAAAAGCAGGAATAATTTTGCAGCGTATGTAGATACTGAACTTGACATTACAAAAAAATGGATGATAAGTCTGGCGGGAAGATTTGAGAATTATAACGACTTCGGAAGTACTTTGAATGGAAAGTTTGCCACAAGATATGCCTTTACTCCCCAGTTTGCTTTCCGGGGATCTTTTTCTACGGGCTTCAGAGCTCCTTCATTGGCACAGAAATATTACAGTCAGCAATTCACCAATTTCCAGGGAGGAAAATTGGTAACCATTCAATTGGCCTCTAATGACAGTGACCTGGCTACAAGGGTAGGCATCTCTCAGCTTAAGCAGGAAACCTCGGTAAATGGGAGTGCCGGATTTACTTTTAATACCGGAAAATTTACAGCAACGGTGGACGGGTATTATATCAATGTTAAAAACAGGATTGTTCTTACAGGGAACTTTTCAAGGAGTGACCTTCCTACAGATGTTCAGACCGATTACCCATATATAGATCAGGCGCAGTTTTTTTCCAATGCAATCAACACCCGTACTAAAGGAATTGATGTTATTCTAAGTTACAATGAAAATATCGGATCAGGAAAGTTAACCGCAACTCTTGCCGGAAATTACAATGATATGGAAATAACAAAAGTTAACACTTCTGACCGGCTGGCCGGCAAGGAAGACATTTACTTAAGTCCGCGGGAAAGAGCTTTTATCCTTGCATCTGCTCCGAAAACGAAAGTTAACCTAAACCTTAATTACAAAATCAGCAAGTTCAATGTTAATCTGCAAATGGTAAGATTTGATAAAGTTACACTGATTGGATATGATAACGCAGAACAGGTATACAACCCAAAGGTAACAACGGATTTATCTTTTGGTTATGAATTCTCCCAAAGCCTGAATCTGACGCTGGGAAGTAAAAATATATTTAACCGATACCCTACATTACAAAGTGCTCATGTAACAACCGGAAATACAGAAGCAGGAGGTATTTTTGACCCTGTACAAATGGGATTTGCCGGACGACAGGTTTTTGCCAGATTGAACTTTAAATTTTAGAATATCCGGAAGCCGGAAGAACGAGGTAAGATGTATCTCTTCATGCCTCCAGCTTCATTACAAAAATGTCCGGTTGATTTTTTCAACCGGACATTTTTCATTTTTTTGAAATCCTATACAGTTTCCCGCTATCGGTGACCGCATAAAGATTACCGTCGCTTCCGTTCAGTACATCTCTGAAACGCTCTTTCTGATCTGCAAGAAGACGCTCTTCTCCTACTACTTTATTATCTTTCATTACAATTCTGTCAATATGCTCACCACTCAGACATCCAATGATCAGGTTTCCTTTCCATTCCTCAATATTTCCGGTGTAGAAAGTGATTCCGCTGGGAGAAATAACCGGATCCCAATAATAAACGGGCTGTACGGTACCTTCTTTCCGGGTAATGCCCTGCCCCACTTTATCTCCGGAATATTCAATACCATAGGTGACGTCGCCCCAGCCATAATTTTTCCCGGGTTCAATAAGATTAATTTCATCACCTCCTCTTGGTCCCATTTCCACATCCCAGATATTTCCGTTTGGATCTATGGCAAGCCCTTGCGGATTTCTTACCCCATAGGCATAGATTTCAGGTTTGTAGCCTTCTTTTCCGATAAATGGATTTCCGGGAGCAGGTTGACCTTCTTTTGTAATTTTTAAGATCTTCCCTAAGTAATTATCTGTTTTTTGAGCATAAGCCCTGGTTACTTTATCAGACCGTTCTCCCGTACTCACAAATAAATTCCCGTCTTTATCAAAAGCCAGTCGGCTTCCATAATGCTTATCGCCGTCATAAGAAGGTTCTGCACGAAAAATAACCTTAATATCTGATATCTTTTTAAGATCCGTAGATAGCTTACCTTTACCTACAGAAGTAAGATTTCCTTTTCCGAAAGGTTCTGAAAAGCTAAAATAGATCACATTATTAGTTTTAAAATCAGGATCAAGAGCCACATCCAGCATTCCGCCCTGCCCTTTAGAGTCCACTTTTGGAAACCCTTCTATTTTTGAAACCTGTTTTCCATCCTTTGAAACCACATTCATATAACCTCTTTTATCCGTAATGAGAAAACTTCCGTCCGGTAAATTGATAATTCCCCATGGCTTCCCAAGGTCTTTATTCAGAATTTCCACAGCATAAGAAGTCTTTGTTTTCACTGCTTTGATCCTTGTCTGGCCCTTGAATGCAGGTTGATACTCAGAATTGGGTCTTTCAGTTTCCACACTTCCGTCATTTCCGGTTTGTTGTGCACTGATCTGATTCTCCTTACACGAAGACAGCATAAGAAAAACACTGATTAATGGAACATAAAATTTACTGATTTTCATAACGTTATGATTTGATGGTGTAAAATGAATGGAAAAATAATGCCATAAAATTTGCGTATCAATAACGATCAAGATGAAAAGTTTACTATCTTTTTTGCAATCAAAAATTTAGACGGAAAAAAAATTACTTATCAGAATTGTAATGTACTTCTTACAAAGAATGATCTTGCGCCATTTAGCTTCTGGAATATATGGGAGACAGCTATGCAAATGACGGCAATATTGACCCTAGAATTTACAGCTGCTAATATTTCCGCACAAAAAGGGATTATAAAATCTGTAGCTTACATTCATATTGATACCACCGGAAAAACAACGGACATCCAAGTCTCAGGGGAAAATGAAACTTTTAACAAAGAGCTTCTCCAGACAGTCACCGGGATAAGCAATGAAACCATGTGGATACCTGCAACAGAAAATGGTAAAGCCGCCGCCGCAGTATTAAAACTGCCGGCAACGATGTCCTTCGGTCACCAGTAGAAGAAAAGCACCTTTTGGCGCTTTTTTATTATCCCTTTTTCAAGCTATCTATTCGGATAATAAAATGAATAATAAAATACACTCCCAAAATGCGTTAAATTTTCCGGGAACAAAAGATTCAGCTTCAAAACTTTATCAAGCCTAATAATATCTTTCGTATTTTTGTTGTATACATTCTCTTTCTATGAATTTTAAGCTTCAATCTGAATATAAACCTACCGGAGATCAACCTCAAGCCATCGAAAAACTGACCGAAGGAATAGAGATTGGTGAGAAATACCAGACTTTGCTTGGGGTAACGGGTTCCGGAAAAACATTTACCGTGGCTAATGTTGTACAAAATGTTCAACGACCAACTTTGGTTTTAGCCCACAACAAAACTTTAGCGGCCCAGCTTTTTATGGAATTTAAAGAATTCTTTCCTGAAAATGCTGTGGAATATTTTGTCAGTTATTATGATTACTATCAACCCGAAGCCTATATCGCAACAACGGGAACTTATATTGAAAAGGACCTGAGCATTAATGAAGAGGTTGAGAAGCTGCGTCTTTCCGCAACGGCAAGCCTTCTTTCCGGAAGAAGGGACGTTTTGATTGTGGCTTCTGTTTCCTGCATTTATGGTATCGGAAACCCCACAGAATTTCACAAATCATTAATTTCAATAGCAATTGGAGAGAAAGTCACCAGAACAGCACTCCTGCACTCTTTAGTAAATGCACTCTATGCCAGAACACTCAATGAATTCCAAAGAGGAACATTCCGTGTAAAAGGAGATGTGATTGATGTTTTTCCCGCCTACGCAGATAACGCGATAAGAATTCAGTTTTTTGGAGATGAAATTGAAAAAATACAAAGCTTTAATCCCGTAAGTGGGAATGTGGAAGCCAATTTTGACCAGATCCAGATTTATCCTGCCAACCTGTTTGTCACCTCAAAAGAAACCCTTAATGGTGCTATCCGAGAGATCCAGGACGATATGGTAAAGCAGGTAGATTTCTTTAACTCCATTGAAAAGCCTTTGGAAGCCAAAAGACTTCAGGAAAGGACAGAACTCGATCTGGAAATGATCAAAGAATTAGGATATTGCTCCGGAATTGAGAACTATTCAAGATACCTTGACGGCAGACTGCCTGGAACAAGACCTTTCTGTCTGATAGATTACTTCCCAAAAGATTTTTTGATGGTGATCGATGAAAGCCACGTGACAGTTCCTCAGGTGCATGCCATGTATGGTGGTGACCGTAGTAGAAAGGAATCATTGGTAGAATTCGGATTCAGATTGCCGGCTGCAATGGATAACAGACCTTTAAAGTTTGAAGAGTTTGAAGCCATGCAGAACCAGGTAATTTATGTTTCCGCAACTCCGGCAGATTATGAGCTGGAAAAAACAGGAGGTGCTTATATTGAGCAAATCATCAGGCCGACAGGGCTTTTAGATCCAATTATTGAGGTAAGGCCGAGCTTAAATCAGATTGATGATTTAATGGAAGAAATCCAAAAGAGAGCTGATGCTGACGAAAGGGTTCTGGTAACGACCTTAACGAAGAAAATGGCGGAAGAACTTACCAAATATTTTACAAAATTCGGGATCAGAACAAGATATATTCACTCTGATGTTGAAACGCTTGAACGCATTCAGATTATGCAGGACTTGCGTTTAGGCCTTTTTGACGTTTTAATCGGAGTAAATCTATTGAGGGAAGGTCTGGATTTACCGGAAGTTTCACTGGTTGCTATTTTAGATGCTGACAAGGAAGGGATGCTAAGAAGCAGAAGATCAATGATCCAGACGGTAGGGCGTGCGGCCAGAAATATCAACGGAAAGGCCATCATGTATGCGGATAAGATCACCAAATCTATGCAGGCAACATTAGATGAAACTGAATACCGCCGTGCAAAACAGATGCAGTACAATGAGGATAACGGCCTGGTACCAAAGGCTCTTAACAAAAAGATTTCTGAAAATCTGGTGGGAAGAAGCAAAGACTTCCCAGATGAAAAATATACCCAGAAAGAGATCTTACAGAAGGTTGCCGAAGTTAAGGCCACCTATGCCAGCGAAGATGTCGAAAAAATAATTGAACAAAAGCAGAAAGAGATGGAAGCAGCAGCCAAGAATCTTGATTTTATCAAAGCTGCTAAACTAAGGGATGAAATTGCTGCCCTGAAGAATTAATTAAGGATGAACGGAAGAGGATTTATTCTCTTCTAACCTCTTTGACTTATTAATCATTCTATCTATAAAATTTAGGGCGGCATCTTCGATGCCGCCCTAAATTTTATGTTATCCCCATTTTCTTATTTCCCAGTTTTTACCGATGCTCTGATCGGTATCAGCAGATCCATCAATCCGTTCAGCTTTATTTCATACACTGTTGACAGCTGCATTCCCAATTTTCCTTTAGGCATTCCTGTCCGGTTAAACCATTCAAGGTAACTTACCGGAAGATCGGCAAGAATGGTACCTTCATATTTTCCAAAAGGCATTTTCATAATGCAGATTTCCTTTAATATTTCTGTATTGAGTCCTTCCACTTTTATATCATTAAATCAGTTTATTTTCCGGATCGTTACCATTGGGTAATTCAAGATCAGGAGGTGCATTTTCGTCTGCAAATTCATTCCGGTATACCTGTATCAGGAGTAAGGTAAGTGAAATTAAGATAGGACCAAAAATAAGGCCCATAAATCCAAATAAATTCATCCCCATAATAATACCAAATACAGTATTGAGCGGGTGAATATTCTCCAGTTTCTTCAGCAGGGTAAAGCGAAGTAAATTATCCGTAAGACCTACGACAACAACACAGTAAGCCGCCAGACCTAATCCCGGACCGGTATTTCCCTCAGCAATCATAAAAATACAAACCGGAACATAGACTATTGCTGTTCCTACAACCGGAATGACAGACGACGCTGCTGTAAGGGCAAAAAGCAGTACAGGCCCCGGAGCCCCGAATATAAGATATCCTATCAGAGATACAATACCCTGACCTATAGCTACCACAGGTATCCCTATTGCATTCGCCATGATCAGCTTTCTCATTTTATCGCCGATCAAAGATACATTTGATCTCTTCAGTGGTGCGGAAGAGGTAAGAATCTTCTCAAATAGCCTTGGTTTTTCCAACATGAAATACAAGATAAAGTACATCGACATGATCACTGTAAGGGTATTGAAAGTGCCACTCAATGCTGACGTAGAAAACTTACCTACAAAATTCTTCAGCTTGTTCATATTTTCTGCACTGAGAATATCAAAACCAACTTTGGAATAAATATAGGAATGTATTTTGTCTAAAAATACATTGAATTTTGTCATGTAGGCCTGTGCATTCCCGAGTTTATCAATAAGCAGGTCAGCGATGAAGTAAATCGGTAAAATCAGTACAATAAGGCTGGCAAACATTAAAAGAAAAGCGGCCAGTGATGGTTTCCATTTTTTTTCTTCCTGAAGATAAAAATTATACTTTCTACAAACGACATAGATCGTTATTGCCCCCAAAACAGAAGGGATAAACAATGCAAGGTTAAAACAGATCAACCCGGCCAGCACCAAAATAATGGCCAGCAATAATATCTGTTTAATGGCTACACTACTGATCTGTTTTTCCTTGTCCATTATATATTTTTATTATTTGTTGTACATTATTTGTCTTGGTTTTCCCAGAAAAGCACAATAGGTTGAATACATGACAACCATCATGAACGGTGCTGTCAGAATAATTCCTATTCCGCATAGAATAACCCCGGCTAAAGATATTAATGCTCCAAGAAAACCTGTTAATAAGAAAACACCATAATTCTCTTTTGCAATATTGAAAGACTTGCTTAATGCCTCTGTAGCTGAAGCGTTTTCAAACAGTAGAATCGGGTATCCTATTAAAAGAAACGGATATACAAAAATAACCGGGAAAAAGCACAATGCTGCTGCCACAGTAGAGATAAGCCCGGAGAGGAAGCTATATATCAGAATATTCACAAAATTCTGACGATATCCAATAAAAAGATCGGAAAACTCAACCGGATTTTTCGTGTTATACTTATTAACCATATAGATCAATCCTACATACAGAGGAGCCAATAAAAGTCCGAAAAGGCTGGAAGCACCCATATACAAAGAGAACCCCGGAGCATTCCAGTAATTAAAATCTCCACCTGAAGATTTCATCTCTTCCAACATATTTGCAGAATTAAATCCTGTAACACTCTGGATCACAACACCTCCTATCAGATAAATGATCATCGCCACGATACCGTAGCCAAAAACTCCTTTGTACATTTCAAAGGCGTGCGAAATAATTGATCCCGTATCTCTATTGGGAACAGAACCCTGCTGGTCAAATTCGTTAAATTCAGACATAGTTTAATATTTAATGATTTTATCAAAAATAGCTTTTTTTAGCAAAAAATCATATTAAACAGAGGTGAATTTTAACCTTTTTCTGAAAAGACCGTTTTATATAATGAATAGATCATGGCATTCCAAAAAGGAAATGTAAAAAGCCCGCCCACTAAAAACAGGGTAAATCCAAGATATTTAAACAATACTGCCACAATCACACACACGATAATCTCAACAAAAAACATTCTAAGCGCTTTGAGGTTTAAAGAAATAGCCTCAAATATCCTTTTATTGGTAAAAAACATCAGCGGTGCAACAAATATTGTCATAGCGACCCAGATTACTGCCAGGAAAATCGTAGGAATAGTAAACCTGTAGATCAGAAACCAAAAAATATAATACCCCAGATATTTAAAAAAATTAAGTCCATTGTAGCCTACAAAAAGGTCACTCAATTCAATTTTTTCTTTTAGATCAAGCTTTCTGAAAATCTGGAACATTCCAAGATTCAATGGATATAGAAATGCCATGGTTGCCCAAATAGCAAGGGTAAACATCTGATAATTTTCAGTAGCACTCAGTTCCGCAATTTTTTCCATGTAAACTTTTGTTCCCTGTTTAAAAGCTTCTGCCAACATCTGATTCTGCTCTAATATCCCATATCTTTCACCGAAGAAAAATAATGAGGTAAGGAAGATTCCGAAGAAAATCATTGAAAACATCAACTGATAAACCAGTGTTTTATTCCAGTAAAAAAAAGCCTGCTTCAGTATAAAATCCAGTCCCGGTTTCTGAGGATATTTTGTCTGCATCATAAAAATTTTATGCAAAAGTAAACATCAATAAGTATTTTTGCCGAATGTTTTCAGTGAATCATCAAAAATTTATGGAGATGGACGAACTTTCCCTTCAGAAAGTTCCCTATTTTTTCGTCATCGACTTTCTGGCAGAGAATGTTGAGATATATCCGGAAAGTGAAATTGAAAAATCAGGCTTAATAATTGATTTTCATAACTTTTCAACCATAAAAAACAAACATACATTAGATAAAAAAATAGAATGGAAAGCATTTCCCGAACCTATGGAAAGCTTTCAGAAAGGCTTTGAGCAGGTTCAAAAAAATATTCACCTCGGAAATTCCTATCTGGTAAATTATACGAGAAAAACTGAAATTGAGACCAATTTAAGCCTTGAAGAAATTTTTTATCACTCGAATGCGAAGTATAAGGTATTTTATAAAGATTTTTTTGTATTTTTTTTCTCCTGAAACTTTTGTGAAGATCTTGGACGGTAAAATTTTAACCTATCCCATGAAAGGAACAATAGATGCTTCTATCGAAAATGCAGCAGAAATTCTGAAGAACGATAAAAAGAAAAAGCAGAACATTATACTGTAGTAGATCTGCTTCGTAATGATCTGAGCATGGTGGCAGAAGAGGTAAAAGTGGATGATTTTCAACATATTGACTTAATAAAAACCCAGCAAAAGGATCTCTATGCCATGAGCTCTGAAATTTCAGGAATAGTAAAGCCTGAGTTCAAGGGAAAAGTTGGAAGTATCATGAAAAAGCTGCTGCCTGCCGGTTCAATTTTAGGAGCGCCAAAACCTAAGACGCTGGAGATCATCCGGGAGGCTGAAGGATATGAAAGAGGCTATTACACGGGAGTATGCGGCTGGTTCGATGGTGAAAATGTAGACAGTTGCGTGATGATACGCTTTATAGAAAAAGAGGGCGAAAAACTCTATTTCAAAAGCGGAGGTGGTATTACCCACATGAGTAAATTAGAAGACGAATATCAGGAAATGAAAAATAAAATCTATGTCCCAATTCATTGAAAGCATTAAAGTAGAGGATCAGGAGATTTATCTATTGGAACTACATCAGAAACGTGTCAATCAAACATTTTCCCACTTCGGGAAAGAAGATTCGATTGATCTGGCTAAAATTTATAAAAATCTCGACCATGATGAAGACGGGCTTTTCAAACTAAGAATTGCTTATGACCTGGATAAAAGAATCAGAACTCAGATGATTCCTTACGCTATTCCTGAAATACAGGATTTCCAGCTTGTAGAAAACAACAGCTACGACTATTCATTTAAATTTGAGGACCGTAAGGAGCTTGACAAAATGAAAATGAAATCTAAAGCAGAAGAAATCATCATTGTCAGAAATAATCATATTACAGACACTTCTTTTTCCAATCTTTTATTTTTAAAAGGGAAAGACTGGTTTACCCCTACAACCTATCTTCTTAATGGAGTACAAAGACAATATCTTTTAAAACATAAAAAAATAAAAGAGGCTGAAATTACCTTACAGAATATAAAGCAATTCAGCCACTTTCAAATTATCAATGCCTTAAATGACTTTGATGATATGTTTATCTATCCGATTGACAGAATTATGAATTTGCCTGGAAATGAAGAGTATCTGGATCTTTAATTCTCTTTCATAAAGTTAAAATATGCTTTTTGCACATCTGCACTATTTTTTCCATAGGTATTTACTTCCAGGATTTTTGGCTGTGCATCAGGCTTGAAGAAATTCTCCAACACCCTGTCTAATGTAAGCTCATCCTCAACTTTGATATAAGAAAAACCGAAATGCTTGGCCAGATGCTCAGCATTTTTTTTATGTTTAGTAGCAATAAATTCGTCCAGTGTGTTCGGATTAGCGTTTCCTGGCCCCGGAATGATTTTAAAAATATTCCCTTCACCATTATTAAAGATCATAATCCTTACAAACGGGGGAATATATTGATTCCAAAGACCATTGATATCATAAAAGAAACTTAAATCTCCGGTGATCAACAAGGTAGGATTAGCATTCTTGATAGCAAATCCCATGGCTGTAGAAGTGGAACCATCAATTCCACTAGTTCCCCGGTTACAATACATTCTTCTCTTGCCAAAATCAAACAGCTGTGCATACCGGATCGCTGAAGAATTGGCAAAGTGAATATTATAGTTTTCAGGAACGGTCTGTGCCGCTTTATTAAAGAAATAGAAGTCCGAAAACTCAACTGTATTTAAAAACTGCTGGTGCTTTGCATCCTTCTTATCCCTTAAAACATCCCAAAGGTTGTAGTAAGGTCTCGGTTCTAAATTAATGTATTTCGATAATTTAGAAAAGAAAACTTCAGGTTTCACCTCTATTTTCTCTGTCAGGGAATAATAAGTATCTGGCTGCCAGATTTCATCCAGATGCCAGTGCTGCTTCGGACGCGCATTTCTCAGGAATTGTTTTACTTTTTTGGAAACTACGTTTTGTCCCACTGTAATTAATAAATCAGGAGCATATGTCTTGTAATCTTCTTCCGTGAAATTGAAAATATAACGGTCTATATGTCGGAAGAATTTCTCATGATACAGATTGGAGTTTGCTTCACTCAACACAATGACAGAATGGTTTTTAACCAATTGTGTAAGTTGATTTTCTAACTCAGGACTGTAATCTCTTGTTCCGACCAGGATCATAATTCTCTGGGAAGTATGCCAGTCAGCAATCAGATTGGAAGGAATTTCATACTCTTTATGCCTGATGGTTTTTTCAACCGTAGGAAAAGTGGGAAGCTCAGAAACCAGTTCATAAAGTGGTTCTTCCAAAGGTATATTGATATGTACCGGCCCTTGTTTTTCAAAACAAAGCTCGATTGCTTTTTTTATCGTGTCAAAATTAATTTCTTCTGCGTGCTCTTTGGTGTCTTCCAACAGCTGAAAGTCACCATAAGAGTGTTGATGAAAAACATCCTTCTGTCTGATGGTTTGCCCATCAAAAATATCAACAAAGTCCGTAGGTCTGTCTGCCGTAAGCACCAAAAGCGGAATATTCTGATAAAAAGCTTCCGTAATGGCAGGATAGTAATTAACCACAGCAGATCCGCTTGTGCAGGTAACAGCCACAGGCTTCTTCTCACTTTTCGCCATTCCCATGGCCACAAAAGCGGCACTTCTCTCATCCACAATGCTGAAACAATTAAAACTATCTACTTCAGAAAAGTGAATCGCCAAAGGAGCATTTCTTGATCCCGGGGAGATTACCACGTCTGCAATTCCGTACTGTTGAAGAAGATGTGCAAGTATTTGGATACTTCTCTTGGAAGAATATTTTTTCATACAGCAAATTTAACTTATAAATAATGATTTTAAAATCATTTAAATTAAAAAAATGTAATTTTGCTGTTCGTAAATTTCTAAAAATGGATAAAATACCTAGTGTAGACCTGCGTGATTTCCTTTCGGGCAACCCGGAACGCAAACAGAAATTTGTAAATGAAATCGGAAAAGCTTATGAAGAAATTGGTTTTGTTGCCTTAAAAGGCCACTTTCTTGATGACAACCTTGTAGATGATTTGTATGGAGAGGTAAAAAACTTTTTTGAGCTGCCAGTGGAAACGAAAAAGAAGTATGAAATTCCCGGAATAGGCGGTCAGAGAGGGTATGTAGGATTTGGTAAAGAAACTGCAAAAGGTTTCAAAAAAGGAGACTTAAAAGAATTTTGGCATTTCGGACAATATGTGTCTGACGATTCAAAATACAAAAAAGAGTACCCTGACAATGTAATCGTTGATGAACTTCCGAAATTCAACGAAGTAGGTAAAGAAGCTTTCCAGATGCTTGAAAAGACAGGACAGTATGTTTTAAGAGCTTTAGCCCTTCACCTTGGCTTAGATGAGTTTTATTTTGATGACAAGATCGCAGAAGGAAATTCTATCTTAAGACCTATTCATTATCCTCCAATCACTGAAGAGCCGGATGATGCGGTACGAGCAGCAGCACACGGAGACATCAACCTTATTACCCTGCTTATGGGAGCTCAAGGTAAAGGTCTTCAGGTTCAGAATCACAAGGGTGAATGGATCGATGCTATTGCAGAGCCGGATGAATTGATGATCAACGTTGGAGATATGTTATCAAGACATACCAACAACAAATTGAAATCCACTATTCACAGGGTTGTAAACCCACCAAGAGAAATGTGGAGTACTTCAAGATACTCAATTCCCTTCTTTATGCACCCGGTGAGCGGAATGTCTTTAAATGCTCTCGACAACTGTGTGGATGAAAACAATCCAAAATTGTATGAAGATACCACAGCAGGAGAGTTCTTACATGAAAGACTTGTAGAGCTGGGATTAATTAAAATATAATCATAGTAATAGTCAGTAATTTCAATTACTGACTATTATTTTTCTAGCCTGTTATACAATAAAATTCAGGACAGGGAGTAGACTGGGTAAAAGTTCCCCACGGACAAATACAGGTGTAAATATCACCTCCGCCACCGCCCGGGCCATCGCCGCCGCCTGGATTTATATAAGGTACACATTGGCCGCCTGAACAAATGTATCCTGCAGCACAACCACCGGTCCCCGGCACCTCACCATCAAAACAGTAGGCAGGCCCTATATCACCCGCAACCATACTTTTTTGTTCCTCTCTGGAAAGTTTTTTGAAATTTTTCATAGTTTTTGAAATTTTAGTTTTTCCTACTCTATAAGCTTTTCGGATCTCGCTTTTTTCTAAAATTAGAACTTATTTATCTATTATTCAAATATTTACAGTAAAAAATACACCAGTGTTATTTTTTTTTGAATAAATTTATTTTTTTTCATACCTTATTTTATTTAATTAAAAATATTTTATTTAATTTTGATTTACTATCAAATTTTTAATTAAAACCATATGAAAAATTTAAAAAAACTTAGAAAAGACCAATTAAAAGGAATATCTGGAGGAGCTCATCTTCCTGAACCTGAATTCTGCATGTACTATTGCAATGGCACTGTGATTTGTGCAAGCTGTAGTGATGATTTTAAATGTCCGGTGACAAACAACGATATGTAAGATTGAGTATCAAAATGTAATAAAAAAAGACCGTTTCCTATAAAACGGTCTTTTTGATGCTTTCCCTTTTAAGATGGCCGTTATTTATTTCCAATATACAGCTGGTATACAATCACTTATTTTTTTCAGTATCTTTAAGACATCTCAAATTAAAAAAATATGAAAAATCTAAAAAAGTTAAACAAAAACAAGCTAAAGGAAATTTCCGGAGGAATAAGCTATCCATACCCGGGAGAATGTTTTTATGTATGCAGTGATGGTATTCAATACCGGGAATTATGCAGGGTTGAATTTATTTGCCCTGACGGAGAACAACCCATTATTTATTAAAATAATCTCAATTTTGAAACAAGACCCGTTCTTTGTAAGAGCGGGTTTTTTATGATCAGAGTTAATCTCATTCTATAAAAAAATAATCGATTTATATTAAAAAATCAATAATTGAGTACAAATTAAATCAAAAAAAAAACACATCATAAAATCAATTATATCCAACATTCTCTTCACAATTAATCATATATTTGTTAAGAAACCAACAAAAAAAACAATTATTATGAAAAGAACATTTCGATTCACAGCAGGGATTATTGTGTTTAATTTCTTGACAATTAGCGCCCAAGTAGGGATTAGTACTACTTCACCCAGAACTACGTTAGACATCATCGCAAAAATTCCAACAGGAACAGCAACCCCACAAGTAAAAGACGGGCTTATCATTCCCAATGTAGACAGAGCACGGGCTCAGGCGATGGGAGATAATACCACCACATCAACTCCATTTTCCACTTTAATCTTTGTCAATAATGTGACAACCGGAACAGCTGCCGGATCCGCTGTCAATATAACAGCTCCGGGTTTTTACTATTTTGATACTACGTCCCTTCCTGCACCTGGTTTATGGCAATCCATAAGACCCACAAATGTGGATTTGTACGGAGCACAGCTGAGAATACCACCACATAATCAATACACTGCAGATTTTACAAACCATTCCAATACAGGATATGACAGTGATAATTGGTGGGTTATTTCGAAGTCATCCGTAAACTCTACAACAAATCAGACGGCAAGAATGACGATCGTATATGAGTATCAGGGCACACCTTTCAACATCAATAATTTATATCCTCAGTTAACTGCCGGAAACAATTCAGGATTTCCGGATATTTATACAGCTAATGTTGTCGCATTAGCCAATAATGGAACAGCCGGCAGAACCAGACTTACAGTATCAGTAGGAAGGGTTGATTCTTCAGCAAGTAACTGGCAGGGTACTTTCTTCCTCAATGTTCTCCTCGCTAGAAAATTAAATTAAAAGCTATGAAACATCATTCCTGAGTACTAGTAGACTTGAAACTAAACGATAAGAAGTAAGCATTTATTTATATAGATGCTTATTTTTTGACAATTAATCAAACAGCCTTAATTGCTGGTCCTTGCTTCCTGTAAAATTAGACGTCGAAAGTTTGGGAAATTCCTTTCCTTCAAAAAATTTTTTCCTGCCGACTTTAAAAGTTGTATGAATCATTTCTGCAATATTCCCTTCGCCTTTTTGTCTCTCGAAATACCTTTTGTCTCCAAGTTTCCCTCCCCGCATGGAACGTATCAAGTTCAAAACTTTCCGGGCACGGTCAGGAAAATGTGCTTCAATCCATTTGACAAATACTGGTTCCACGGTTTCATTTAACCTTACTAAAGTATATCCAAATCCCTGCGCTCCGGCATCAGAAATAGCTTTTAATATAGTAAGCGGCTCGTCACTATTCAACCCCGGAATAATAGGGGCAACCATGACATGAACGGGAATATTATTTTCAGAAAGTACTTCTATGGCCTTCAATTTATTAGCCGCCGAACTGGTTCTTGGTTCCATTTTTCTTCTCAACTCTTCATTAATTGTCGGAATACTTAATGAAACAGAAACCAGGTTCTGTTCTGCCATCGGTTTCAAAATATCAATATCCCTCAGTACAAGAGCGTTCTTTGTCAGAACATTCACGGGATGCCTGTACTCAAGACATACCTGCAGAAGTTTCCGGGTAATTTCAAATTGTCTTTCAGCAGGCTGATAGCAATCTGTATTTCCGGAAAGTAAAATGGGAGCAGCCTGATATCCTCTTTTTTGAAAAAATTTTTCCAGCAGCTCCGGAGCATTCTTTTTAACCATGATTTTTCTTTCAAAATCAATTCCTGCACTATAGCCCCAATACTCATGAGTAGGTCTTGCAAAGCAATAAGCACAACCATGTTCACATCCCTGATAAGGATTCATAGAATACTCCATCGGAAGATCTGCACTCTTTACCTGATTGACAATTGTTTTAGGAAAAACTTCTGTGAAAGAAGTCTTTATGGTTTCGAAATCTTCATCATCAGGTTCATAGGTATACCTGTCGAAACGGTTGATAACGTTTCGCTGAGCTCCCTGACCTTTTATGAAATTTTCGTTTGACATTCTGATGTAAAATTATAATGCTTTTTTCATAAAGTAATGATTTTTAACACTAAAGTTTTCCCAAAAAAAAAATCCAACACTTTCAAAAGTGCCGGATTTAAACATAATTAAATATATTTTTTTACTACTTCACTGCGTATAGTTCCACTCCGTGAAATTCTTCGTCGTGGCCTTTTTCATCAAAGTGTCTGTGATAATCCGCGTAGGTATCACTGTATTTTTTATCTTTTTTGTCAATATTTTCTTGATACTAATTAAACTTAATACTGCCAAAAGACCAACTCCTCCTGCCAGTAAAACTCCAACTTCTTTTTTCATATTTTCTTTGATTTATTATTGATACCATTGCAAAAAGCATACCTATTTTGCTTTTGCCGATTATAAATTTTGTTAACATTAAAGTTTATTTTTAAGAAAATTATAATCCGTTATTTTTCTTATATTTAGAAATGTAATGGTTTAATTATTGTACTAATAAAGAAAAATATTATTATGGAAAATCCAGAAAACATCGACAGAATGACCACCTTAAGCCAGGTAATGAAAACACTTTCTGAAAGAGGAATTCACAGGGAATTCAGGATGAACGACAATTGTGAAATGAAGTTTGAAAACTCTGAAAAAATTTACCAGCCTTCTGAACTTACCATTTTAAAAACCTACCGCTTTGAAGGAGACAGCAATCCTGATGATAATGCTGTATTATATGTAGTAAAAGACGATGCAGGAAACCGTGGGATGATCATCGATTCTTATGGAGCAGACAGCAATTATCCGGGACAGGAATTTGATGAATTTTTAAGAAAGATTCCTATTTTGGAAAGTGACGAATTTAATTTTTAATTCCACCCTATTCAATATTAATTTTTTAAACCATTAAGGTTGTTTTAATTAAAATTAAATTTTAGTTTCCCGCTATTGACCAAACTTATGGATAGCAATCGCATCCTGATGGTTTAAAAGATTATTCTGCTTCAGAATTTTCTTTCTTTTTGAAAATCCCTTTCAGAAATCCCTTCTTTTCATTTTGGGTTCTTTCTGTTTAGACTGTGTCTTATTTTTGATTTCCTGTTTTACTTCTTTCACAGATTGCTTCATTTCTTTCACGGAGGAAACGGCGTTCTTTACTTGTTGTTCTGTCTTTTCTACATTTTTACCGATTAACGTTTTCTTTAACCCTTGTTCAATTCCTTTCCAGAAAAGATTAAAGAATGACTTTGTAGGATCACGCTCCACGTTCTCCACGGTAACCGATTCCGGGAAACGCCCCGAATCTGATTTCAGGAAAATATTGGCAACGGCGGTCAAAAATCCTTTCTTCTCATGATTTTCTTTATTTAAAACCGCAATTTTTAAATCTTTATGCTTCAAATTAAATGTTCCATTCAATCCTGCAGGATTTCCTTTAAAATTGAAAAGCATCTCCTGAATGGTTCCCGCTGTAGCAGTAACATGAAGGTAAGGCCTGATAAACGGATTGATGCCACTGGCAGGAAGATTCTGTGTTTTTCCGGAAATACTAAAAGCATCCCTATGATCTGCCACATCAAAATTCCAGTTCACGGATAATGGAGCCAAATTCATAAATGAGCAGTTGATTTTAATATCAACCTTTGTTGGTTTTCCTTTTTCTTTCGCAGAATTCAGATTTTGTACATTCATATTGAAATTACTGAATATCAGCTTCCCGGGACCCATACTTTCCGGGGTATCTTCTTCGTAAACCAACACCGAATTTTTAATATCCATATTCGATACAGTCATCGGAATTTTAATGGACCGCAGCATCTTTGAGTACAAAGCTTTTATTTTTGGATCATCTTTAGGGATTTTACTTCTGAAAATATTGGCGTCCGCAGATTGGATGGTGACATGGGATGCATTCACAGACTTATTTTTAGAAAAAAGATCCCACACTCCCTCCGCTGTTATCTGACCAGCCTTCAGATCATACAGATCCCTTTCAACAGGTATCATTTTGATAAACTGAGCTCTCGAAACGAGAGGTTTCATGGCAAAATTATTAATCTGAATTTTATTTTTATTCAGCTTTAAAAGACCAAGGCTAAGATTATAAAATTGAGTCTTATAGGCAAAGTTTCTGGTGGTCAGGAAATAATCCTTCACCTCAAAGGATAATCCCTGATTATGAGGATCAGGCGCCAGTTTAATGTCATTTACAGTGGCATTCAGGTCACGAAAAGATAAAGGCTGCTTTCCTTTATTATAGGTAATATTGGAATTTTTCAAAGAAACTTTCCGGATAATCATTGAATGGATGAATCCCGGACCCTTTTTTTTAGTGGATTTATGATCCCCGGCTTTTACCGTTCCATTAACATTTTCAACAAGAACATCCTTGACGTCCAGCACCAGTTTTTTATCGACAAAAGCAAGTTTATTGATATGAAAAGCAATATGACTGGTTTTCATATCCATTATGGTTTTTCCTTCAGAAATAACACCGGGTGAGAATGAAATATCGTTGATCTCTCCGCCGGCAGGCTGTAAGGCAATACTTCTTATATGTACATTCTGATGGTCAGAATACTCGATATTCTTCCCTGAAAAAGTAAAATCTTTATATCCGACCGGAATCATCTGCTCCGAAGTTTCTTTATTAAACAATAAAGTATTGATATTCAAATTCAGATTTCCGGCAGACAAGAGTTTGTTTCCATCCGGTTTATTAATCTGAATGACCGCATTATTAAGTTTAATTTTTTCTAAATTAACTTCAAAGTTGGATTTTTTCTCGCTTTTTTGTGCCTTTACTCCTGTCTTATAAACGGTAAGGACAGGATTTTGAAAATCAGCGTTCGCCAGAGAAACTTTATTTTTATGAAGAACCACATCTTTGAAATCCATTTTGGGAATGGTGAATTCAAATAATTGAGTTTTCTTCGGATAATATTTTTTAAACTGAGCAAAGGACAAAAGCGGAATCAACCTGAACTGATTCATAGACATTTGTCCGTTGGCTGTATTCATTGAGTTAATCGTAATGGCATACACATTGTCCGGACGAAAAAGAAGTGTTGCCCTTTGATGCTGTAGCGATCAAAAACCACCGGCAGTTTATCTTCAACAGATTCTTCCGTCATTTGCAGATTTTCTACAAATAAATCCAGTTGTCTTACGGATAAAAACTTTTGTTTGGTATGCCTGAAAATCGTAACAGATCCATCATTAATCCTTATATTATCAAATAAAACAGGATTTCTTTTCTTACCTGTTTTCTGGTCAATCGGTTTGGCCAGAATTACATTAAGGTTAGGTTTTGACAACAGCAGATCTGAAGAACTTATCGTCTTGTTAAAGATCGCGTCATAAATATCAAATCGACTTATTTTTAAGGTATCAATAGTTCCTTGCAGGCCAATAACATTGGTATTTTGCGGATCCTTATTATTCACAGAAATGCCTGTAGCAAGGATATTTCCTGTTCCAAGATCCACATCCAGTGTTTTATAAGAAACCTTATAATCGGTTTTGTTTTTGATGTAATCAGGAAGTTGGGTTTTAAGCCAGATATTCAGTCCGAAATTTACAACCAGAACAAGCCCAGCCATAACGCCGAAACTAATTAACAGTCTTTTTACCCATTTTTTCATATTGTGATTTGGTTTACTACAGGTGAAGGATTAATTTTTTATTCCCAATTCAATTACATATCCCTCATGCCCTCTGACATTAATAAAATTTCCTCCTTCAAATCCCAGGTACTGCCCTTTAATCCCCGTAAGTCTTCCTGTAAACTCCGGCTTTTTATCTAAAGTAAATGATGAAACTTTTTCCGGTTTTTCAAAAGGATAATCAAACATCCATAGTTCTTCTCCTTCACTGTAGAACTTTTGAAAGTCTTCCGGAAAGTATTCTTTAATTTTCTGTCTGAAATCAGCAAGATCAATTTCTCCTTCAAAATCATCCTGAAGCATTTTTCTCCAATTGGTTTTGTCGGGAAGATGGTCTTTTAAGGCAACTTCTATCATTCCGGCTTCGTAACGATTTTCTGTTCTGGCAATAGGCAAGGCAAACGTAGCACCCTGATCGATCCATCTTGTGGGAATCTGGGTATTTCTTGTAACGCCCACTTTCACATCTCCTGTATAGGCAAGATAAACCGTATGAGGCTGAAGCTGAATTTCTTTTTCCACTTCAAGGTCACGTTCCGCTACTCCCAGATGCGCTGTAGAGAGCTCAGGACGAATAATTGTATCACTTGCATAAGGACTTTCAAAAAAACAATTCTTACAAAAACCCATTCTGTAAACAGGCTTATCTTCCCCACAGTTTACACATTGAAACCCTACATGTTTTATGCTTAATTCCTTTCCAAACAGCTCATTCAAATGGATCAGGTCCCCTGAAAGATTGAGATAGTATTGAACCGGTTTTGCATCATAGCTCGTCATTTTTAAAATTTGCCCTTGAAACTGCATATTATATTTATATTACTTTTTTAAGTAAATTTAATGATTATATTTTTCAAATAGTAAAATTTATATTTTTGTATTCATAAAAAACCACAGATGATTTATCTTGTAACAGGCGGCAGCGGTTTTATCGGTTCCCATTTGATTGAACAATTATTAAGAAATGGACATTCTGTCATAAACATTGACAATTTTGATGATTTCTACGGGTATCAGATAAAAATTAAAAATACTTTAGAGTCAATTGATAAAAATTCGGATTTTGAGTTTTCTGATAAAGTGGCTGATATCCAGCGTTTAATTTCCCTCACTCAATCTGCTCAATATTCTCTTTATTATCAGGATATCAGGGATAAAAAAGGACTTGAGAACATTTTTAAGCACCACTCCATTGATATGATCATCCACCTTGCCGCATTGGCAGGTGTACGTCCGTCTATTGAAAGCCCCTTGGAATACGAAGAAGTAAATGTTCGTGGTACGATGAATCTTTGGGAACTGTGCAAAGAATATGGTATTAAAAAATTCATTTGTGCCTCTTCGTCAAGCGTTTACGGAAATAATGAAAAAACTCCTTTTGCAGAGACTGACAATGTAGACAATCCTATTTCGCCTTATGCCGCTACTAAAAAATGTGGAGAAATTTTAGGACACGTCTACCATCAACTCTATGGTATTGATATGATTCAGCTTAGATTTTTTACCGTTTACGGACCCAGACAGCGCCCGGACCTTGCCATACACAAGTTTACGAAACTGATCTCAGACCGACAGGAAATTCCTTTTTATGGTGACGGAAATACTGCCAGAGATTACACTTATATTGATGACATCATTGACGGAATTCTAAAATCTGTTACCTATCTGGAGAATCACACTCAGGTCTATGAAATCCTTAATTTAGGAGAAAATGAGGTCGTTACTTTATCTGAGATGGTCGCCACCATCGAAAATGCATTACAAATAACTGCCACCAAAAAAAATCTGCCAATGCAACCGGGTGATGTCACAAAAACCAATGCCGATATCACAAAAGCAAAGACATTAATAGGGTACAAACCAGACACAGACTTCCAAAATGGCATAAAAAAATTTGTGGAATGGTTTTTGAGAAAACGACAATAAGTAAATTACTGACAGTGCTGCCATGCAGTTGATGACAGACATTTACAAGAAAAAATTATAAAAAGAATTGAAAATCAAGTATAAAAAAGTTTATTATACAACCTATTTTTATACTTTTGCAAAAAATTAGAAAATTATGTACTGGACATTAGAATTAGCATCCTATCTAAGTGACGCACCTTGGCCAATGACAAAAGCAGAGCTTATTGACTACGCAATCAGAACTGGTGCACCTATGGAAGTAGTAGAAAACCTTCAGGCAATTGAAGATGAAGGAGAGATTTATGAATCGATTGAGGAAGTTTGGAGTGACTACCCGACAGACGAAGATTTCCTTTGGAACGAGGACGAATATTAATAAAGCGATAAGCTTTAGGCCGCACGCTTAGAGCTTTTTTGCCCTTTTTATATATTAACTTACACGATAAGCGTGTCATTTAAAACGCTTAAAGCATCTTGCATTAAGCATAAAGCAAAAAATTTATGAGTTTTTTAAACAAAGTTCTTAAAGGGTTTTTGGGAGACAAAAAAGCGCAGGACCTAAAAGAAGTAAAAAAAGTTGTAACAAAAATCAAAGCTGTAGAACCAAACATCCAACAATTGTCGGATGATGGTTTGAGACAAAAAACTGCTGAGTTTAAAGAGAATATAAAATCTGCAACCAGCAAGATCACAGCTCAAATAGAACAGATTAAAGAGCAGATAAAAAATTCAACAAACGTTGACGAGAAAGAGGCTCTTTTCTCAAAAATTGAGTCTTTAAAGAAGGAATCATACGAAATTGAAGAAAAAGTGCTCCTTCAGGTTCTTCCGGAAGCCTTTGCATTGATCAAGGAAACCGCAAGAAGATGGGCACAGAATGGAGAAATCCGTGTAACAGCAAGTGACTGGGATAGAGAACTGGCTGCTGCCGGGAAAGATTTCGTTGAAATTCAGGGAGACCAAGCTGTTTGGAAAAACTCATGGGATGCTGCCGGAACTCCAGTAGTTTGGGATATGGTCCACTATGATGTTCAGTTTATCGGAGGTATTATTCTTCACAGCGGTAAAATTGCCGAAATGGCAACGGGTGAAGGTAAAACTTTGGTAGGAACATTACCTATTTACTTAAATTCACTTCCGGAAAGAGGAGTTCACGTTGTAACCGTGAATGACTATCTTGCTAAAAGAGACTCGGCTTGGATGGGACCATTGTATCAGTTCCACGGGATGTCAATCGATTGTATTGATAACCACCAGCCTAACTCAGACGGAAGAAGAAAAGCATACAACTCAGATATTACCTACGGAACAAACAACGAATTCGGTTTCGATTATCTGAGAGACAACATGGTCACTTCACCTTCAGAACTGGTACAAAGAGAATTGAACTTTGCGATCGTGGATGAGGTAGACTCCGTATTGGTAGATGATGCAAGAACACCATTGATTATTTCCGGTCCGGTTCCTCAGGGAGACAGACAGGAGTTTGATGTTCTGAAGCCGTCTATCGACAGAATTGTCGATGTTCAGAAAAAGACAGTTTCTGCCATCTTCAATGAAGCTAAAAAATTAATTGCTGCCGGAAATACTAAAGAAGGCGGTTTCAAATTACTTCAGGCCTACAGAGGTCTTCCTAAAAACAGACAATTAATCAAATTCTTATCGGAAAGCGGAAACAGAGCATTGCTTCAGAAAGTTGAAGCGCAATATATGCAGGACAACAACCGTGATATGCCGATCGTAGATAAAGATCTTTATTTCGTTATCGAGGAGAAAAACAACCAGGTTGACCTTACTGATAAAGGAGTTGAATATATGTCTCAGGGTAACTCTGACCCGAACTTCTTCGTTCTTCCGGATATCGGAACTGAAATCGCTGAAGTAGAGGCTAAAAACCTTTCTAAAGAAGAAGAATTCGAAGCAAAAGAAAGACTTTTCAGTGATTTTGCTGAAAAATCAGAACGTGTTCATACGATGAGCCAGCTATTGAAAGCCTACACATTATTTGAAAAAGATGATGAATATGTAGTAATTGATGGTGAAGTAAAAATCGTTGATGAGCAGACAGGTCGTATCATGGAGGGACGTCGTTATTCTGACGGTCTTCACCAGGCGATCGAAGCGAAAGAAAATGTGAAAATTGAGGCCGCTACCCAGACTTTTGCAACAATTACGCTTCAGAATTACTTCCGTATGTACAACAAGCTTGCGGGAATGACCGGTACTGCTGAGACAGAGGCTGGTGAACTTTGGGAGATCTACAAATTAGATGTTGTAGTGATTCCGACCAACCGTCCTATCTTAAGACATGACAAACAAGATTTGGTTTATAAGACCAACAGAGAAAAATATAACGCCGTAATTGAAGAGGTTGAAAAATTAACTGCCGCAGGAAGACCTGTATTGGTAGGAACAACGTCAGTTGAAATTTCTCAGTTGCTTTCAAAGGCGCTTCAATTAAGAAAAATTCCACACCAGGTACTGAACGCGAAACTTCACAAAAAAGAAGCGGAAATCGTGGCTGGTGCAGGACAGCCGGGAGTTGTAACAATTGCAACGAACATGGCTGGTCGTGGTACCGACATTAAGCTTTCAAAAGAAGTAAAAGATGCAGGAGGTCTAGCCATCATCGGTACTGAAAGACACGACTCAAGACGTGTTGACAGACAGTTAAGAGGTAGAGCCGGTCGTCAGGGAGATCCGGGAAGTTCTCAGTTCTATGTATCTCTTGAAGATAACCTGATGCGTTTGTTCGGTTCGGAAAGAATCGCTAAAATGATGGACAGAATGGGTCACAAAGAAGGTGAAGTAATTCAGCATTCGATGATCAGCAAATCTATTGAAAGAGCTCAGAAAAAAGTAGAAGAGAACAACTTCGGAACAAGAAAGAGACTTCTTGAATATGATGACGTAATGAACAAACAGCGTGACGTTATCTATAAGAGAAGAAAGAACGCCCTTTTCGGAGATCACCTGAAGTATGATATTACCAATATGATTTTTGATGTGGCTAATTCTATCGTTGCGAAAGGAAAGGCAAGCGGAAATTATAAAGATTTTGAATACGAAATCATTAAAACATTTACAATGGAATCTCCGGTTTCTCAAAATGATTTTAATAATAAAAACATTCAGGATTTAACGAATATCTTATTCAAAGCTGCTCAGGAAGATTATCAGATGAAACTGAACTTACTGAAAGAGAAATCATTCCCAATCATTGAGAATGTCTATCAGAATCAGGGTTCAATGTTCAAAATGATCCAGGTTCCTTTCACCGACGGACATAAGACAATGACCATCGTAGCTGACCTTAAAGAAGCTTATGAAACTCAGTGTGAAAGCCTGGTAAATGACTTTGAAAAGAATATCACGCTATCGATTATCGATGAGAACTGGAAACTTCATCTTCGTGAAATGGATGACTTAAGAAGATCATCTCAGGGTGCAGTGTACGAGCAGAAAGATCCGTTGGTAATTTACAAACAGGAATCTTTCCACTTATTCAGTGAAATGATCGATAAATTGAATAAAGAAATTATTTCTTTCTTATACAAAGGAGAAATTCCTGCATAAGAAATAATTAACAATATGATACGAAAACCGTTCTGGCATTAGCCGGAACGGTTTTTTATTATGTATTGTATCATAATTTTATGATAAATGTCAATATTATTATTTATTTAGAATATTTAAAAATAATATATTTGCATAAAATTTGACTTTCATGAAAAATGTACTGATCTGTGCCTCAATGTTAGGTTCTATGGTAACTTTTGCCCAGAAAAATGATTCAGCCAACACCAAAAGCATTGATGAAGTAGTACTGATTAATACCTATATCAAAAAAGATAGTGAATATTCAAACAAGATGCCGCTAAAGGCTATTGAAAATCCGCAAGTATATTCAAGTATTGATAAAGTCATTTTAGAAAATCAGGGACTTTATACCGTAGATGATGCTCTAAAAAACATCCCGGGATTACAACCGATGTGGACTTCAAATGGAAGAGCAGGTGATGGAGGAGCCTATGTAAGTTTAAGAGGTTTTGTATCAGCAAATTCTTTGCGAAACGGAGTACTGGGCGCTGTAACTGGAACTATTGATGCCATAAACCTTGAAAAAGTAGAGGTGCTGAAAGGTCCGTCAGGAACATTATTCGGAAGTTTATTGTCAAGTTACGGAGGAGTAATCAATAGAGTTACTAAAAAACCTTACGAAAAATTTGGAGGAAATATCAGCCTTGCCGGTGGCAGCTATAATACATACAGAGCCGCAGTGGATATCAACACTCCCCTTACCCAGGACAAAAAGCTCTTATTCCGTTTAAACTCAGCTTATACGAATGAAGGTACTTTCCAATCAGAAGGATTCAGAAGAAATCTTGCCATTGCTCCTAGTTTAAGCTATAAACCTAATGACCGATTAAGCATCAACCTTGACATGGAGCTGTTTCAGATGAAGAATATGACTGACCAGACCTTTTTCTTCTACTCAGGTAAATACCTCCAAAAAGTAAATAGCATCAAAGATCTTAACCTCGATTATAGAAATTCATATCTGGGAAAAGACCTTACCAATACAGGAAGAAGTATTAACTTCTTTGGACAGGTAAATTATAAAATTTCAAATTCAATAACTTCAAATACGAATTTCAGTACATCGTCCAGCTATTCTAACGGATTTATGCCTTATTTATATTTTATGGGCGATAGTGCAGACAATATGTATAGAAGTGACCAATCTACGAGAGATAGTAGAAAAAGATCTCTCAATTTTCAACAAAACTTTAATGGCGATTTCAAAATCGGAAATTTAAGAAACAGAGTTGTTTTAGGTTTCGATTATTTGAGGGTAAATAACAATCAGAACTTCTACGATGTGAATGGCTTTGATAAGGATGAAAAAGGAAACTCAATCCCTGTTCCTTTACATCAGCCTGGTTTTGATTATACAAATTTTAATGGGACAAGTCTTCAGTCTCAATACAATGCTTTAGCCGGAAAGGAATCTCCCTATTTAATAAAAGGAATTCAGGAAAACTACGCTGTATACCTTTCAAACGTGCTCAATATTACCGACAATCTTAATGTACTCATGGCCTTAAGAGTGGATAATTTCACCAATAAACCGGAGAGTTCAGGGGAAAATAAAAAACTTGACCAGACATTTTTCTCTCCAAAAGTAGGTATTGTTTATGAGCTTATAAAAGACAAGGTTTCTGTTTTTGGAAATTATCAAAACAGTTTTAAGAACCTTAATTATTATCTGAACGCTTCAGGAGCAACTGTAACGCCTGTTCCGGAACAGGCCAACCAAATGGAAGGAGGAATCAAAACCAACCTATTTAATGGTAAAGTATCTTCTACATTCAGCTATTACAACATCAAAGTAAAAGATGTTTTGAGAAATGCAATTGGCGCTGCAGACCCACGAGCTCAGGTACAGGACGGAACTATTATAAGCCGTGGTGTCGAGTTGGAAATCAATGCATATTTACTAAAAGGTTTTACCGCTATTGCCGGATTCAGCTACAATGATTCAAAATACACTCAATCTGATGAGTCTGTGCTCAATAGAAGACCAAATACTGCAGGTTCACCTTATCTTGCAAATCTTTACGCCAGCTATCAATTTTTAGATGGCAAACTGAAAGGTTTAGGATTCGGAATTGGAGGAAATTATGCCAGTGAAAATAAAATTGTCAATAACTTCAATACAACAGACCAAACAAACGAAGTATTTACTTTGCCTTCTTACGTTGTCCTTAATGCCAGTGCTTATTATGATGCTAAAAAATTCAGAATTGGGGTAAAAGTAGACAACTTTACCAATCAACATTACTGGATCGGATATACCACAGCCAATCCACAAAGGTTAATTAACGCCGTAGGAACTTTCACTTATAAATTCTAAACTGTTACAATAAAATAAATTATTTCTCACCCTTATAAAACAATGAAAAAACTGACGATTGGAGCAGCAGTATTAACTTCGATGTTAACGCTCGCACAGGAAAAAGACACCATTAAATCTAATAATATTGAAGAAGTTGTTGTCAACGGAAGATACTACCAAAAATATAAACTTAATGAAGTTTCCGGTTCACTAAGAATCCAGACTCCTATTCTTGAACTTCCACAGAATGTACAGTCTGTAAGTTCTCAGGTTCTTGCTGATCAAATCACATTGAACATGTCCGAAGGAATTGTCCGAAACGTAAGTGGTGCCAGAAAAGTTGAACACTGGGACAATGTATACTCAAATGTATTTATGAGAGGAGCAGGGATCGCTACCTTCATGAACGGAATGAATGTTTCTTCAACATGGGGACCCATTAATCCTGATGCAGCTATCATTGACAGGATTGAATTTGTAAAAGGACCAGCAGGTTTCATGGGTTCAATGGGTGATCCAGCAGGATTTTATAATGTTGTAACGAAAAAACCAACCGGAAAGTTTGCCAATAGCGTAAGATTTACCACAGGAAGCTATAACCTTTTCAGAGGAGAAGCTGATTTAGACGGAGTTCTTGTTAAAGACGGGGTTTTAGATTACCGCATCAACTTAATGGGGAGTTCTAATAAATCCTGGGTAGAAAATGATAAGACAAGCAAAATTATTGTTGCACCATCCATCACTTTCAGACCAACAAAATCAACTACCTTTACGGCACAATATAACTATCAGTATTTAAAATTCAATCAACCCGGAGCTTATCTGATGTCTAACGATGGATATGCTTCACTAAATGTACATACAAACTTTAATGATCCCAACTTTAAACAAACTGAAGTAAAAGATCAGAGCTTATTTTTAAGCTTAGATCAGAAATTATTCAAAGATTGGGTGTGGAGCACACAGTACGCTTATATGGATCTGAATTATGACGGTGGTTCATGGTGGGGAACATTTGATTCAAACAATAAAAATATTTTAAACAGAACAGTAAGTAACTGGCAAGCAAAAGGAAAAAACCACATTTTCCAGACTTATGTAAGAGGAACACTTAATACGGGGAATATTGTTCATAAAATTATTGCAGGATTTGATTACGGAGACAGAAAATACAATGCTGACTTTTCATCTTTTGCAGGTGGCCCATTCCCTATCGATATTTATAATGTGAATTATGGTGTAGATCCTACAAAACTACCTTCTTCTGACTTTTATACGCTAAACCCTTCTGCTCCTTTTTATGATGATGAAGGTGTAAAATATACTTCATATTATGCTCAGGATCAGATTGAAATGTTTAACAACAAAGTAAGATTAACATTAGCAGGAAGATACACCAGTGGTACTACTTATGCAGGGTATCCCTATTATTCGCCAGGAAATGTTGTTCCAAGAAATAAGGCAGGAGAATTTACACCACGAGTAGGAATTAGTTATTCAATCATGGACGATTTCTCTGTTTACGGTATTTATGACAAAACCTTCGTGCCACAATCCGGAACAGGAATCAATTCTACTTCAATTACAGATCCTTTCAAAGGGCAGAATATTGAATTCGGATTGAAGAAAGACTGGTTCGGAGGGAAATGGAACTCTACTTTTGCCGTTTACGAAATCAGAAGACAAAATATTCTTGTTGCAGGACCTAAAGAACAAAACGGAGGAGTTCCTTTTCAGATTGCTTCAGGGGAACAGAGAGCAAGAGGTTTTGAAACTGATATCAAAGGAGAAATTGTAAAAGGACTGAATATTATCATCAACTACGCCTATACTGATGCTAAAACAATTAAAGATACAGAACCTGCCAATATAGGAGTTCAATCTCCCGGAAATGCTAAAAATGTTCAAAATACATGGATCAGCTATAGATTCGAAAATGGCATTATGAAAGGTTTTGGAATCTCAGCAGGATATCAGTATCAGGGAGGAAGACAATCATGGTTTGGGGTCAATGCGAAAAAGGATCAACGCCTTCCGGACTATTTTGACACCAATTTCGGAATTTCCTACGTAGCCAAAAAATTTGATGTGAACCTACTGCTAAACAATGTCCTTAACAAAAAGCTTTACAGTGGTTATAGAGGCGATGCAGGTGAATATGCTTGGATCTACAACGCGCCGCGCAACTGGAGATTATCAATCGGATACAAATTTTAACACTATATAAAGGTTAACCCCCAATTGGGGTTAACTTTTTGCTATGAGAAAAAAGCATCACCATAAAAAGAAAGTTTCTGCTACAAAGAAATGGTCTGCCAAACTGCATTTGTGGTTTGGTTTATCGGTTGGTATCATTATTTTCATTATCTCTCTTTCAGGGACTTTGTACATTTTTAAGGATGAAGTACAAAATAGTCTTCGGAAAGATGCTATTTATGTAAAGCAAAATGAGGTCAATTTAAAACCTTTATCGATCAATCTTCTTCGTGAGAAAGTAAGTCTGGAACTTAATGAACAATATCCGATAAGCTCAGTTGAGATCTCTCTGGATAAAAATAAATCCTATCGTTTCCTTTACTATGAAAAGAGTAAAAAGGGATGGAATTATTTCCAGCAGGTTCTCATCAACAAGCAGGTGTATGTCAATCAGTATACCGGAGAAATTCTTGCCATTTACAATGAAAAATATGATGTATTTAATATCCTTAAATATATCCACTGGGGACTTTTATTCAATTCTGAGTGGGGACCGTACATCACAGGAATTCCTACCGTATTGTTTATCATCATGCTGATCACAGGAATCATTTTATGGTGGCCTAAAAATAAAAACGCCCGCAAAGGAAGATTCTGGTTCAACTGGGAAAATGTAAAAAACTGGAAGCGTAAAAACTATGACCTTCACAATATCTTAGGATTTTATGCCTCTTTTATTGCGTTAATCATGTGTGTTACTGGAATTTACTTCGCTTATCCCTATGTAAAGAACACTTTTAACCTCGCACTTTCAGGTTCCTGGGAACTTCCAAAAGATAAGGAAATCAAATCCCTGGATTCTTTGGTAGTCAGGAAAGATGCGGTTTTTGATATAGCAGCGATGCAGGCAGAAAAGCTATACTCAGGATCATCCAGTTTCAGGATCACTTTAAACGGCAAAAATAAAAAAGGAAAGGAGCTCAAAAACCTTCCCGTTACCGTGTATGGAAAGGATGGAAGGTTTAGTGAAAGAAACCTGCTTACCTTCGATAAATATTCGGGAAAACTACTCAACAATAAACCTCATCACAAACTCAATACTGCAGAGAAGTACTCAAATGCCAATTACGACATCCATACCGGATCTTATTTCGGACTGTTTGGAAAAATCATTTGGTTCATCGCAGGCCTAGTCTGCACCTCACTCCCCATTACCGGATTTCTGGTCTGGTGGGGAAAAAGAAAAAAACAAGGAAAGAAAATATAATGAAAAAAGCGATTTTATCAGCTGCCTGTTTAGGAACAACAATGGCTTTTGCGCAAGTCAAAGATTCTTTACAGACAAACAATGTGGATGAGGTGGTGATGACTGCATCCAGAAAAAAAGAGAACATTAAAGAAGTTCCCAGCTCCATCACCGTGGTAGGAGAAAAGCAGATTCAGTCTCAGCTGACGGTCAATTCAGATATTACAAGCATCCTGCAGTATACCGTTCCCAGTTTAGGAACGAATTCCGGGCAAACTTCAAATACCGGACAGACCTTAAGAGGTCGCCAGGTACTGGTCTTGATTGACGGGATTCCCCAGTCTACGCCGCTAAGAAACGGAGCCAGAGATTTAAGATCCATTGACCCTTCTGCAATTGAAAGAGTTGAAGTGATTAAAGGAGCTTCTTCTATCTACGGAAACGGAGCAGATGGTGGAATTATCAATTACATTACAAAAAGAAATAAAACAGACAGGAAGATTTCCGGAATATCACAGATCGGCTTTACAGGACAGCCTTACGGAGGTACTCTCGGAATAAGAGCCAGCCAGCTTCTCTCCGGAAAAGTCAACAAATTTGACTATACCCTTTCATTGGCCTATGAAAGAACAGGGTATATGAAAGATGCCGACGGTGTTTATCTGAGTCCTACTTACAGCACTGCTAAAATGGACAATTACAACGGACTTTTGAAATTGGGATATACCATTAATGATAACCAGAGAATTGAAGCTTCCTATATTGGCTATTCTTCAAGATCTGATCTTAATTTAGGTCTAAGTACCGGAAAATATGGAAGCAAGCCTACAATTGGTGAAGGGTTGGGAAAAGGACTGGAAACAACACCACAGGGAACTCCGAAAAACCATAATATCAGACTGAGCTATGACAATAAAAACCTGTTTGCAGGAACGTCATTGAATATTAATCTTTATTATCAGGATTTTAAAACCGTTTACGGATACAGCGACACGTTTTTCAATGGTGGCCAATCTAATGTGATCTCTAAAAAAGCCGGCGCGAGATTCAATTTTGACACCCAGCTATGGAATTCTGCCAACTCTCAGGGAGAGATTATCTACGGTGCCGATATTCTGAATGATGAAACCGTACAAAAACTGGAAGACGGAAGATTCTGGACCCCTAATATGAGCATGACGAATATTGCTCCGTTCCTGTTAGCTAAAATTGATCTGTTCAAAAAACTAACGATTAAAGCAGGAGTCCGTTATGAAAACATTAAAGTTAATGTAGATGACTTCAACACCCTTTCTGTCCTTAAAACTGATGGAACTTTTACCAAAAGTATTCCTGTAGCAGGAGGAAAACTTAACTACAATGCTTTGGTAGGAAACATCGGATTGCGTTACAATATTGAGCCTTATATCAATCTTTTTGCAAGCTTCTCACAGGCCTATTCTATCAATGAACTCGGAAGAATTTTAAGAACCTCAAATTCGGAAACGATAAAAAACCTTGAAACCAAACCTATCATTGTCAATAATTACGAATTGGGAGCAACAGGACAGCTTTCCAGCTGGCTTACTTATGAGTTGACTTCTTATGTAAGTACATCAAAATTAGGAGCTTCATTTGTACAAAGCCCGGACAGAGCCCTGATGATCCAGAGATCTCCGGAAATAGTATACGGTGTGGAAGGTTTCCTACACTTTAGTCCTGTAAAATGGGTCCAGTTCGGAGGAAGCTACAGCTGGATGGAAGGAATTACATCTGTAAAAGATGACGGAGACTATTCCACGAAGATCAATAATAGTAGGATTTCTGCGCCAAAAGTGCTGGCTTATGTTCAGGCAAAGCCCATTCCGGCTTTATCTGTAGGAGTGGATATGCTTCATTCATTCACTCAAAACAGGTTTGATCCAAACTCCAAAACAGGGCTATATGCCTATGGTGAAGGATATGTCCCTGAATATACCGTCTTCAATTTCAAATCAAGTTACGAAGTAACTACCAACTGGAGATTGTCTCTGGGAGTTGAGAATGTATTCAATAAAAAATACCAGCCTGCTATTGCATGGTGGACTGCCAGAGACAATGAATTCGTCAATTCATTGGGTATGAGAGGAACCTTTATGATTGAATATAAATTTTAATTAATCTAAATAAAAAGTAAAGTTTATCTTTGCAGTACTTTACGACTGACATGAGGAAAAAGCATCATCATAAAAATAAGCCGGGATTTTTTAAGAAATGGTCTGCCAAACTACATTTATGGTTTGGGTTGGGAATCGGTTTTTTAATCTTTATCATTTCCATTACCGGTGCGCTGTATGTCTTTAAAGATGAGGTAGAAAACTTTACCCGCAAAGATGTCATTTACCACAACGAGCAAAATATTGAACAAAAGCAGATCCTTCCTATCCGTGTGATGGAAAAAGCTGTTGCAGAGCAGGTCAAAGAAAAATATCCTATTCACTGGGTCAATATTCCTGTTGACAGGAAAATGTCGTATATGTTCTTCTGGTATGAGCATAATACCAAAGGATGGAACTACTTTGAGGAGTTTCCGGTCTATAAACAAGCTTATGTAAACCCTTATACAGGAAAAGTACTGAGAGTCTACGATGAGAAAAACGGATTCTTTAATATCGTAAAAATGATCCACTGGAGCTTCCTTCTGAAGCAGGACTGGGGAACTTATGTGGTAGGAATTCCTGTTATTATTTTCATCATTATGCTGATCAGCGGAATTATCTTATGGTGGCCTAAAAATAAGGCAGCAAGGAAACAGCGTTTTGCCTTCAAATGGAAAAATATCAAAAGCTGGAAAAGAAAAAACTATGACCTTCATAATGTATTAGGCTTTTACGCCTCTGTTTTCGCTTTAATCTTCTCTATCACCGGGCTGTTTTATGCTTTCTTTGTAGTACAGGCAATGATCTATGTGATTTTTTCGGGTGGAGAAACAAAATACCCGGATTTCTCTCACATTAAGACCAAAGCCCCTATCGAACTGAGAACAGAAGGTACGTTAGACAAAATTATTAATACGGTAAAAGAAAAATATCCGGATTCATACGGCTTTGCAATAGATCTTGGACATGAGCATATGGATGATCACGAACATCCGAACTTTGAGGTCTATGTAAAACATTTGTCTTACTCTTATCATAAAAGCAGCAGCCTTATTTTTGATGAAAATTCAGGTGAGCTTCTCCACACTCACGATCCTAAAGACAAAAACTTTGGTGAAAAAGTAGTAAATGCCAATTATGATATTCACGTGGGAGCTATTTTAGGCCTTCCGACAAAGATCATTGCTTTTATTGTGAGTCTTATCTGTGCTTCACTTCCGGTAACCGGATTTATGATCTGGTGGGGCAGAAAAAAGAAAAAAGTGATAAAAACTGCTTAAAATATTAAATTATATTGGGTTGAGCATCTATTAATACAATCTTTTTTATAATTTTAGAGCCTAGAATTTAATCATAGAAATGTCGTTAATAGATTTATCAAAACAAGTTGCCCTGGGAGTTGACATCGGTGGTACCAATACCAAATTCGGAATCGTAAACCATCGCGGAGAAGTTCTGGATAAGGGAAACCTGAAAACCGATGCATACGAAAAAATTGAAGATTTCATCGATGCTTTATATGAACATGTGTCTCCTTTAATGGAAAAACACGGTACTGAAAAACACTTCGACGGAATCGGAGTAGGTGCTCCCAATGCCAACTATTACAAGGGAACAATAGAGCTGGCTCCTAATCTGCCCTGGAAAGGTGTTATTCCTTTTGCAGAGCTGATGAAAGCTAAATTCAATTTACCTTGTACGGTAACCAATGATGCCAACGCGGCTGCTCTAGGAGAAATGCTTTTCGGTGCAGCAAGAGGAATGAAAGATTTTATCATGATTACCTTGGGAACAGGCGTGGGAAGCGGAATTATTGCCAATGGAAACTTAATCTACGGACATGACGGTTTTGCAGGAGAACTGGGACATACGATTGTAAAGCCCGGTGGAAGAAAACACTGGAGTACCGGCTCTGAAGGGAGTCTTGAAGCGTACGCCTCTGCAACAGGAATTACAATTACGGCAAAAAAAATGAGAGCCGAGTTCCCAGAATCTATGCTGAATCAGTATCCTGAAGACGCCATAAATTCTAAAACGGTCTATGAATGCGCTATGAAAGAAGATCCTATCGCCATTGAAGTCTTCAGATATACCGGACAAAAACTTGGAGAGGCATTAGCGAATTTTGTCATGTTCTCTTCACCGGAAGCAATCCTTTTATTCGGAGGAGTGATCAAAGCCGGAGACTTTATTTTAAAGCCTGCAAAACTTCATATGGAAAGAAATCTACTTCCTATATTCAGAAACAAAGTAAAACTGGTATTCAGTGAGCTTAACGAAGCCGATGCTGCTATTTTAGGAGCAAGTGCCTTAGTTTGGAAAAAATAACTGAATATCTCTGTAAATAATATGAAGCATCCTTTGAGGGTGCTTTTTTATTTCCCGCAGATTCGCAGAATTTCTACTGAGAAATCATTCGTCCCATCTATCAGAGCAATTGAAGCTAAGCTTTTAAAATTATGCTGAAATGAAAACTTTTTTCATATTTTTGATAGGCTTTTCCGAAACATCTTTAGGTGGAAGAAAAGATCATTAAATAGAATAATTACTAAAAATGGATAACAATAATTTAGAGCAAATCACTTTCGGAGGCGGTTGTTTCTGGTGCGTAGAAAGCTGTTTCAATATGTTGAAAGGTGTACAATCAGCCATCTCAGGATATTCCGGAGGGCATAAGGACAATCCCACGTATCAGGAAGTATGCACCGGTGAAACCGGCCATGCAGAAGTAGTACAGATCACTTATGATCCGGCAGTTATTTCTTATGAACAGCTGATGGATGTGTTTTTCTTTCTTCACGATCCTACTCAGCTCAACAGACAGGGGAATGATATCGGAACCCAATACCGTTCCGTTATTTATTATAAAGACGATGCAGAAAAGGTAAAGGCCGAAGAAGCCATTAAAGTTTCTCAGGAATCAGGAAGATGGGCAGGAACTTATGTGACAGAATTAACAAAGTTCGACAAATTCTGGCCTGCAGAACAATATCATCAGGGATACTATAATGAAAATCCTACACAGCCTTATTGCAGCGCTGTCGTGGGACCAAAAATTCAGAAATTCAAAAAGCATTACGGAGAAATGGGAATGCTGAATGCAGAATAATACGGAGCGGAGAGAAATCTTCGCTTTTTTTATGGCTGAAGGTTTGAAAAAAAGTAATGAGCGAAAACATCATTCAAGCTCTATCGTGTCTTTCTGTTTGCCAGCATATTTAAAGATAATAAGAGAGGTTGATTTTCTCAATTCTCTTCCATTATCAGGATCTATTCCATCGTCTGTAAAAAATTCTACTTCATTATTATACTTTGAATACCATGTTTTTCCCACTGCATTTAAATCAGTCAAGGTATCTTTTCTCATAATCTTTTTAAAGTATTGAAATTTATGTTCATTCATGGCTACAATATCAATCCCCGGATTAATGTAGCTACTATCTGTAGCAATATATCTCTCGCCATTCCAATACATATATTTCTTTTCAATATTAGGTTTCATCTCAGACATAAAGCTTAAAGCAGAATACTGATTATGATTAACCTTTTTATTATTGGAAAAAAGAACATTCCCTGTGACAAGGCATATAAGAAAAGTAATTTCCATAATCCCCAAGCCATTTTGTTTAATAAATTCGGGCATTTTAAAATGTTGTTCATTCGTAATATTAATAATCAACTTTGAAAACTTTTCTGATATAGACTCCTCATCTTCATCAACAGTTATTTTAACCGTTGTTTTATTACTATCATCTTCCTTCTTGACAAAAGTTCGTGAAAACTCGGCAAAGTCTTTATAACCAAGATAACGGCTCATTACATTCAGCCTATCAGGTTGAATATTAATATCCCCTTGATCTTTAATAAAAGCGTCATAATATCTCCCAAAACTCTTATCGTTGATATCAAAGCCTAAATCTTCTTTAAAATAAAGCCATAAATAAGACGAAAGGCCATTCTTAGTATCCCTTTGAGAATCCTCCCTTGCCTTATTGAACACCTCATGAATTAGTAGTTTTTTCTTGGACATATATCGTTTTTTGAGTATTTACAAAATAGATGATTCTCACTCATACCACATTACGGATTACCGTAATACAATCCCTGTCCATTTTCTGTCTATCGATGTCTATCCTTTGTCTAACTAATGCGTCACATCTTGTCGCATCTTTGTCATAAGAAAATCAGTGATAAACAAAACATTACAAAAACAAATTTACAAAACTGATTTTATAATCACCTGATAAAACGGAGGAAAACTCCGGGTTGGGAAGCAGATGTTTCTCCTCCGTTTTTGAAGGTTCACTTCCCAAAAATTTAGAAGCGCTTCAAATTTTTTACTCGTGTAGCTCTACCTGTGATCGGTTTCACTGGCAACTACAGAAATGCTCAAATTTTAAATTGTAAGGAAATGATCCAGTTTATATTAATGCTATTAGGTTTAGCATTCCCAAATAATAACGCGAATACAACAACAGATAACAATCCGGCTCCGGTAACAGTACATGCATCTGTTGAATTAGGAGAAGATACTGGAGGTGAGACCGCACCCACTCTTCCACCTAAAAAGTAAAGACAAACCACTCTTCATGAGTGGTTTTTTTATATTTTAGTACCATGATGAAATATTTACCTTTTTTGTTGTTATTCCTTTTTTCATGTCAGGAAAAAATTGTCGAAGATCAAAGTAGTATTGAGGGAAATAGCCTCTATGATCAAGGCATTGGATTATTGCTTAAAGATGATGTTACAGCGTACTCAAAGTTTCAACAAGCAATAAATTATTTTGCTAAGCAAAAAGACTCATCTAATATATCGAAAAGCTTAATTTGCCAAGCCATTGCACAAAAAAGCAGCGGAGATATATTAGGTGCAGAAGCAACATTAGTGGAGGCATTAAAAATGATGAAAGAAAATGATGAAAGTTTTTTTTCCGTTTATGATACGATGGCCAATCTAAAATTAGATCAAAAAGAATATAATGATGCTATCAATTGGTATAATAAAGCACTCTCTGAAAAAATTCCAACCGAAGAAAGCAGGATTAATATTTTATGCAACAAATCAGTCGCTGAATTTAAAACAGGAAAACACTACGAAGCCTTAAAAATATTATATTCTATCAATCTATCAAAAATTAATAATCAGAATTTGGTTAACAGAATTAAAGACCTTATTGAATATGTAAAATGGTTGGACAACAAAACCTATCCAGCAACAGAAAAAATAGAACTTATATTAAAAGATAAATTAAAAAATGAGGATTTTTGGGGAGCTAATTCTTGCTACTCTCATTTAGCAGAAATAAATCAAAATCTAGAGCCAACGAAGTCTCTGCACTATGCACAGCAAATGTATGATAATGCTATTAAAATAAAAAGCCCGGATGATAGGCTACAAGCTCTAGAGCGAATAATTCTAGTGGATGATCCGTCCCATTCCAAACAAAACTTTAAAGAATATAAAATTCTTTCAGATAGCATTGAAGCCAGCAGAAATAATTATCGAAAACGTTTTGCTTTCATTAAATACGACAGTGAAAAGAAAGAAACAGAAAACCAAAGATTAAAAGCAAAAGATGCAGAGAACAAAATTGAAATCTTACAGAGAAATATCGGAATAACTACCCTACTCGTTCTGTTAACAGTGGGATATTTCTGGTATAGAAGGAGAAAAAAACGTCTTCAACAGGAAAAAGAACTCGAGGTAAAGAACACTGAACTCAAATATTCTAAAAAAGTACATGACAAAGTGGCCAATAAAGTCTACCATGTCATGTCCGAAGTAGAAAATATTCCTGTTATTGACAAAAACGAATTGCTGGATAAGCTGGAAAGTATTTATCATATTTCCCGTGATATTTCCTATGATGACAAAGACCTGGTTCTGGAAAAAGATTTTTCAAAGCAACTATCAAAAATGTTGAAATCGTATTCTTCGGATACCATTAAAGTTCCTATTATTGGCAATGAAGAGGATATTTGGAGTGGAGTCTCAGATACTGCTAAAAGCGAAATCTTCTATATTATGCAGGAATTGATGACCAATATGAGAAAACACAGTAAAGCAGATCGTGTGATGATTGATTTTGAAAGAGAAAATAACCTTATTATCATTTTATATTCAGATAACGGAGTGGGAATTCAGGAACACATTCCCAGAAATGGCTTGAAAAATACGGAATCCCGTATAAATTCTATAAACGGAACAATTAATTTTGAAACGCAAACAGAAAAGGGATTAAAATAAACCTTTCATTTCCAGTCAAAAAATAAAATTATGTTTAAAAAAGTACTAATAGCCGAAGATTTTGAAAGTTTTAATATTTCCGTCCAAAAAGCCGTTGAAGAACTGAAAATTGAAACTGTAGACAATGTACATTATTGTGATGATGCATGGATGAAGGTAAAAAAAAGTATACGGGAGAAAAGCCCTTATGATTTATTAATTACTGATTTATCCTTTGATACAGACCATAGAGAGCAAACTTTAAAAAACGGGAAAGAACTTGTGGATGCCATTAAAGAAGAGGCACCCCCTATTAAAATCATTGTTTTTTCCATTGAAAACAGGCCGGAAATAGTCGAAAATCTTTTTACGACCCATCATATCAATGGATTTGTTTCCAAGGGACGGGAAGATATCAAAGAATTGAAACGGGCCATAAAAGCCGTTCACAATAATGAAAAATACATTTCTTCGAATGTAAAAGACTCTATCAAGAATAAGAATTCCTACGATTTTACAAAGTTTGATAAGATCCTCGTCAAACTCCTTTCTGAAGGAATGATTCAAAAAAATATACCCGATTATTTAAAAGAAAATAATATCAGACCATCCAGTCTAAGCAGTGTTGAAAAATCACTCAACAACCTTAAAGAATCCCTGGGAGTACTTAATAATGAGCAACTCATCGCACTTTGTAAAGATTGGGGTATTATCTAACCCAGCTATCAAAATACAAACCTTTCACTTTCTGAAAGGTTTTTTTGTTTTTACGGTTAACCGTAAGGATTGGCTGTTTAAGAGTTATATTTTTGGATCATAAAATAAAATATTGATGGAATACAAAGTAATACCATT